>CALWUZ010000147.1 GCA_944384845.1 uncultured Clostridia bacterium
TCTTTACTCCTGTAATGTCAAAGCCGGCGGTCAAAAAGCCGGCTCTGATCTGTTTATTTTAATAGATCGGGAAATGTGAGCAAAGCTCCTGAACCTCTTCGGAGATTCTGTTCCGGCTTGCTTCAAAATCGTTGACCGTGTCGCTTATCCATTTGGCGATTTTAGCCATTTCCGGCTCTTTAAAGCCGCGGGTGGTAACGGCGGGCGTGCCGATTCTGAGTCCGCTTGTTACAAACGGGCTCTGCGGGTCGTTCGGCACCGTGTTTTTGTTCGCGGTGATATGCACCTCGTCAAGGCGGTGCTCAAGCTCCTTTCCGGTGATTCCGTTTTTAATAAGCTTCAGAAGCATAAGATGATTGTCTGTGCCGCCCGATACTATATCAAAGCCTTCCTTTATAAGTCCGCCGCAGAGCGCCGAGGCGTTCTTTACTATCTGCGCCTGATATTCTCGGAATCCGGGGGTGAGCGCCTCGCCGAGCGCCACCGCCTTGGCGGCAATTATGTGCATAAGAGGACCGCCCTGTGTTCCGGGGAAGACCGCCTTGTCTATCTGCTTGGCGTATTTTTCCTTGCAGAGGATAAGACCGCCTCGCGGACCTCTCAGGGTCTTGTGGGTGGTGGTGGTCACCACGTCAGCGTACGGAACGGGCGAGGGGTGAAGCCCCGCGGCGACAAGACCGGCTATGTGAGCCATATCTACCATAAGGTAAGCCCCGACCTCGTCGGCAATCTCGCGGCAGCGGGCGAAGTCTATTATTCTCGAATAAGCGCTGGCACCTGCGAGGATAAGCTTGGGTCTGCACTCAAGGGCGATTTCGCGCATCCGGTCATAATCTATCATTTCGGTCTCTTCGCTTACGCCGTAAGGAACGACATTAAAGTACTTGCCCGAAATATTTACCGGCGAGCCGTGGGAAAGATGCCCGCCCTGCTGGAGATTCATGCCCATATAGGTGTCGCCGGGCTGGAGCAGGGCAAAGAAGACCGCAAGGTTGGCGTTGGCGCCGCTGTGCGGCTGGACGTTGGCATGCTCTGCGCCGAAAAGCTTTTTGGCGCGTTCGCGTGCTATGTCCTCAACAATGTCCACGCACTGGCAGCCGCCGTAATAGCGCTTGCCTGGATACCCTTCGGCGTATTTGTTCGTAAGCACGCCGCCGGCGGCTAAAAGCACCGCCTTTGATACAATGTTTTCGGAGGCTATAAGCTCTATGTTGTGCTGCTGGCGCTCAAGCTCCTTTGTGCAGGCGCCGGCCACCTCCGCGTCGTAGTTTTTAAGCTCGTCAAAAAAGTTCATATCTGTTGTCTCCTTATATCAGTGATGGAAAAGCCTCATTCCGGTAAACGCCATGGCAATGCCGTATTTGTCGCAGCATTTAATAACAATATCGTCGCGTATGGAGCCGCCCGGCTGCGCTATATAGGAAACACCGCTGCGGTGCGCGCGCTCGATATTGTCGTCAAACGGGAAAAATGCGTCGGATCCCAGCGCCACGCCTGAAATTCCCGAAAGATATTCCTTTATTTCCGCGTCGGCAAGCGGTTCGGGCCGCGCTGTAAAGTATTTCTGCCATATGCCGTCCGCGCAGACGTCCTCCTCGTTGCGGTTTATGTAGCCGTCGATAATGTTATCGCGGTCCGGCCTTTTTATATCGTCCTTAAACGGAAGGCTTAAGACTTTATCATACTGGCGCAAAAACCATGTATCCGCCTTAGAGCCGGCAAGCCGTGTGCAGTGCACGCGCGACTGCTGACCTGCGCCCACACCTATAGCCTGACCGTCCGCGGCGAAGCATACCGAATTTGACTGTGTATATTTTAAGGTGATAAGCGAGATTATAAGGTCGCGCTTTGCGCTGTCGGGTATATTTTTGTTTTGCGTAACGATGTTTTCAAGCAGCGCGCCGTCAATCCTAAAATTATTTCTGCCCTGCTCAAAGGTTATACCGAAAACCTGCTTGCGCTCCTTTTCTTCCGGAATATAATCCGGGTCTATTTCAACGATATTGTAATTCCCGTTTCTTTTGGATTTGAGGATTTCAAGCGCCTCCGGCTCATATCCGGGGGCTATGATTCCGTCAGACACCTCGCGTTTTATGAGAAGCGCCGTCGCCGTGTCGCATACGTCCGAAAGGGCGACCCAGTCGCCGAACGAGCACATGCGGTCAGTGCCTCTTGCTCTGGCATATGCGCAGGCAAGGGGAGAGGAGTCAAGATTTTCCATATCGTCAACAAAACAGGCTTTTTTAAGCCTTTCGGGAAGAGGTGTGCCTACTGCCGCGCTTGTGGGGCTTACGTGTTTGAAGGAAGCAGCGGCGGGAAGACCGAGGGCTTCCTTCAGCTCTTTTACGAGCTGCCATGAGTTAAAAGCATCGAGAAAGTTGATGTAGCCCGGCTTTCCGTTCAGGATTTTAATGGGCAGGTCAGAGCCGTCTGCCATAAAAATTCTTGCCGGCTTCTGGTTGGGATTGCAGCCGTATTTAAGTTCAAATTCTTTCATTTTGTCCTCCTTTTATACGTTCAGAACCGCGTTTACCGGCTCTGTATAATGCCCTTCAAGTATCGGAGCGACAACCTCTCTGATAAATTCCTCGGTCTGAGAGGCGCTTCTGCCGGTGTACTTTGCCGGGTCAAGCTCTTTTAAAATTTCTTCCTTTGAAAGCGGAATCCTTGAATCGGCGGCAATGCGGTCTATAAGGTCGTTTGCCCCGCCGTGCAGCTTTACCTGCGCCGCCGCCTCGTGAGAATAAACCCTTATTATCTCGTGAAGCTGCTGCCTGTCCCCGCCGCGCTTTACCGATTCCATCATAATGTTTTCGGTCGCCATAAAAGGAAGCTTTTCCATCACGCGTTTTTTTATAACGTTTTCGTAAACCACAATGCCTGAGGTTACATTTATATAGATATTAAGTATGGCGTCAACCGCTAAAAAAGCCTCCGCAACCGAGATGCGCTTGTTTGCGCTGTCGTCGAGCGTGCGCTCGAACCATTGGGTACCCGCAGTCATCGCGGGGTTTACCGAGTCGGCTATAACGTATCTTGCCAGCGAGGATATTCTTTCGCATCTCATCGGATTTCTTTTATACGGCATCGCCGAAGAGCCTATCTGGCTTTTTTCAAACGGTTCCTCCATTTCCTCGAAGGACTGTAAAAGCCGCATATCGTTGGAAAATTTGTACGCGCTCTGCGCGAAGCCCGAAAGCACCGACAGGAAATAGGAATCAACCTTCCGCGAATAGGTCTGACCGGAGACCGGAACGCAGTCGTCAAAGCCCATATCCCGTGCTATAAGCGCCTCCAGTCTTTTGACCTTGTCCTCGTCGCCGCCGAAAAGCTCCATAAAGCTTGCCTGAGTCCCGGTAGTCCCCTTTGAGCCTAAAAGCCTGAGCCGGGAAAGCTGGAAATCAAGATTTTCGATGTCCTGCGTAAGCTCATACATCCAGAGCGCTGCGCGCTTGCCGACCGTGGTCAGCTGCGCGGGCTGAAGATGCGTGTAGGCAAGGCAGGGAAGAGCTTTATATTTTTCGGCAAATTCCGCAAGGTTCTTCAGCACCTGTGCCGCCTTTTTCTGAATTATTTCCGACGCCTCGCGGAGAATTATTATATCCGTATTATCTCCGACATAGCAGCTTGTGGCGCCGAGATGAATGATGGGCTCGGCTTTCGGGCACTGAAGTCCGTACGCGTATACGTGGGACATAACGTCATGCCGCACCTGTTTTTCGCGTTTTCCCGCCTCCTCGTAATTTATGTCGTCCTTATGCGCCTCCATTTCGGCTATCTGCTCGTCGGTAATATTGAGTCCCAGCTCTTTTTCAGCCTTGGCAAGCGCTATCCACAGCCTTCTCCAGGTGCGGAACTTGAAATTTTCGGAGAATACATGCTGCATATCAAAGCTTGCGTAGCGTGTCGAAAAGGGTGAAATATATATATCCTTATTATCGGGCATAATTTCCTCTCCTCATTTATTCTTGTTTATAATCCGATGCTCGTATTTGCCGGTTTTAAGGTCGGTATAGCATACGTAAAGGGAAATTTTATTGTCTTTATTAAGATTGTTCCACAGCGTTTCGGTGAGCCGGTCAATGTCGTCGGGTATTTCCACCCTCTCCGGCTCGCCCTGAAAGGTTGGTATCGGGCTGCCGTCGCAGACGTAGGTGTGCAGGAAATGTCCGAGTCCCGCTGTCATAGGATAGGAAAAGGTATATCGGCAGCAGCCTGAGCCTGCACCGTCTATACTTTTTAAAATACTCATCTCGTATGAAAAGCCGCCGTCCTTAAAATAAAGTATGCCGCTTATTCTCGGAGTAAGATTGGGCGCGTCAGGCTCAAATTCCCTGGTTTCAAGCGCCTCCTTAAAGGATTTTCCGGCGTTCATTAAATCGCATATTGTGTCGGTCTGGTCGCCGTTGGTAACAATCAGCTTATTTTGGAGCCGTCTTACCGCCGAATAGATTATAAGAGACGGATCTTCGACCCTTGAAGCGTCAAACGGCTCGGTTTTTACCTCGCCGTCCTTTTCGGTAAAAATCCTGTTGCGGCTGTTTTCGCTCCTTCCCATTATAAAATATGCTGCCGCGGCCTTGGAACCGTCCGCAGACGCGCCTATTACGATTCCTCTGCCGACATAAGCGTTGTCTTTTATAAGAGCGCCTATATCGTTTATTCTGTAAATGTCCATTTCAGCTCTGCTCCTTTATTATTTCGCGGCATACCTTTTCCGCCGAAAGCGGCAGTATTTTCCATTCTGCCTCAGTCATGACCCGCTTTTGCAGCGTTTCGGGCGTGTCGCCGTCTATTATGTCAACCGCTTTCTGCATTATTATCTCGCCGCCGTCGGGTATTTCGTTAACGAAATGCACTGTGGCTCCGGTTACCTTTACGCCGTAGTCAAGCGCCGCCTGATGCACCCGAAGTCCGTAAAAGCCCTTGCCGCAGAAGGAGGGGATAAGGGACGGATGAACGTTGATAATGCGTTTTTTATAGCGGAAGGTGAAGCTCTCGCTTAAAATACACATAAAGCCTGCAAGCACGATAAGCTCTATTCCGTTTCCGTCAAGAAGTGAGATTATGCTTTCCTCAAATTCCTTCTGCGTTCTGTCCTTCCTTTGGCAGACGGCGGTTTTTATTCCGGCGCTTTCAGCCCTTTTAAGCGCGTATGCTTCGGGATTGCTCGATATTACAAGACTTATTCTGCCGGATTTTATAATTCCCGAACGCTCCGCGTCAATAAGCGCCTGCAGATTGGTGCCGCCGCCGGAGACTAAAACGGCGATGCGTATTTTTTTGCTCATAGTATCGTAACCTTTTCGCTTGATTTTACAATTCTTCCGATTATATAAGCGTCTTCACCGTTGGCTTTTAAGATTTCAAGCGCTTTGTCCGCGTCCTCCTCGGCTACGACCGCGCTCATACCAACCCCCATATTATAGGTGTTGAACATATCGCGTTCGGGTATTCCGCCGGTCTCGGCAAGCAGCTTAAATATGGGAAGTATTTTTATGTCTGATTTTCTTATTGCGGCTCCGAAACCGTCGGGGATACTGCGCGGAATATTTTCATAAAAGCCTCCGCCGGTAATATGCGAGACGCCTTTTACCTTTATCTGCCCGAAAAGCGCCAGCATCGGCTTTACATAAATTTTTGTCGGTGCTAACAGCGCTTCGCCGAGCGATATGCCGCCGAGCCTGTCCTCCGGCTTTTCAAGGTCGCGGTTTTCAACGTCAAAAACCCTGCGGACAAGCGAGAACCCGTTTGAATGAATCCCGCTTGAGGGAAGTGCGATTATAACGTCGCCCTCTTTCATAGCGCTGTTGTCTATTATTCTGCTTTTGTCCACCACTCCGACGGCAAAGCCCGCGAGGTCATATTCGTCCTCGGGGTAAAATCCCGGCATTTCCGCCGTTTCGCCGCCGATAAGCGCCGCACCGCTCTGAACACAGCCTTCTGCCACGCCCTCAACTATCTGAGCAATTTTTTCAGGCACGTTTTTTCCGCAGGCAATATAGTCAAGGAAGAAAAGCGGCTTTGCCCCGCAGCAGATAATATCGTTTACGCACATGGCGACGCAGTCTATTCCGACGGTGCTGTGCCTGCCGGTAAGAAAGGCGATTTTAAGCTTGGTTCCCACGCCGTCGGTTCCGCTTACCAGCACCGGTCTCTCATAACCCTTCAAGTCAAGCTCAAAAAGACCTCCGAATCCTCCGACGTCCGAGCATACTCCGGAGGTCAGGGTGCTTGCTATGTGCTTTTTCATAAGCTCGACCGCTTTGTAGCCCGCCGTGATGTCCACGCCCGCCTCGGCGTAGGATTTTGACTGTGAATTATTCATAGGCTTACTCCTTGTTTTCGGAAATTTTGGTCTCAAACCTGTTTTTCATAGGCGCTTTGGGTATTTCGGTAGGATAATTTCCGTCAAAACAGGCTGTGCAGTAGCCCGTGCCGCATATACCCTTTGCTATCTGCCTGACGCTTTCCACGCTCAGATAGCCGAGCGAGTCTACACCTATTTTTTCGGCTATTTCATTCACCGAATATTTGCAGGCTATCAGATTTTCCCTTGAATCAATATCTGTGCCGTAATAACAGGGATTCAAAAACGGGGGAGAGGAAACCCGCATATGTATTTCTCTGGCTCCTGCCTCACGCAGCAGCTTTACGATGCGCGCGCTGGTGGTGCCTCTTACTATGGAATCGTCTATCATTACTACGCGTTTTCCCTTTACTGTTCCGGAAATCGGGTTGAGCTTTATCTTGACTTTGTCCTCCCGGCTTTTCTGACCGGGGGCGATAAAGGTTCTTCCAATGTATTTGTTTTTGATAAAGCCGAGCTCGTACGGTATGCCGGACTGCTTTGAATAACCGATTGCGGCGTCTATGCCGGAATCGGGAACGCCTCTTACAATGTCCGCCTGGACAGGGTGTTCAAGGGCAAGAAAGGCTCCGGCGCGCAGCCGTGCGCTGTGTACACTGCAGCCGTCTATAACCGAGTCGGGGCGGGCAAAGTATATATATTCAAAAACACAGAGCGAGCATGGAGTTCTGTCGCAGTGGTCGGTAATCGAGCGTACTCCTCCCTTGTCGAAAACGACGATTTCGCCCGGCTTCAGGTCGCGTATAAATTCCGCACCCACCGCGTCGAGCGCGCAGCTTTCGGAGGCGACTATGTATCTGCCGTCATCGGTTTTTCCGTAGCAGAGCGGGCGGAAGCCGTTTTCGTCCCTTACGGCGATAAGCTTTGAGGGAGACATTATAACCAGCGAATACGCGCCCTTTATTCTGTTCATAGCCTGATTAACCGCCTGCTCGATAGAAGGGGCGGTAAGGCGCTCCTTGGTAATTATATAAGAGATAACCTCGGTATCGCTTGTGGTGTGGAATATCGAGCCCTGAAGCTCAAGTTCGCGCCTTAACTCACCGGAATTTATAAGATTGCCGTTATGCGCGAGCGCCATTTTTCCCTTTATGTGGTTTATGACGATGGGCTGCGCGTTGTTGCGGTCGTTTGTTCCGGTAGTGCCGTAGCGCACATGACCGACGGCAATGTTTCCCTCGCCCAGACGGTCTAATATTTCGGGCGTAAAAACGTCGTTTACAAGCCCCGTGTCCTTAAAGGCGGAAAAAACACCGTCGTCGTTTACTACAATGCCGCAGGATTCCTGTCCGCGGTGCTGCAGGGCGAAAAGCCCGTAATAGGTGGTGCGGGCAACGTCGGAGGTGCTGTTTGAAAACACTCCGAAAACTCCGCACTCTTCTCTTAACTGTCCCATTTTATCCTCCGAGAATTATTCGCCGAAAACTCTTTTCATCATTTCATTGTAAGCGTCCTCAACTCCGCCGAGATCGCGGCGGAAACGGTCCTTGTCAAGCTTTTCGTTCGTCTTGGCGTCCCAGAAGCGGCAGGTGTCGGGCGAAATTTCGTCAGCCAAAACCACCGTTCCGTCAGCAAGCCTTCCGAACTCAAGCTTGAAATCCACCAGCTTCACGTCAAGTGAAAGGAAGTATTCCTTTAATACCTCGTTGATTCTGAAAGCCGTTTTTATAATTTCGTCTATTTCCTCTTTGGCCGCAAGCTTAAGCGCGAGAGCGTGGTATTCGTTGATGAGCGGGTCGTGAAGGTCGTCGTTCTTATATGAAAATTCTATTGTTGGACTGTCGAAAACGATTCCCTCCTCAACGCCGTAGCGCTTTGCAAAGGAACCGGCGGAAATGTTTCTTATTATAACCTCGAGCGGCACTATTGAAACCTTTTTCACTACCGTTTCGCGGTCGTTCAGCTCTTCGACATAATGAGTCTTTACGCCGTGCTTTTCAAGCAGTCTGCAAAGATAGTTCGACATTCTGTTGTTTATAACGCCTTTTCCGGCTATCGTGCCTTTTTTAAGACCGTCGAACGCGGTTGCGTCGTCCTTATAGGAAACGATTACGTAATCGGGATCTTCGGTGGCGTAGACCTTTTTCGCCTTTCCCTCGTAAAGCAGTTCCTTTTTTTCCATTTTCAATTCCCCCAATTAATTATTAAACTGTTCTTCAACAGCCTTGTTTTTTTCAAGCACCCGGCTTCTGCCTTCTGCGCGCTTGGCTTCAAGCCTTTCGGCGAGCGCGCCGTCTGATACGGCGATTATTTCCGCGCAGAGCAAAGCGGCATTGACAGCCCCGTCTATTCCCACCGTGGCGACAGGTATGCCCGACGGCATCTGCACGGTTGAAAGAAGGGAATCAATACCGCCCAAGCCTCCTGATTTTATAGGTACGCCGATAACCGGCAGCGTGGTATTTGCCGCTATGGCTCCGGCAAGATGAGCCGCCATACCCGCCGCGGCTATTATAGCGGCAAAGCCGTCTGCGCGTGCGCCGGCGCTGAAAGCTTTTGCCTCGTCCGGCGTGCGGTGCGCCGAGAAAATGTGTACCTCAAAGGGTATGCCGAGCTCCTTTAAGGTGTCGGCTGCCTTTGACATTGTGGAAAGATCGCTGTCGCTTCCCATAATAACAGCAATTTTTTTCATTCTGCTTCACGCTCCTTAAAATTAAAAAAGGACACACTTATCCGCAGTAGATAAGAGTGCCCAGACGGTCGGCTGTCAAGGTTCTTTGATTCATGTGGTGCTCCACTTATCCGTCAGTCCCAAAGAACGATATGTTGTATGTGAAGATTATAGCATATACCCGATATTTTGTCAATTGAAATAAGACGTATATTATAAGTAAAAAATGCGGAGATACAGCCGTAAATTTTTAAGCATACTGACAATGCCGCTGTTTATTTAAAAACAGGGATTTACATTTTCTGCGCAAGGCTGTAAAATATTAAGGCAAACTATTTATTTCGGGTGAGTGCTATGAACAATAATTTTAACGCGGAAAGCTTTTTTAAATTCAAAGCTCTGTTTGATGCGGCGATGGACGGAGCCGCATCCGGAGCCGCCGGCCGCTCCGGCATTACGCAGAGGCAGGCGCGTCTGCTTTCCGATTTGTTTTACCGCGGCGAGGGGGTTCCGGCTGAGGCTCTGGAGCGCCGCGGCTTTTCGTCTGAAGCCGAAAAGCTTGTTTCCTTAAAGATGGCTCAGATTGACCGGGACGGTCTTCTTACTCTTACCGGAAGGGGAAAAATCGCCGGAAAATCCGTATGCTCAGCTCAGGAGAAGTTTTTGGAGGAACTGCTTAAGAAAATAAGCCCCGAAGAGGCGTTTATAATAAGCGGCGCGGCGGAGAAAATTAGCTCCTTATTAAGAGAGGAAGCGCAGAATATTAATAAAAATCACGGTTAAATATTAAAAAAATTTTAAATTTTATTTTCACTATTGACTTTTCCTGACTTTGGTGTATAATAAAGCTTGCAAACGGGAAAACACAGCTTTCCGAAGCGGAAAAATGTGTTTGCGCCCGCTCTTTAAAAAAGTTTTGGGAGGAAATTTGTTATGAAAATCAAGCCTTTGGCTGACAATGTCGTCATCAAGGCGACAGAGGCGGAGGAAACCACAAAAAGCGGAATAGTGCTTACATCCGCCGCAAAGGAAAAACCGCAGGTCGCGATTGTAGTTGCTGTGGGACCGGGCGGAACGGTTGACGGCAAAGAGGTCAAGATGACCGTAAAAGAGGGCGACAAGGTTATCGCCGCAAAGTATTCGGGAACCGATATCAAGATTGACGGCGACGAGTACACGATTCTTCACCAGTCCGACATTCTGGCAATCGTTGAATAACAGGAGGTTTTTTTATTATGGCAAAGAATATAATTTTCGGCGAGGATGCGCGCAAGGCACTTCAGACCGGCGTTGATAAACTGGCTGACGCAGTTAAGGTTACTTTGGGACCGAAGGGCAGGAACGTTGTGCTTGACAAGAAGTACGGCTCGCCCCTTATCACCAACGACGGCGTTACGATAGCTAAGGAAATCGAGCTTGACGACCCGTTTGAAAATATGGGCGCCCAGCTTGTAAAGGAAGTTTCGGTAAAGACCAACGACGCCGCCGGCGACGGTACGACCACCGCCACTGTTCTGGCTCAGGCTCTTATCAAAGAGGGTATGAAAAACGTTGCCGCCGGAGCTAATCCGATGGTTGTTAAGAAGGGGATAAAGCTTGCCGTTGACACTGCTATCGACACGGTTGTAAAGAACTCCAAGGCGGTAAACGGCAGTGACGATATAGCCCGCGTAGCCACCGTTTCCTCAAGCGACGAGGTAATCGGCAAGCTCATTGCCGAGGCTATGGGCAAGGTTACTGCGGACGGCGTTATAACCGTTGAGGAATCCAAAACCGCCGAGACCTATTCCGAGGTTGTTGAGGGTATGCAGTTCGACCGCGGATACATCACCCCCTATATGGCGACTGATACGGATAAGATGGAGGCTGTTATAGATGACGCTCTTATTCTTATAACCGATAAGAAGATTTCAAATATTCAGGAAATTCTTCCGCTGCTTGAGCAGATAGTCCAGGCGGGCAAAAAGCTGCTTATAATCGCCGAGGATGTTGAGGGCGAGGCGCTTTCAACCCTTATCGTGAACAAGCTGCGCGGCACCTTTACCTGCGTTGCCGTTAAGGCTCCCGGTTTCGGTGACAGACGCAAGGAAATGCTCCGCGACATCGCTGTTCTTACCGGAGGCGAGGTTATCTCCGAGGAGCTTGGTCTTGAGCTTAAGGATACCACTATGGAGCAGCTCGGCCGCGCCCGTCAGGTAAAGGTGACAAAGGAAAACACCATTATTGTAGACGGCGCCGGAGACTCTGCCGCTATTAAGGACAGAGTGAACCAGATAAGAAACGAGCTTGCTTCCACCACCTCGGACTTTGACAAGGAAAAGCTTCAGGAAAGGCTTGCAAAGCTTGCCGGAGGCGTTGCCGTCATTAAGGTCGGCGCCGCTACCGAGATTGAGATGAAGGACAAGAAGCTCCGCATAGAGGACGCTCTCTCCGCCACAAAGGCTGCGGTTGAGGAGGGTATCGTAGCCGGCGGCGGCGTAGCTCTCATAAACGCTATTCCTGCCGTTAAGGCTCTGCTTGACACTGCCGAGGGCGATGAGAAAACCGGCGTTAATATCGTTCTTAAGGCGCTTGAAGCCCCGATCAGGCAGATTGCCTACAATTCGGGTCTTGAAGGCTCGGTAATCATTGACAAGATTATGAGCAGCGGCAAGATAAATTACGGCTTTGACGCCTATAAAGAGAATTATACCGATATGATCGAGGCCGGCATCGTCGACCCGACCAAGGTTACGCGTTCGGCGCTTGAAAACGCCGCCTCCGTCGCCGCTATGGTTCTCACGACCGAGAGCCTTGTCGCCGACAAGAAGGAGGATGCCGCAGCCGCCAACGCCGCGGCGGCAGCCGCCGCACAGGCGGGCGGAATGTATTGATAAATTCCGAAGTGATATAAAATGCTCCGGGGTTGTCTTAAACAGACAGCTCCGGAGCTTTTTTACGGTGAAATTCCTGTCATATGAAGCTTGGCGGTGTATTGCTTTCAGGGAGCAGGGAAGAAGAGATTATAAAAAAATCGCTCCCTTAAAGAAAAAAACGCTTGACATTTAAATTGTAATAGTATATTATTGTACTAGACTATGAGTACACTAATATAACGGAGGTGATGAGATGTCTTGGAGCTTTTCGAACGATAAACCGATTTTCCAGCAGCTTAAGGATATAATTATTCTTGAAATTATAAGCGGCAGATATAAGCCCGGAGACAGGCTTGAGGCGGTCAGAGATTTGGCAGTTACCGCCGGCGTGAATCCCAACACGATGCAGCGGGCGCTCGCTGAAATCGAAAGTACAGGAATTATATACACAAAGCGGGGAGACGGCAGATATGTAACGGAAAATACTGAAATAATAAGCGAAATCAGAAAAACATACGTTACCGGAAAGACCCGGGATTTCATCAAAAGGTTAAAGACTTTAGGGCTTAATGAAAAAGAGATTATTCAGGCGGTAGAGGACGCCTTGGAGCAAGGGGGTTAAACTGATGGAAAACATATTTGAATGTACAAATCTTTCCAAAATCTATAAAAACGCGATAGCGTTAAGCGGCGTTAATCTTCAGATAAAAAAAGGCAGGATAGTGGGACTGCTGGGACCGAACGGAAGCGGCAAGACCACACTTATTAAGCTGGCTAACGGACTTCTGACGCCGACCATGGGCGACATCAGAATTGACGGCATGCCCGTAGGCGTTGAGACCAAAAAGATTGTTTCCTATCTTCCGGATCACAATTTTCTTACCCAGTGGATGTCGGTGGAGCGCATGATAGCCTATTTTTCTGATTTTTACAGTGATTTTAATCATGAAAAGGCGAACGCTATGCTCAGAAATCTCGGAATTGACTGCACCAAAAAAATCAAAACACTCTCAAAGGGCACACAGGAAAAGGTGGCGCTTATCCTTGTTATGAGCCGCGAGGCAGAGCTTTACCTGCTTGACGAGCCGATAGCGGGCGTTGATCCGGCGACCCGGGATTATATTCTGCGTACCATAATAACAAATTACAATGAGGACGCCACTATAATTATTTCTACTCATCTGATTGCCGATGTAGAGCAGATACTGAGCGACGTCATATTCATCAATCACGGCGACGTAGTGCTGTGCGACTCGGTTGACAATATCCGCCAGCGTGAGGGAAGAAGCGTTGACGAGCTGTTCAGGGAGGTATTCAGATGCTGAAAAAACTTTACAAGTATGAATTTTATTCGCTTTTCAGAAGCCTTGTTCCGATTTATGCGGCGATTCTCGGCTTCGCGGCGCTCAGCCGCCTCACTATGCTGGTTGAGATTGAAAACAGGATTTTCAATATAATTAAAGGCTTTATGACTGCTTTTTATGTTTTTGCCGTGCTGGCTGTGTTCATAGTGGGAATTGTGGTTGTGGTGATGCGTTTTTATAAAAACCTGCTGTCGCATGAAGGTTATCTTACCTTTACGCTTCCGTTTACGCCGACCCAGCATATCGTCTGCAAGCTGCTCTGCGGCGTTGTTGTGATGATTGTCAGCTTTGTTATAGTGATTGCCTCGCTTATGATTTTAGCAGCGGGCACCGGCATCATAACTCAGATATTTGAATTTATTGAAAAGGCTTTTGCTTCGGCGGCGCTGTATTACTCCAAGGCACAGCTTGCAGGAACGGTGGCTTTGTTTGTGCTTCTTATGCTTGCTTCGCTTTTCCAGTCGCTGCTTATGTTC
>CALWUZ010000148.1 GCA_944384845.1 uncultured Clostridia bacterium
GCTTGTTTTGCCGCTTTGCGAGCTGATTAAGCTTATAAAGCGGCTTACCGTTAAATAAGTTTTTCCGGCCGCGGCGCTAAGCTGCGGCTTTTGAATCGGTATTCTAATAGGAAATATACGTGAAAAAGGGTGAGTGAATTTGGAAAGAATAGAAAGCTTTAAAATAAATCATTTAAAGCTGCTTCCGGGACTGTATGTTTCAAGGCGGGATAAATCGCGCGGCTGTGCGGTAACCACCTTTGATATGCGGATTACGGCTCCCAACCGTGAGCCGGTTATAGATATGCCGGCGCTTCATACCATAGAGCATCTCGGCGCCACATATTTAAGAAACAGCTCTCTTAAGGACGATATTGTATATTTCGGTCCTATGGGCTGCCGTACCGGCTTCTATCTGCTAATGTTCGGAGAGTCTGAGCCGCAGGACATTTCGGATTTGGTTTTGGATATGTGCGATTTTATTTTGTCCTTTGAGGGTAAGGTTCCGGGCGCCGAACCGGAGCAGTGCGGCAATTACTCGGAGCAGAATCTTAATATGGCGAAATATTATATCGGAAAGTATAAGGAAGAGCTTTTGCGGAGCGGCAGATTTGTTTATCCGGAGTAACAGCTTATCTGCTTATAATGACCGTCACGGTAAAATATTACCGCGGCGGTCATTTTTTTATATAATGTTAAAGCTGTAATACGGCAATTTACATATATTTTACACTTAATGCATATAACAAATAATAATACAAATATTGTATGTGAATTTGTTTTTCTAAAATAATAGCAAAAAAATTATTAAATTTACTTGATTGTTAGTGCTATTTGTGTTAAAATTGTAATATCTTAGAGGAGGTTGGCATTAAAATTAGTGTTAAAAAAGGAGACAAAAATTATGTGCAAAAGAATTTTGGCTGTATTGCTTTTGATTAGTGTGCTGATTTCCGGTCTTGTTTTTTCCGCGTCAGCCGCAGAGGGGGAGGATCGTCTTGTCATCAGTGAGTGCGATTCGCTCGATGGGTGGACCGGAAGTAATCTTCAGCTTACAACCGACAAGCCGCAGGCTTACCACAGTGAAGCGGCAATCTCCCGCAACTGCGACTATGGCATTTTTATCGGCGGATATACGCCGGCGGAGCCTATCGATATATCAAATTATACATATATTGAGTGGGATATGATGTTCATGCTCAACGGCGATACTACCGGAGCTATGTGGTATAAGGTGCTTGACGCCTATTCATCTACCGGAGCCAACAATACGCTTTTCCTGCGCCTTTCTTCAAACAACGATGCCTCAGAGCGTGCTATTTGGCGTTCCTCGGCTCTTGAGGTAACCCAGCACACCGATAATAAAAACTGGTTTCATTTTAAAGCCGCAATCAACATGCCGAATGACGCAGGCTCATTTGATCCGACCGCTATGACCGAGTTTTATTTTACGACCTGCGACGCCGGTGAAAATTATTTTGATAAAAGTATAATCGGCGGCGTTATACGCATAGATAATATATACGCTACCGGTCTCAAGGAGCAGCCGGTGCTTCCGGGTGATGCCAACGGTGACGGAGCTGCGGATATTACCGATTTGATCCGCGTTAAAAAATATTTGGCCGGTTCGGTAAGCGAGGTTGCCGCCGGAGCCGATATGAACTCAAACGGTGTTGTAAACAATTTTGACATGGTATGTCTCAGAAAGCTGCTCTTAGGAGTTGATTATTCTTCCGATATTGAGGAGACAGAGACGGTTGTGATTAACGACTGTGAGGAGCTTGCCGGCTGGACGCAGGAAAACGCCAATACCGGAATAGCCATACAGCCGGACAGAGGAGTAGACGGAGCAAGCGCTCTTTATGCCTTCGGAGGATACGGTGCTTTAAGAAGAATAACCTATACTCCGGACAGGGCAATTGATCTTTCGTCTGTTCCGACGCTTGAATGGGATCAGTATACGGTTGTTTCGGGCGGTGAAAATAACGGTCTTGAACAGTTCGTCACGGTTTACGGGGCATATCAGGATTATGCCGCAGTCGCCGTCAGCGACGGAAGCACTACTGTCGCTTTTGATATTTCAAAATGGCAGATAAGCGATCCCGGCGACGGAAATTACCGTCATATTATGGTGTCGCTCGCAGGTTCCGGGCTTGATCTCGGCAATATAACTTCCATTGAGTTCTATACCCTCCCGCAGGGTACAGGGCAGCCGGTGGCGTCCGTTCCGAATACTGTTTTCAGATTTGACAGGATAATTGCAACTGCAAATTCCGTTGTTCCTAACTGGGGCAGAAATCCTGACGAGCCTGGTGATGCCGTGCCGGATATTGAAATTTCAGACTGCGAGAACACGTCCGGCTGGAGCTATGAAAACGGAAATCAGAATATTATTGTCGGAACAAACCTTGGAATAGACGGCGCTTATGTGTCGGTAACTACCGGCTACGGAGCTTTAAGACGACTTACTTATACTCCTGCCTCGGCGCTTGATTTGTCAGATAATCCAACCCTTGAATGGGATATGGTGATTACGGAAACTTCTAACGGTCTTGAATATTTTTACGCCGCGGCGGAGGCTTATGCGGCAACCGCGGGAATTGAGGTCAGCGACGGCTCCAAGACCGTCCTTTTGGGTGTTACTGAATGGCAGGTCGGAGCTTCCGACAGCAATAAATGGCGTCATATATCGGCGTCTCTTGCCGGAAAGGGACTTGAACTCGGCAATATCACCTCAATTACCTTAGTTATGCTTCCTGCTGGGCAGGGAGCGGTTAACAGCGGTCTTTCCGAGAATGTTATATACCGGTTTGACAATATTATTGCGACAGACAACGCTTCTGAATCAAACTGGAATGGCGCGGGAGACAATACCGGCACTGCTTTTATGCCGTCATTGTTTTCAGACGGTATGCTTTTCCAGCAGAATAAGGATATGAATCTCTGGGGCATTACCGATGAGGCGGGCGAGACGGTTGAGGTACAGCTTTACAAAGAGGGCACTCTTGCAGAAACCAAAACTACGGTATCCGACGGAGAGGGGAACTGGTCGGTCGCGCTTTCTCCGAGGAAGGGCAGCTGCGAAAAGTATTCCATACAGGTCACTGCCGGAAACCAGTCAAAGCTGATAAACGACGTGCTGATAGGCGAGCTTTGTATTGCGGCGGGACAGTCGAATATGGAATTTTTCCTCGGAAATACCGTGCTTCCGGAGGACAGGGACACTATTCCACTGGACGAGTATATACGCGTTTTCAAGGAGCCCTCCGTTCCTACTCCCGACGGTGCCGACGGCGTGCTTTCATCCGCTCCTGTTTACGATATAATACCTGACGTAAATAATGTAAACTCTATCGGCGGCGCCGTATGGACCGACGCAGGTACCGAACCGAATATACGCTATGTATCGGCAATCGCATATTATACCTGTCTTGAGCTGCGCGAGACGCTTGACGTTCCTGTAGGCTTTATCAACACCGCTAAGGGCGCGTCGGTTATAGAATCGTGGCTTTCGCGCGAAAGCATTGACAGTAATCCGGTGATTAAAAGCAAGCTTGAGGAAATGAGCCTCTATATGTCGGAGAGAGGACTGAACGCGCCTAAGAACTGGCAGTATATGACCACGCTTTACAATACGAAGCTTGCGCCGCTTGCCGGGCTTAACGCCGATAACGAAAAACGCTCGGAGCATGCCGGCTTTAACATTGCGGGAGTTATGTGGTATCAGGGCGAAAGCAATGTCAAATACGCCGAAGCCGACGGCTCAAATCCTTACTATACGGCGGCGCTTAATCAGCTTATAGACGATTGGTCTGTGATTTTCGGCTTTAAAAAAAAAAAAATGCCTTTCATATTTGCCGATATTGCGGCTTATGACTACAGTAACGTAAGACCGGACGATTACGACGTTGTAATTCCGATGCTTTCCGAGGCTATGTCCGACGCAGGCGCCGCTCACAGCCAGACAACGGTGCAGGTACCGATTTACGACCTTCCGCTTACATACAGAAATCCGCCTGTGCAGGATTATCATCCGATACATCCCAGCGATAAGAAATCGGTTGCAGAACGCTTCGCCGATGCTGTATTGGGGCGCTTCTACGGAATAGGAGACGATTTTGCGGCTCCGGTATTCAAGGACATTGAGATTTCGGGCGATAAGCTTATAATTACACTTGATAATGCCGGCGGCGGTCTTGCGATAAGAGACGGAGGCGGCACGCTTTACGGATTTGCGGTCTGCGGGTCTGACAGGGTGTTCGTAAATGCCGACGCAAGGATTATTTCCTCGAATCAGATTGAGGTTTCAAGTCCCTATGTAAGCAATCCGGTCGCCGCTACCTACGCCTTTTCTTCCTATAACGCAAACGCAAATCTTGTGAATTCCTCAGGCACGCCCTGTCTGCCCTTCCGCACCGACCGGACGGAGTCGGTATATCTGGGCGCTGACGACTGGATGTCCGCCGATATAGAAGAGGTTTGGTCTTCAAGCTGTCAGACGCTCGTCGGCGATATGTATTCCACATGGGTTACGGATACATCGGGAGCCTCAATAAGCTTTGATGCTGAGGTTAAGGCGTCCGGCGCGTCTTCGATAAAGCTTACAACGACCTCCGCGAGCAAGGGAGCGGGACCGAATCTTGCGCTTTCAAGCATCAGAAATCATTTAAGCGACTATAAATATCTTGCCGTGACGGTTAAAAACGACGACGGCATTGATAATACGCTCAGGCTTCGGATAGGCAGCGGCGCATACGCCTTGACGGTTGACGGCGGGCAGGGCGCAGCGCTTGCCGCGAACAGTGATTTTACTACTTATGTGTTTGATTTGTCCGAGCTT
>CALWUZ010000149.1 GCA_944384845.1 uncultured Clostridia bacterium
TTCGGTCATTTGTACTTTGTGTACCGGTTTCTTTTCTCTTGCCATAATTAAAGGCCTCCTATGCTTTTTTATTTTACCATAGAAGACCTTCCTTTTCTATTTTTACAGAAAAACTTTCACAGGCTCAAAAAAGATATACTTTCGCTTGAAACAATGCCCTTAAGATTTGCCCTGATTGACGAAGAGCCATATAAATCAATCGGTGTGCGATGTATCCCAATTGAAAATTATACGGCTTTCTATATTGCCAACGAAACCGCAAAAACCGTACATATATTACGCGTTCTTTACAATCGCCGTGATTGGCAAGCAATTCTTTAACAGCGAAATCACAAACTCAAATTGATAATTCAAATCAGACTAAAGACTTATTCCAAACGGGATAAGTCTTTTTTATCTCCGTCTGCCTTACTTCCCGCTTGAACACAGCACATAGCCGTAACACCAACTACTCCGCCGAAAACAGCGCCGCCAAAAAAAATCAGAAATCCCATTTGTATATCCTCCGCATATTTTAATGTTTTGCTCTTTTACGTAATGCCTCCCGGTCGGTGGTTATAAGCTCATACTCCGTCTCAGTGGAACGGATTTCAACCGCTATGCAGTTTTTGCCCGCGCATAAAAGACCCTGACCTCTGCCGCCGCGTACCAGCCGCCCCGCAAAAAAGCTTTTATTATTTTGTAAATGCTTTTAGCGGCATAAGCAAGATTCCCCGCCGTATTCAAAGCGGATTTACTCATTTTTGTTTTCCTCCTTTATATTTATTTCCGTATCAGGCTCAGGCGCCGATACATCATCGGGCTTTACGGGTCTGCCGCCGAAAAGCTCCGGTTTTGAAAAACCTGTTTTGTTTTTTACAGCACTTTTGCCGGGAGCTTCAGAGCCGAAACGTGCTTTATTATTCTGATTGGTTATGCCGCTGCGGTTATACGGCTTTTTGGAATCAGGTATATTTCTGCCGCTGTTTTTCTGTACGGCAGGCGCCGCTTTACTCTGACCTGCGCTTTGAGTATTTTTGCCCGGATTTTTAACTGTGTGGTCCGGAAACGCACCGAACCGGTTGGTATTGACGGTTTCAGCTTTCCCGCCCGAAAATGCAGCTGTGTTTGCAGTGGTATTTCTGTTTACCGCTCCGCCGGAGGTACTTCCGCCGAAGCTGTAATTTGCGCTGCCGCCGCTGTTTCCGCTGAAATTATTTGTCTGCGCTGTTTTAGAGTTTCCGCTTGACGATACCGCTGTATTCCCGACAGAGCTGCTGCCCGTTCTGCCGCTGTGTGCTAAGCCTCTTCCGGCTCTGCCAGTAAAGCTCATAACAGTTCTCGCGATCACCGACGCCGCGGCAAGTCCTCTGCCCGCGCCTAACGGGTCTCCCGTAAAAGCGGGATTAAGACCTATCTTGCTTAACAGGCTGTCCGCTTTTCTTGCTGTCCTCGCGATACCCACTACCAGCAGACACCAGGGGATTATCATATATCCGGCCGGAATAGTGGATAGGGCGGATATTATAAGCTTTAAGAACAGCACGTTCAGAACCATCATCGCTGTCATTGAGGCGTAGGTTCTCATAAAGCCCGTACAGCCATTCAAGCATGTCTTTTAACAAAAATCCGAGAATGGCAAATCACCTCATTTCCGTCCGGATTTTTCACATAAACAATTTCAAAAATCCTACTGTTACGGCTGTTCCTCCGCTGCTTCCTCCCGATGAGCTTCCGCCTCCGGTATCCGGAACAAATGACGGCGCCGAGCCTCCCCCGGGAGAAAGGGAACCGCTGCCTCCCGGGAGTGACGCGTATCCGTCAAACAGCGGCGTTATGTAGGCTATAAAGGCGCCTATGCCGTTTATAATTACCCACGCTTCCATATTCTTTTGATCCACTCCCAGGCCTGGTCGCTTTTCTGCTGTGTGCTTGAAAACTTCATCGTAATAACGGCAACTGCCGTCATAAGGGCGGCAAGCACCGTTGAAATTCCCGCTATATGGGTATACACATCTCGTATTATTTTATCTCCGAGAGAAAAAATATCCTCACCCGCGGCGAAAGCGTTTACGGTAAACACCGCGGTAAGAACCGTAATAAAAACAGCCAGCCGGACAGCAGTCTTAAGTTTATTCTGTCTCTGCCTTTTCATCAGTTTCCGCGCCCCATTTCCGTGTTTTTTCTTCGAGTGCTTAGCTATACCTCGCCCAATTTTTTGCAGCTTTGCTCTTTTTTCTTCCCCCCCGGTAAAACCGGGGGTTTATTTCCTCGCCTAAAGGTGTCAGTAAAGAAACGAGGATATTTTCAGCATCCTCGCTGTTTCTTTGATTATGGCGGCGCAATTTTTGAAAATATAAAATGAACTTCGGAATGCTTATTGTTTACATCTCATATTCAACACTACCAGAAACTGAAATGTAAGGTTCACCTCGGAAGTCCTCGCCGTGTAAAATTCATAGAACAAAAAATTTAATATGCAGGTATAGTGAAATAAGCAGACGCGATAGATTCTGGCGTCTCACTAATACCTGTTTACCGCTTTATTATATATTTCACTTTTTATTTGTTAAGTATTATTTGAGATTATTAAAAAATTTTCTGTAGATCTGTCAAAGTTCTATTGTAAACATACATACAATCATATCTATTATTAAATAAAAGACTTTTACCTTTTCAGGAAATTATGGTATAATATTTAAAGCTTATGCAAATTGAAAGGACCCTGTACTATGTCGCTGTATATATTTGACGATAAACAAAGTCAAAATTTTCTCGATGCAAAAACCACAAGAGAGTTATCCTCCTTTAAAGCGCTGAATCAAAAA
>CALWUZ010000150.1 GCA_944384845.1 uncultured Clostridia bacterium
AAAGCGAATTATCAAGCTTACAGCCGGTAAGAACGGTGAGAGAATCGGGGTTAAGGTTATCGGCAAATGAGGAAACGCCTTCCTCGTCGCTGGGATTGGGCGTGTTGAAAAGCCTGTCGTAAAGGCGCAGCTCGGCGTCAAAGCAGTTGTCCGCGCTTACCCAGTGGAGGGTGCCCTTTACCTTTCTGCCGTCCGGCGTTTCGCCGCCGAAGCTTTCGGGGTCATAGGTGCAGTGCACCGCGGTTATTTCACCGTCATCGCCGGTTTCATGGGAGGCGTATTTAATATAATATGCGCCCTTCAGGCGGACTTCATTCGCGGGACAGAGACGGAAATATTTTCCCGGCGGGTCAAGCATAAAATCGTCCCGCTCAATATATATTTCACGCGAGAACATCACCTCCCGCTTGCCGAGCTCAGGCTTTGCGGGATTTATATCTACGGCTATGCTTTCGGTTTTATCCTTCGGATAATTGTCGATTATCACCTTGAGCGGCCTTAAAACCGCCATAGCCCGTTCGGCGTTTTCATTCAGGTAATCGCGCACGCATGCCTCAAGCAGGGCGTAGTCAATAACGCTGTACGCCTTTGAAACGCCGATTTTATCTATAAAGGCTCGTATCGCCGCGGCGGGATACCCGCGTCTTCTCATTCCGCATATGGTTGCCATGCGCGGATCGTCCCAGCCGGAAACAAGTCCGTCGCTTACGAGCTTTAAGCATTTGCGCTTGCTTGTAAGCGTATAGTTTACGTTCATGCGCGCAAACTCTATCTGCCGCGGGGGATTGGGAATATCCAGCGCTTTTAAAAACCAGTTGTAAAGCGGCCGGTGATTTTCAAACTCAAGCGAGCAGAGCGAGTGGGTAACCCCCTCCTTGGCGTCGCTCAGAGGATGGGCAAAGTCATACATCGGATATACGCACCATTTATCTCCCGTTCTGTGGTGGGAGGCCTTCATTATACGGTAAATTACCGGGTCGCGCATATTCAGGTTTGAAGACGTCATATCAATTCTGGCGAGCAGCACCATAGCTCCGTTTTCAAATTTGCCCTCCGTCATGCGCCGGAAAAGCTCTTTCGTTTCCGAAACCGGACGATTGCGGAAGGGACTTTCAGTGCCCGGCTCGGTGAGCGTTCCGCGCATTTCCCGTATTTCTTCGGCGGAGCTTTCGTCAACATAGGCAAGACCCTTGTCTATAAGCTTCAGCGCGCATTCATAAAGAAAGTCGAAATAATCCGAGGCGAAATAAACGTTTGCCCAGTGAAAGCCGAGCCATTCAATGTCCTCCTTAATGGCGTCGATATATTCGACATCCTCCTTAACGGGATTGGTGTCGTCAAAGCGGAGGTTGCAGGTACCGCCATACTTTTCGGCGGTAGAAAAATCTATTGAAATGGCCTTTGCGTGACCTATATGAAGATACCCGTTAGGCTCTGGCGGAAAACGCGTCTGAACGCGGTCGTATACGCCATTTTTCAAATCCTCGTCGATAAAATCGTAAATAAAATTGGAGGAGACGGTATTTTCCTCCGATTTTAAGCTTTCGGTCATAAAATAACTAACTCCATTCCGCCGCGTGAAAGCTCACGCGGTACTTCTTAAAGTGAATTTATTGCCTCGCCGATGCGTGCGATACAGGTATCATAACCCAGTACCCGCATTATTTCGCAAAGGTCGGGCGTGTTTCGCCTTCCGGTTACGGCTGTTCGCAGCACGGTGCTTAAATCTCCGGCGTGCCCCTTGTATTTATCGGGATTCGCCCTGTACTCCCTGGTTTCCTCTGCAAAGCCGAGCTTAGGCGCGATGCTTTTTATTTTCTCGAACCATGCTGTCCTGTCATCCGAAGGATCGTAAGCCGCCTGATATTTTTGGAGAAACAGCTTCGCGTCTCCGCGGCTTATATTTTCAGGCAGGGTAAGGTCGGGTTTGTAAAGCGTCTCGAAGAAATATGAAAAATAATCCTTTGCGTCGCTCCATTTGGCGATGTCCTTGCGCGGCTTGGACACGTCGCGGTCGATGGAAAGCACCCGTCTTGTGTATTCGGGATTTGCTGTCAGTATTTTTCCGAAATCGGGATCAAATTCCTCCGCCCATGACGTAAGCTTCTTAAAAACCGCGGAGCTGTCAAAGGTTGATACAACGGTTTTTGATACACTGTCAAGCTTGTCCCGGTCAAAAAGTGCGCCTGAAACGCTCATTTTTTTGAGGTTGAATTTAAATTCGCCGTACGGTTTATCCGGATTGGCGCGGCGCCAGTCCTCAAAATCGGATGAAGCGACAGTCATAAGATATTCTGTAACGCATTCGCTGTCATATCCCTGCTCGGCAAAGAAATGAACCGCCGCCTCAGGGTCTTTGCGCTTTGAAATCTTGCGCTTGGCTCCGTTTTCAAGCTTCATAATGGGGGCTATATGCCCGTATTTAGGCGGACGGAAGCCGAGCAGCTTGAAGAGCTGAAGATGCTTGGGAACTGAAGAAATCCATTCGTCGCCCCTGAGGACATGAGTGGTTCTCATCAGATGATCATCCACGGCGTGGGCGAAATGATAGGTGGGAATACCGTCGGATTTAAGAATAACAAAATCCTCGTCGTTTTCCGGCATTTCTATTTTACCCTTTATGCAGTCCTCAAAAACAACGGTGTTCTGCTCGCTTCCGGGCGACTTGAGACGTATAACATACGGCTTTCCCGAATTGATAAGCGCTTTTGCCTCCTCATAGGTTATATTGCGGTGCTTGGCCCATTCGCCGTGATAGCCGGTGCGGATTTTATTTTTCTCCTGTATTTTACGCACTTCGTCAAGCTCGCCTGCAGTACAGAAGCAGGGGTATGCGAGCCCCCGCTCTATAAGCTCCTTTGCGTAGGTCTGATAAATTTCGGCGCGCTGGCTCTGACGGTAGGGTCCGTATTCTCCCGCCTGCCGGTTTTCTTCCACAAAGCCTTCGTCGGCAGTGATTCCGAAGCGGAGAAGCCCGCCTATTATATCGGCAATTCCGCCCTCGATTTCACGCTTTTTATCGGTATCCTCTATTCTGGTGTAAAAAACTCCGCCTGTCGAGGCAGCGGTTATCCGGTTTATAAGGGCGGCGAAAAGAGTTCCTAAATGAAGGTATCCGGTGGGGCTTGGGGCTATTCTTGTAACGCGCGCGCCATCGGGCAGCTTTCTTTGTGGATAAAGCTCCTCGTAATACTGCGGCTTTTTATTCACGGCGGGAAGCAGAAGCTCCGCCATTTTTTTGTTTTGCTCCATTTTACTCTCCTCTTTAAAGGCGCTCAGTCGTTTTGCAGAAGCTTGTTAAGTTCCCGCATAAAGGTGTTTATATCCTTGAACTGGCGGTAAACAGAGGCGAAGCGCACATAAGCCACCTCGTCGATTTTTTTAAGCTTTTCCATTACAAGCTGACCTATTTTCTCGCTGCTTACCTCGCGGTCAAGCGAATTTTGCAGAACCGACTCGATTTCGTCTATCATTTTATCGAGCGTGTCTATCGATACCGGCCGTTTCTCGCAGGCGCGGAGAAGACCGGTCATAAGCTTGTCCCTGTTGAAGGCTTCGCGCGACTTGTCCTTTTTGATAACTATTATCGGCAGACTTTCAACAACCTCGTATGTCGTAAAGCGCCTGCTGCATTTAAGACATTCACGCCGGCGGCGTATTCTCTGACCCTCGTCCGTAGGTCTTGAATCGATTACCTTGCTTTCCTCAAAGCCGCAGAAGGGGCATTTCATCATCATTTCTCCTTTAATCTCAAAATATTTCAATATTTTTAAAAATTACTTGTATTATACAATATATTGTAGTAAAATACAAGTACAAAAAAGGCCTGCGGCCGATAAATAAAGTGTTTAAGGAGAATTTGCAATGGAAGCTGAGCAGCTTAAGAGACCTGAAAAGGATGATACGGTCGCCGTAATGCACACAAATTTGGGCGATATAAAAATAAAACTTTTCGGCAAACGCGCTCCGAAAGCGGTTGAAAATTTTATTACTCACGCTGAAAACGGATATTATAACGGGCTTAAATTTCACCGAGTAATAAAGGAT
>CALWUZ010000151.1 GCA_944384845.1 uncultured Clostridia bacterium
TGGATTAAAGGAGAAAACGCCGAAATTTTTAAAAACAGCGTTATTGAACGCTGCGGGCTGGATCCTGACAGCCGCAGTCTCACGCTCGAGTTGAAATCTGATAATTACATAACCTCTGAGAACAGGCTTAGGCTGCATGATATGCTGTGCGGCGCTTTAAAGCTCAATTCCTGCGAAATTTCCTGCCTCTGCGGCGGCGCGCCGGACAGCGGCGCCTGCGCCGATATAATATCGGAGTTAAAGCTCAAGAACGCCGCGCTTAACGGCTATTTTAACGGCGCGCAGTTCACATTTTCAGACGGCGGAGTGAATATTGCACTTAAATACGGCGGCTATGAAAAAATTGTTCAGAGCGGCTTTGAAAATTCATTTAAAGCGATAGTGAAAGAGCGGTTTGGGCTGGACATAGACGTTTCCTTCAGCGGTCAGCTTGAAGCGGTTGAAATAGCTCTTCCGGCAGAAGAGCACACGCGGTCCGCCGAACACCAGCCAAAGCCTGACAGAAAGCCGCCGGCAGCAAAAAAAGAAATAAAATTTGAAAAACGCGGGGAAAAACCCGAAAACGGAATAGTTTACCTTGACAATCCCCAAATCTTCTTCGGAAGAAAAATCGACACCGGAACCAAAAATATGATAGACATAACCGGAGACGACAGTGATATATGCTGCTGGGGCGAGGTTTTCGGGACGGAGACACGCAAAATAAACACTAAGCGCGGCGAAATGAATATTGTCACCTTTTCCGTCAGCGATTATACAAATTCGCTTAACGCAAAGCTTTTTATCGACCCTAAAAGAATGGGCGAAATAGCCCCTCTTAAGGACGGCGCGTTTATTCTTGTAAACGGGATATACGAGTTTGACAATTTTAAGAATGAATTTATTGTCAATCCCAAATCTATGGCTCTGCTCCAGAAATATAACGAGCAGGACAATTACGACGGGCTAAGGCGCGTAGAGCTTCACTGCCATACGAATATGTCGGCAAAGGACGCGGTTTCCTCCGCCTCGGATATTGTGCGGCAAGCATACAACTGGGGACATAAGGCAGTAGCTATTACCGACCACGGTGTTGTTCAGGCATATCCCGCCGCCGCCGCGGAGGTAAAGGCGATACGCAAAAGCGGCGGCGATTTCAAAGTTATCTACGGCGTGGAAGCCTATTTTGTCGACGACGTCAACAACGATATAACCGGTCTTAACGCCAAGCAGACCGCCAAATTCCGATTCCATCAGATAATACTGGTTAAAAATTTTACAGGACTTAAAAATCTTTACAAGCTTATTTCGGAAGCGCATATAAACGATTTCCGAGGAAGACCGCTGACGCTGAAAAGCAAGCTGGACAAGCTGCGCGAAGGGCTTATACTCGGAAGCGCCTGCGAGCAGGGAGAGCTTTACCGCGCCATCGTCGAAAATAAGCCGCATGAGGAGCTTGTCAGGATTGCGAGCTACTACGATTATCTTGAAATACAGCCGCTGGGCAACAACGCGTTTATGGTAAGAGAATCCTCATATCCCGACAAAAAGGACAAAAAAACCGGCGAGACTATACCGAACCGGTTTAAGCATGTAACCGATTTTGAAGTTATAAAGAATTTCAACCGCAAGGTCGTGGAGCTCGGAGACGAATTGGGCAAGCCTGTGGTTGCGACGGGCGACGTTCACTTTCTTAAGAAAAGCGACGATATAATCCGCAAGATACTGCTTGCAGGTCAGGGCTTCGAGGATTTTGACAATCAGGCTCCGCTCTATTTCAAAACAACCGAAGAAATGCTGACGGATTTTGATTATTTCGGCGAGCGGGCAAAGGAATTTGTAATAGACAATCCCAACAAAATAGCCGATATGGTGGACGGGGACATAATACCTGTGCCGGAGGGGAACTATCCTCCGGTCATTGAGGGCTCCGACGAGACTCTCCGCACAATCTGCTGGGACAATGCCCATAAGATTTACGGTGACACTCTGCCCGAGGTGGTTGAAAAAAGACTTGAAAAAGAACTTAACTCAATAATCAACAACGGATTTTCCATAATGTACATTTCGGCGCAGAAGCTGGTAGCGTACAGCGAGGAAAACGGCTATCTCGTAGGCTCAAGAGGCTCTGTCGGCTCCTCATTTGTCGCCACAATGGCGGGAATATCCGAGGTCAATCCACTGCCTCCGCATTACGTCTGTCCGAAATGCCGCCACAGCGAATTTTTTCTGAAGGGTGAGGTAGGCTCCGGCTTTGATCTGCCCGAAAAAAACTGCCCGCACTGCGGCACGCCCCTGAACCGCAACGGTCACGATATTCCCTTTGAAACCTTTTTAGGTTTTAAGGGCGACAAGGTGCCTGATATAGACCTGAACTTTTCCGATGAGTTCCAGAACTCGGTGCAGAAATACACCGAAACCCTTTTCGGAAGCGAAAATGTTTTCAAGGCGGGAACCATAACCACTATCGCGGAAAAAACAGCCTACGGATTTGCAAAGGCATACGCAGAGAAGAAGGGCATCACCCTAAGCGGCGCGGAGCTCAACCGGCTTGCCTCGCTTGTAGAAAAAGCTCAGATAAAGCAGACCACCGGTCAGCACCCTGCCGGTATGATAATTGTGCCGAGAGATAAAACGATTTATGATTTCTGCCCGGTACAGCACCCTGCGGACGATGTAAATTCCGATATTGTCACAACCCATTTTGACTTTCACTCCATACACGATACCATACTCAAGCTGGACGAGCTCGGGCACGTTGTGCCGACTACATACAAATATCTTGAGGAGTATTCGGGTATTCCGGTAAATGACGTTTCGATGAGTGACCCGGACGTATACAGTCTTTTCGTTTCAACCGATGCGCTGGGCGTCACCCCTGAGGAGATAGACTCCCGCACCGGCACCTACTGCCTGCCGGAGTTCGGAACGCCCTTTGTCCGCGAAATGCTTATGGACTGCAAACCCAAAAACTTCTCCGAT
>CALWUZ010000152.1 GCA_944384845.1 uncultured Clostridia bacterium
GTCATCCGCGTCTACATTTGTCTGAGGAACGGAAACATTGCCCGGCACCTGCTGGCCTGCCGTGCCTCCGCTGCTCTGGCTGCCTCCGGTATTTGATGAGCCGGAGACGCTTATATTATCGGGATCGGAATTAGTAATGATAATATCTCCTCTGCTGCAGCTCATAACAATTCCCGCAATAATAACTATCAGCAATACAGCCGCGACTATTGCGAATATCAATTTCTTTTTGTCGATTGGTTTTTCCATTTTTATTTCTCCTTTTTGATTTATATTTAAGCCGTTCTGAAGCAGCTATCCTGTTATACCGCTTCTTTCCACGCTTATCATAAATTTCGACTGCACAGCCAGGTAAAAGATAATAAGCGGCAAAACAACCAGCGTTGTAGCGGCCATTACCACAGCGTCGTTGTAAATTACGGCCGAATCGTTTAATAATTGATCAACCGAGGTCTCAGAGCTTATCATACTGTACAGATTAGGCAGCATCTGCGGAAGCAGATACATTCCCTGATTTTCTATATACATGGAAGGCTCTAATGTATCGTTCCAATGCCAGACAACACCCAATACCAGACAGATAAGCGCGGAGGAGCGGGCATTAGGCAATGCTATTGAAAAGAATGTCCTTACTGAACCGGCGCCGTCAATTGCCGCCGCTTCCTCCAGCGCCTTAGGCAGTGAAAGAAAAAATTGGCGGAATATAAAGACAAACAGAGCGCCGCGCAGACCAAAGCCAAAAAAGCATGGTATAATAATGGTTAAATATGTACCCATCAGTCCTATACGGCTGAAGAAAATATAAAGCGGAACTATTATCGTTTCCGTCGGTATGATAATGGAAAGTATCAGCAATGCAAACCAAAAACCTTTAAAACGAAAGCTGTATCTTGCAAAGCCGTAGCCGATGAAGGAACACGATAATATGTGACCGAACACGCTTGTCAAAACTACAAGCAAAGTATTAAACAGCCGCTCCTGATACTGCAGGGCATTCATCGCCGTCTCATAATTTTCCCAGCGAAGCTCATTCAATATCCACTGCACCGATATATCGTTTAAATCAGCAGGGGATTTTAACGATGTGATAATCATATAAAGGAACGGATACAGAAACACAAACGCCAATCCGATAAGCAGCGAATAAATAAATACATTCACTGTAATCCTTGTTGAGATTTTGATTATTCTGCTCTTATTATGCTTGATTTTCAGTACAAACTCATTCATATTCACTGGACTCCCTAATTTTCCGATACGTTGCGAACTGCCGGAGTCAGACAGACGTATACAATCGCCACAAATAAAATTATCACCGTAAAATATATCCAGCCCATCGCAGCGGCATATTCAAAATCAGACCCTTCAAACATAACCTGACTGATATATTCTATAATCTGATTAGTCGAATCCGCGAATGAATCAACTATTGTATATACAATAGTTATAAGCAGAATCGGAGTAAGCATCGGCAGGGTGATTTTCCAGAACATTTCCCACTCTGTTGCGGAATCGATTTTCGCAGATTCATAAAGCGACGGTGAAATACTTTGTATACCGCCTAAAATCAACAGTATCTGCACTCCGGACTTCCACATAACAAGCGTTATATTTGCCAGAAATACCGATACCATATCGACAATATTATTACCTAAATAAAGCTGGACTCCCGGAGTCAATATCAGCTTTCTTACCATTTCCATCAGTTCGTTGTTGAGACCCTGACCGAGCAGCTGCTCCATTACCATGCCGGAGCCCAGTACAACCGGCAGGAAAAAAACCATTCTGAAAAAGCCTCTGAAGGCAATTTTTTTACTTAGGATTATTCCGACAATCAACGCAAATATTGTTATCAGCGGCAGCCTGATAAGAACCATCTTAACCGCCGAAACAAGAAGCGGTATGTAATTCACATCTTCTCTGAAGGCTTTGATAAAATTTTGAAAGCCTACCCAGTCCATTTTGTAGCTTGTCACATTAACCAAATCAGAAAAGCTCAGCATAAGTGAAAAAACAACCGGAAAAATCAGAAGTCCCAGCGCTCCCAATATCCAGGGCGAAATAAAAAGATATCCCGTCCACCGGCTGCGCCTTTCGTATGTCAGTTTCATTGTGCCACCCCGCTTTCCGCGTTTTGAACTATACTGTAATCCATGCTTTCAACTGTTATATCGCCTATTTGAGCATCCTCGTCCCCGTAATTGATATAGATTACGGCGCCGTTGCTGTATTTAACGCTTGACAACTTATCTGTAATTATATGATGCTCTGTCATCTCCGCACCGTTCAACGGAGCAAGCCTTGTCGTAAATTCCTCGTTTACTGCTTTAATTTGATCTCCCCACATTGAATATTCGGAAGAAAATAATTTATCATACTCGCTGTCAATAAGCTCCAGCGAATTTTTTTGAGTAATTATATAGTAAGGAATGCTTCCGTATTCAATCCATTTAAGCTTCTGATAATCCGCGTCATATGCCATATTGCCCGCAATAGAGGTGTATCTGACATATCCGCTGACTACCATTTGATAAAACGGCACCGACGCTGTTTCATAATAATAGTTAGACGCCGTATCCGGTATTTCCCTTAACGAATCGGCATAAGTCAGCACATACTGGTTTCCTCCGTAAACCTGAAGCGTTTTTTCTTTGTTTAAACACTCCTCCAATGCTTTAGTAATAGCCTCAACGGTTTCCTTTCGGGTATTATCGTTTCCGTTTTCATATGAATTCCACAGCCATTGTCCCGCACGCGCCAAGCTGAAGCCGGCATTATTGTAAATTCCGGTATCTCGCGCCGAAGCCATATACCGGTCAAGAGCAGAAAATACGTTCACCATTACCTTTGTATTTGACAAATCAATGACCATATTGCGTACGTAATCTCTTATAACCTCTTTTCTAAGATTAACGCTCTTGCTTTCCGTATCAGCCTCAAAAAAATTATTGTATAAGAATGTTTTTACCCTGTTGCTTTTCAGCCACTCAAGAAGGCTGTTCAGTTCTCTTTTGCCTCCCAGCTTTCCGGCAGTCTTCTGAGGGGTGGGAAGCGCCGTCAGACCACCGTCGTTCCAGCCCTGAAGAGTAACCTCAAGATTATTTATTCCTCCGTCCCTCAAATCCGTAACAATATTTTTCACATCTTCAAAATCAGTCATAGCTACAAGACTGTCAAAGAACATTCCGTTCTTTTTAACGCCCATAACTATGTCAAGGCTTACTCCCCGGGAGTCTTCGGTCAATTTATTCTTAAGTATCCCTGTCTTCTCAAGATGACTCCGGTAAACCCTTGCCATATCAGAATACCCGCACTGATCGTCCAATAAAAAATATTTTACCGTACGGTCGCTAAGCTCCTGATCGGGCATTATCTGATCAATGCTTTTTCCGTTAACGGTTAGTTGCTCAGTATAAAGATACATAAATGTAAAATAGGCTCTTCCGAGCTTCGGAGACTGATATCCGTACGGCACAACATTAAGATAAGTATTCTCGGCGCCCTCCGTAACCGCGGCAAGAAATCCGTTTTCATGATTTTTAACTCCGAAAACCGGAAGCATCATATTCTTTATATCCTGATCGTCTCTGCTCATCAGTTTGTCCATATCCTGTTCGCTCTGACCGTATAAGGAATAGCTGTAAACCCGCTCCTCCTTAGACTCCATATTGTCGAACTCAATTATTGCTCCGGGGCCGTCCGGAATCAGTATATAGCCCTCCAGATCCGTTCTCGCTGCACCGAAATAAGGCATAACCGCAATATTTACAATCCTGTTTCCGTCAGCTTGCTTAACAGATTCTGCGGGAACTGAAACCGACAGTCCATCCTCGTCCAAACTGAAATCAATATCAAATGATACAGAAAATTTAATCAGCTCAACGTTAAGAATCATTCCGCTGCCGCTATAATCACAGGTAAGATTAAATTTGTCACTGTCGCCGACGGCGTCGCAAAGCTGATTTACCGTCACACCGCCCGTCTCGTCGGAAACAGTCACCTGCAGCAGCTGGCTTCTCATAGATACTGAAGCCTCTTCGTTATTGTAATAATCGTCGTTTACCGTGTTTGACCATATATGACCGCTGCGTTTGTCCCTTATGTAAATATCCGCACCGGTCGTATCATACCAAAAGCTGAAATTTTCGTTTTCACTTACAAGCTCCGGCGTAAACTCGGAAGAAATTTCGGTTTCATTGGCCGAAGCGCTTAAATCCACATCGCTCCAATCCTCCCAATCCTCCGGTTCCTCAGCTTCTGAAACATCCGGCTGATTGCTTTTAAATATTAATCCGCCGTCTTCATAGCGATAAGAAGCTCCCGATGTGGTGACCGACAGACTTAAAGACAGTATAAGCAGAATAATAAATTTTGCGGCAATCTTTTTTCTTGCTTTTTTCATTATTTATACCTCTCGATCAATACTTCAGTCTGATCTCACCGATTAGTCCCTGAACAAAATAAACAATCTGAGCGACAAGAGTAAACAAAAGCAGTATTACTCCCCAAATCACCAGCATTGTAATCAAGGCGACAACGGTAACCGCGAGTGTTTTTGCCACGGTGTAATCGTTAAGCCTTTGAAGCGAAAGAAATAACAGTGCTGCCGTCCACACGTATATTAAAAACGTTAAGCCGCCTAATATATCTGAATCGGATACCGTCATAATATTGGATAAAAGTCCTATTATTGGTTTAAAAATAATTACGGGAACAAGGCAGTAGGAGGATGCTGTCAGCAGCTCCGTAAAGGCGCATTCACCTACAATTACAGCCGTTATGGCATATGATGAAATCACCCAGGTCAGAATCGGCAAAAAGGCAAGCGCCAAATCCAAAAAGAAATTAGCCTGTGACACCGATTTGCTTCCAAGCGTATAATTTACAAAAAAAGTATAAGTATAATTTACAACCGCCAGCAGCAGCATTAAGACTAATACCCTTGAAAATTTAAAATGCGCACGGTTGCGCTTGATTATGTCCAATGCATCCTTCGGATGAAACAGCATCAATAGCGACATTTGAACTATATTAAGCATGATCAGACTTCCTTTTAATCGTCTAAATGATAAAACCGCCGTACTAACATACCCGCATATTTCCTTAGCTTATAAACCGCAATAATTATCAGAACACATACAATTATTACGGCAAGGCAAATCCATCCGAAATAATCGCTCATAAACTGCCTGCGTTTCACAGCCTGAACCTTACCGTAGCCCTCACGGTTATCTGCGGACTTATAAAGCTTTTCAGCCTCATCTATCCTTCCCATTTTATACAAGCATTCCGCCATACCGTTATTAAGCACGGAATAATTCGGATTTATGGCTCTCGCCTTTGAAAACAATTCATATGCCTCGCTGTACATCCCGTTGTCATACGCAACCTGCGCTTCATATACGGCGGAAGAAAACGATGTCCTTGTAAAACGCTGTACCGTATTAGTTGCGGTATCCGCAACTAATACAGAGCCCTTGCTGTCAACGGCGATAGAGACCGGACTCTGAAAGAAGCCCTCGACCTCTCCTTCTCCGCCGAATACGTTAAGCATGGTACCGTCCTGTGAGTACTGATAGATTTTTTTGCTTTTTTCCTCTAATACGCTGATGATTCCGTCGTTGGAAACGGCTATGCTTATAAAGCTGGGATTTACCAGTCTCCAGCCATCCTGCAGGACCATTTCACCGTAAAACTTTTCGGGATACAGATTGTCGCCGACCATATTTATTTTCCGTATCTGAGCGGTATCGGTTCCGGCTACCGCATAAATAACCCCGTTTCGGTCCATCGTAAAATTCACGTATGGACTCGGCTGTTCGCTAACAAGCAGCTTCTTTTGCTTTTCTGAGGCAAAGCGGCGTATAAGCGCCGTAATGAAATTTGCCGGAACCTTAGTAGAACCGACAAAGCCCTTGAACTCGCCCTCCTGACTTACCTGCATAAAGTTTTGACCCTTAAGGATATATATGTGTCCCTGTATACCGATTGAGACATTCGTAGGATTAAAGGTCAAATCATCGTCTAAAAGTTCAGAGTCCGGCTTGCGGTATTCTCTGATAAAATCATCGTTTTCATTTACCACTACTATACGCTCGTTATCCGTGTCGGCAATATAAAGCTCTTTCTTATCAGAGTCAAAATATGAACCTGAAGGCTTATTTAATGAATCACCGGCAGTAAATTCGCTCACATATTCAAGTTCAGAATTGAATTTCACAATCCGGTTATTACCGGAATCCGCAACATACAAATTATCGGATTCATCTATATACATATTTTGCGGAGTATCCAAATAAGATCCCTCATAAACACGCTCTATCCGTTTTTCAGGGACATAGCACATCGGCAGAGAGGTCTTATTGCCGTTATCGTCGATAACATAATCCGTCTGACCTATCGCCGCGCCGGCAGTAATGCTGAAAACAGAAACAATTAAAGCAGCGCACAGGCACAAGGAGCCGCATTTTCTTAAAATATTTTTCATGCTGCTCCTCCTAATCCTTCAGCCCTGCAAACGACATGGTTGTCATAATCTTTGTCTGCATAAATATAAATACCAAAGCAGACGGCACCAGCATCAGCAGAGTAAGCGCAGCTGATGCACCCTGTGTCGTCAAAGAACCGCCGATGGTAGATATAGCCACGGGAAGGGTCTGCTTGCTTGCGTCGGATATATATATAGCTGGACCGGAAGCGTCGGACCAGGCGGTCATAAACTGATAGACAATAACCGTTGCCCAGGCAGGCTTTGCATACGGAAAACCTATTTTCCACATTATCTGCCACTCGGTCGCTCCGTCGAGGCGTGCCGCTTCCATATAGGAGTCCGGCATATTTACCAAAAACTGCCGCATAAGAAACACATATGTCGCCGATCCTATAGCAGGTAAAACCATAGCCCAGTATGTATTAAGCAAGCCTATTTTCTCAATTATAATAAAATTAGCAACACCCGCCGCCGGTCCGCTCAAAGACAATGCAAAAATCAGTATGCTTGTCATTTTTTCCGAGCCTTTCGGTTTTGTTTTAGCCATTGAAAATGCCGCCATAAAAGACGTGACAGATACGGCGCCGACTATAAGTACACAGTAAACAACACTGTT
>CALWUZ010000153.1 GCA_944384845.1 uncultured Clostridia bacterium
ATAAGACAGCCCGCGCAATCCTTTCGGGGCGGGCGGAAAAATCATACGCTAAGAATATAAAAAAAAACAATAAACCACAAGGAGCTATACCCTATGGACGGGAACGATATTTTAGAACCCCGCGGCAGGGGCGGATTTTACGGCATAATAATCGCCGAGGCGGCAGTCTTGGCTATAATACTTATTTCATTGATAACGATAAAGTACTTTTTCGGGGACTGCTACGCCGAAATCAAAAGCTGGTATGAAACAAGCCTCTGCGCCGAAACCGAGGCTTCTGAGGTGACTGATATTCCGGACGGTGATGTCGATGAGGTTTAAAATATTCGGCACCGAGTTTTACGTTTCGTTTTTGTTTGCGGCGGTCATAACCGCTCTGCTTGCCTTTGACCGGACGGGCTATGCCCTTCCGCTGCTTTTTGCAATCGGAATGCATGAGGCGGGGCATCTTGCCGTCATGTGGATACTCGGCTGCGCGCCTAAAAGGATACGGCTTGTACCCGCGGCGATCGAGGTAACCTCAGGGTTCGGACGGGGAAGAAGACATGAAATAGCCGTAGCCCTATGCGGACCGGCAGTAAATATCATACTTTTTTTCACACTCTGGTTCAATTACGCCGCATTCGGCGGCGAGCTTTCGCTGTACTGCGGACTTATAAACCTGCTTATAGGGATTTTCAATCTGCTTCCGGTGACCGGGCTTGACGGCGGAACGGTGCTTGAGTGCCTGCTTGTGAAAAAGCTTGAGTTCCGCCGCGCGCGCCTTGTTATGCGGATACTGAATTTAAGCTTTGCCGCCGCTGCCGCGGCGCTTGGAGTTACGCTTGGCTTTATGTAATGGTTTAATTTCTCGTTTTTTATCTTTGTGCTTTATCTTGTTATAACAAGTCTTGTTAAAATTTAGTTGAAAGCCGCCGCCGTTTATTGTATTATATAGCTGTATATTATACAAACCGGAACGGAGCGCAAATATGAACGAAAAAGAATTTGAAAAGCTGCTGCTCTCGGTGCAGAAGCCGGGAAGATACTCGGGCGGTGAGCTTAACAGCGTTGTAAAGGACAAGGAAAAGGTAAAAATCCGCTTTGCCTTCTGCTTTCCGGACACTTACGAGATAGGCATGTCTCACCTCGGAATGAAAATACTTTACTCACAGTTCAACGAGCGTGAGGATATCTGGTGCGAGCGCGTCTTTGCTCCGTGGGTGGATTTTGAAGTACTGATGCGGGAAAAAGGCATTCCGCTTTTTGCGCTTGAAAGCCGCGACAGCATTAAGGATTTTGATTTTATCGGCTTTACGCTTCAGTACGAGCTGTGCTACACTAACCTGCTTAATATGCTTGACCTTGCAGGGCTGCCCTTAAAAAGCGCGGACAGGCCCTCGCTTTCCCCGCTGGTCGTTGCGGGCGGCCCCTGCTGCTGCAATCCCGAGCCGCTTGCCGATTTTGTAGACCTCTTTTTTTTAGGCGAGGGAGAGGAGGTTGACCTTGAGGTAATAGACCTTTACAGGGAATTTAAGGAAAAAGGCGCCGGCAAGGAGGAATTTCTGCGCGCCGCCGCAAAGATAGAGGGTGTGTACGTCCCCTCGCTCTATGACATAGAGTATTTTGAGGACGGCAGGATAAAATCGGTTACGCCAAAGGACGGCGCGCCGGCAAAAATAAGAAAAAGGATTATGCGGGATATGGACAGCTCTTACTATCCCGACAGATTTGTTGTTCCATTTATCGAAATAGTTCACGACCGCGCGGTGCAGGAGCTGTTCCGCGGCTGTATACGCGGCTGCCGCTTCTGTCAGGCGGGCTTTATCTACCGCCCCGTCAGGGAAAAAAGTGCCGATACGGTAAACCGGCAGGCAAAGGCTCTCTGTGAAAACACGGGATACGATGAAATTTCCCTTTCTTCCCTGAGCACCAGCGACTATACCTGTCTTGAGCCGCTGCTCAATAAAATGCTTCTATGGACAGAGCCCCAAAGCATAAGCCTTTCGCTGCCGTCGCTGAGGGTGGATAATTTCTCGGCGGAGCTGCTCGGCAAAATAAACCACATACGCAAAAGCGGGCTTACTTTCGCGCCTGAGGCGGGGACACAGCGGCTTCGCGACGTTATAAACAAAAACGTCACCGAGGAGGAGATTTTCCGAACCTGCAAAACCGCCTTTGAAGGCGGCTATACCGCTGTAAAGCTTTATTTTATGCTGGGTCTTCCGACCGAGACCGACGAGGATTTAAAAGGAATCACTGATTTGGGGCGCAGAATAATAGACCTGTATTACAGCCTTGAGAACAGACCCGTGGGAAAATCGCCGTCGGTTTCCGTAAGCGTTTCTACCTTTGTGCCCAAGCCGTTTACTCCATTCCAGTTCGAGCCGCAGATAGAAAAGGAAGAGATCGAACGCAGGCAGAATGTTTTAAAATATTCCAACACCTGCCGCAAAGTAAATATAAGCTGGCACGATTCCTCTGTCAGCTTTCTTGAGGGCGCTTTTGCAAGGGGGGACCGCCGTCTTTGCGCAGTGCTTGAAGCCGCCTTTAAAAAGGGCTGTAAATTCGACGGCTGGAACGAGTGCTTCAATCTTCAAAAATGGCTTGAGGCGTTTGACGAAAACGGCATCGATCCGCTCTTCTACTCGGCGAGAAAGCGGGATTTTGACGAGATAAATCCGTGGGACCATCTTGATTTCGGGGTGACCAAGGATTTCCTTATAAGAGAGAACAAAAAAGCTCACAGCGCTAAGATCACGCCCAACTGCCGCGAAAAATGCGCGGCATGCGGCGCGGCGTGCTTCGGGGAGGGCGTATGCTTTGAAAAACGTTAGGCTTTTTTACACCAAAAAGGGAAGAATGAAATTTCTTTCCCAGCTTGACATAAACCGGCTTATGACGCGTGTGATACGGCGTTCGGGGCTGCCGGTCTGGTATACCGAGGGCTTTAACCGGCATATTTACATAAACTATGCGGTGCCGCTCTCGCTGGGCTTCGAGGGCGAATACGAAATAATGGATATAAGGCTGACCGACGACGCTTTTGAGTATGAGGAGGCGCTCAGCCGCCTTAATTCCGCCGCGCCGGAGGGGATACGCTTTCTGCGCGCCGTGGATCCCGTTCTGCCGACAAAGGACATAGCCTTTGCGGAATACGAAATCGCGTTTGAGTCCGGAAACGTCTTTTTGTATCCCGCACTTGAGAAATTTTTATCGTCCGACAGCGTAATCTGTATTAAAAAGGATAAAAAGGGCAGATTAAAGGAATTTGACATTATTCCGAAAATTAAAAGCACAGATTTTTCAGGCGATAAACCGAGGCTTATACTTTCCGCCGGAAACGAGGGTAATCTGAATCCAGCGATGGTGCTTTCTGCCTTTTTTGAAAAAACGGAAACCGCCCCCGTTTTTTACACGGTCAGGCGGCTTATGCTGTTTGACGCCGGCTTGAAGCCGTTTGTCTGAAAACTGATTTTAATACGGCTTATACTGATACCGGAAGAAATCATGGGGTTCCGTTTATAAGGTCTGATTTTGCGTACATATATAGAATTTATGTCAGAAGAAAAGATTTTAAGCTCGCGCAGGACCTTATAAAAAATTGAAATTTATATTACAGGGATACAGAGTGCGGCTATTTGTGCCGGCAAACTGAAAAATTGCAGTCATATTAAAATCAGGGGAAGTCAGGTTTTGAAATCCGGTGTTAAAATTATGCTGATGGGAATCGCGTTATGCTGTTCGGAATTTATATAAGAAATATTTTTATAGGATATTTATATAATTCCTTCGCCGAAACGGTATGGAAGGTATTTCCTATCGCGGTTCCGGCGATTGCTTTTATACTGAATCCGGCTTTATGTAAAGCGGAAATCATATCCACCATTCGGGTGCGAGGTCCTTTAAGGAAACGGTTTTGCCGGATTCACAGTCAAGCAGGATTTCAATCTTTCCGAAGCTTTCGGGCATAAGCTGGATCATAAGCTCGCGGCAGACGCCGCAGGGCGCGCCGGCTTTTCCGTCCGGCATAAGCGCAAGCACCCTTTCGATTTCCCGTTCCCCGTTTGTTATCATATTGAAAATCGCGTTTCTTTCAGCGCAGATTCCGAGCGAGCAGGCGGCGTCCACACAAACGCCGGTGTAAATTCTTCCGCTTTTTGCCATCACCGCTGCGGCGACTCCGCCCGCTTCAATATATTCGGAAAGCCTGCGGCTGTGCCGGACGGTGTCTGCTGCACTGTACATTTTCTGCCATTTTTCGTCCATACCGTTTTTTCCTTTCGATTTTGCTTAACGGTATGATTATACTCTGTTAAGTATTTTAAGTCAACATCCGGAATATGCCGCCGTTCAGCCGCCGTAGCCTTTGCGCGTGAAAATACGCTTTAAAAACCGCATTGCCTTGAATCGGCCGGATTTGAGCGGAACCGAAGCGCGGGCTTCTGCTTCAGCACGCTCCATAAAGAACTGCTGGCTGTCAAGCGGGTTTTTAAGCCTGTCCTTTTTTGCATATTCTCCGTCCGGCATGAGAGTCCTTGCCTTTACGGTGTCGTACAGCACCGCGTCGGCGATTCGATGAATGCGCTCCCTTATTTTCGGATCGTAAACGGGGCAGGCAAGCTCTACCCGCCGCTCGGTGTTGCGGGTCATAAAATCCGCGGAGGATATATACATTTTTTCGTCCGCACCGCTGCCGAAGCAATAGATTCTTGAATGCTCAAGAAAACGCCCGACAATGCTTGTGATTTTAATATTCTCGGTTTTGCCGGGTATCCCCGGGAGCAGACAGCATATGCCGCGAACCACCATCTGTATCTTTACGCCGGCGCAGGAGGCTTTGGAGAGCCGGTCTATTATTTCGGCGTCGGTCAGGGAATTTATTTTTATAAATATGCGGCCGCCCTCTCCCTTTGCCGCCTCGCTGTCGATAAGCTCAAGCACCGCGGATTTAAGCGACACCGGCGCTGCCAGCAGGTGCCTGTATACACCCTGAAGATTGGAAATGGCCATGTTTTTGAAAAACTCCGCCGCATCCTGCCCTATAGACCGGTCGGCGGTTATCAGTGACAGGTCGGTATAAAGCCCGGCGGTTTTCTCGTTGTAATTCCCCGTTCCGACCTGAGTGATGTACTGAATGCCGTTTTTTCCGCGCATAGTTATCTGGCAGACCTTTGAATGAACCTTGTAATATTCAAAGCCGTAGGTTACGGTGCAGCCCGCATCCTCAAGCCTTTCGGACCAGTCTATATTGTTCTGCTCGTCAAAGCGGGCGCGCAGTTCGATTAAGACGGTCACCTCCTTGCCGTTTTCGGCGGCGGCGCAGAGGTATTCCACCAGCTTGGTATGCCGGGCTAACCGGTATATAGTTATTTTAACCGATATAACTCGCGGGTCAAAGGCCGCTTCCTTTATAAGCTGCAAAAACGGCTCCATGCTTTCAAACGGATAAAAAAGCAGGACGTCGTGCTTTTCTATCTGGCGGATAATGCTTTCGCCGCGGTTTACCGACGCGGGCCATACCGGCATAAACGGCGGATAGGAAAGGGAATTGCGTTTGATTTTGGGAAGCCTTGAGGAAAGCCCGTATACATAGCTCATATCCATAGGCGCGCGCGCAGCGTATATCTGCGCCGGGGAAAGCCCGAGCCTTTCTTCAAAATATGCGGAAAAGACGCCGCTTATTTGCGAAGAAAGCTCAAGCCTGACAGGAGCCAGTCTCTGCCGCTGCTTGAGTACCTTTTTCATGCGCTTGCGGAAATCGGATTCGTCAGCGAAAACCTCGTCGTCGGGATTTACGTCGGCATTGCGGGTGACGCGGAAAACCGTCTTTTCAAGCACGGTATAGGGCGCGAAAAGACGCTGGGCGTATTCAAGCACAATATTTTCCATCGAAATATATCTCGTCTCGCTTCCGGGCAGGTAAAAAACTGCCGGGACCGCTGCGGGAAGCGGTATTACGCCGAAGATTTCACGTTTTTTGTGGCGCAGCATAACGCCGATGTGAATTATGTTGTTGGCAAGATGCGGAAAGGGGTGGTGGGTGTCTATTATCTGAGGCGATAGAAGCGGTCGCACCGAAGCCTCAAAGTACCGATGGACCGACTTGCGCTCGTTTTTTTCAAGCTCGGAAAATTCAAGGCGGTATATATCGTGCTCCCTGAGCCGTTTTTCAACCTCTGCAAAAAGCCTGTCGCGCTTTTTAAGGAGCGGCCGCACCGCCTCGAAAATGCGTTCAAGCTGTTCGCCGGGGGTCATTCCGGATTTATTGTCGGTCATTTTTTCGTCAAGGGCGGACAAATCGAAAAGACTGCCCACCCGTATCATAAAAAACTCGTCAAGGTTGCTTGAGAAAATGGCGATGAATTTAAGCCTTTCAAGCAGCGGAACCGACTCATCTTCCGCCTCCGAGAGAACCCTGTCGTTAAACCTGAGCCATGAAAGTTCCCTGTTTTGAGTGAAGCCTTTTTTATAAAGCTCACCCATGGCTTTGCCCTCTTTCGCCGAGACAGTGTGCCAGATAGCCCTCGCGCACGCCGCAGCGTATCGTGACAAAGCTTTCGGAGCCGTAATGCTTTGCAACGGCGTAAAAAATAAGAAGCCCGGGGATTATTGTGTGCACCCGCTCGGGCGAAACGCGCAGAAGACCGCGCAGAAGCCTGCCCTGATCGTTCTCTATTTCGGCAAGGAAGTCTTTGAGCTGAGCGCGGGTATATCCGCTGTCATCAGACCCGTTCTTTTCCCCGATAAGCCTGAGCGCCGCGCGCGCCGTTCCGCCGACACTGTAAATCGGCTGCGCTAAAAAACGGCGGGAGGGTATGCTGATTTCGTTAAGATAGCGTTCTGCCGCCTTTTTTATGCGCTTTGCTTCCTTCGGCGCGGGAACAAGCCCGTCCACCCATTTTTTATAGGAATTAAGCGAGCCGAGCGGGATGGAGGTAGCCTTTATTATCTCGCGGTTTTCAAAAAAGGTAAGCTCGGTGCTTCCGCCGCCTACATCAACCAGCAGACCGCTGTCGCCCATGCCGTCCTGAAGTGCGCCGTAATAATCGTACACAGCCTCCTCCTCTCCGCTCAGAATCCGCACGTCAAAGCCGTATTTTTCCTTTATCATAACGGCTATTTCGCCGCCGTTGGCGCTGTTGCGCAGTGTGGCGGTCCCGAACGGGAAAACCGCCTCCGGCTTTATATAGCTCAATATGGTTCGTATGTCGGACAGAACCTCCTCAAGCATCTCTATTCCTTCGCGCTTAATAAGGTTGTTCCCGTCAACATAGCCCGCGAGACCCACCGCGTATTTTTTATTCAGCATTGGGCGCGGAGGTCCCTCCTGTGAAGCGTAAATTACCAGACGTATCGTGTTGGAGCCTATGTCTATCACAGCCCACATTTTTTATTCATCCCTCTCAAAAGAATTGTTTCGCCGCGTTTTTAATCCGCTTGAAGCCTTTTCTTTGGCGCTGAAGCGGCGGTTTAATTTAAGTTTGTGTAAAAGAAGGGTAAAAATGCGTTTTATGCCGCTTTTTTATCGTTCCGCAGCTTTCTGCGTTAAAGCGCCGCTTTCAGACAGAGCTGCCATGATGCCGTTCAGCGCTCCGAAATCGGTAAAGTCGGCTTTTTTGCCGTAGGTTTCGGTTATAATACGGCTTTCCGGCGGCAGCTCACTTTCGGGAAGTCTCGCGGACATGCTGTTCATAAGCGCCAGAGCCAAGCGGTGGAAGGGCTTTAAAACTGAATAATCTATTTTTCCGCGGAGCAGGAATATTTTTGCCTGCGCGGCGGCTGCCGGAGGAAGCTGTTTTTCAATCTCTGCTTCCGCGGCGGCGGCGCTCTCCGGCTCGGAGCGGTCCGAAAGCCCTACGGCGGCGATTATAACCGGCTGTTCCTTTGACGGGACGAATCCGCGCAGTGTTTTCTTCAAATCCGCCACTTTGCCGGCATAGGTTCCTCCTATAAACACGACCGGTCCTTCTTTCGGAAGCTCGGGGACGCGCCTGCGGTCAAAGGCGGGTATGCCGGTAAGGCCGGAGAGCTTTTCGGCGTATTCGCGCGAGGTTCCGTACCGGCTTGCGTAAACAATAATTCCGCTCAAGAGTTACATCTCCTTAATCCGTAAAACGGACGAAAATTTATATTTCATTATTATTTTATATGACGGCGTGTATTCTATCTATCCCGGCATGGTTAAAATCAGGTTAAATCGGTGTTAAGGATTTTGCCGCACGGCGGGTTTAACGCGGATTTAACCGTTTTTTTACCCTGACCGGCTTGCGCCGAGCCGGCGGAGAGGGGTATCATATATTCTGAAACTGAATATTAAACGGAGGCGGAACAATGAAAGAAAAAAATCTGCCCGAAACAGGGGCAAAAAAGGAAAAAAACAGACCGAAAAGCGAAAAATATGTTTTGCTGACAGTGCTTGGAATATTGCTCGGAGCGGGCGCGGGAGCGGCGTCCGCCGGCGGCTCTTCCTTTTGGGACTTTACCTCCGGATTTCTGACCGGTCTTTCCGCGGGGGCGCTTTGGTCGGAATTACAGGTCTTGTCGTTTCTTTAAAGGACGGCTGATATAGGGCTCCCGCCCGATGTTAAATGCGGTGCGTAAGGGGATTTTACATAAATATTACATGTTTTCGCGGGAAGAATTAACAGACCGTCTGTTATAATTTCAGCGTAAAAATTTAAAAGGGAGAAATATTTATGAAAAAAACCTTTAAACGCAGACTTTTGTCAGGCGTGCTTGCGGCGGCGGTCGCCGCCGCTCTGATGCCTTCGGCGGCGCTTTCGGCGGAAGAGGCGGACGGCACGCCCTATGCCGGCGGAGCCTATGACGTAAGCGTTCCGCATGTGATTATAAATCAGGTGTACGGCGCCAGTGACGACGGAACGGCGAGCCACAGCTTTATAGAGCTTTACAATCAGTGCGGCGCGGCGGTCGACCTTACCGGCTGGCAGCTGCAGTACCGCTCCAGCGAGAGCGGCGGTCAGACTGAATGGAGCGTGCTGACGCTTGAGGGCAGCATACCCGCGGGCGGCTTTTACCTCGTACGCTGTGCGGCGGCTGAAAAAAATGATTCGCCCGAATACACTGTTCCGGAGGGCGACGCCGAATGGAATATTATGCTGCATAACAAGGGCGTTTCGGTAGCGCTTTTTTCGGAAGATACCGAGCTTGATGGCAGCTTTTCCGGAGCGGTTACCGACAAAAACCGCCCGAAAGGATATGTGGACCTTCTCGCCGCGCGCGGCAACGACGGCGAGGAAGATCAGACGCCCTATGTTTATGAGGGAGCTTATTCCGATATACAGTCCAAAAAGAAAGCAATACGCAGAAAAGATTTTGCCGATACCGACAGTAACGCCAATGACGCCGAGGAAATGGAGTACGAGGGAGAAATAGACCCCGCCAAGGCTCCGCACACCTCGCAGTATACGGGAGGCGGCGCTGAAGACGGCGAGCCCGATACCGAGCCGATAATAAGAGAAAACGGCTTTGAGCCGAACGCCGCCCTTGCCGTTGAGAGGTTAAACAGCATACAGATCGGCGAAGCGAACAAAGACGGAGCAGTGGCCGAGATAGTGGCATACAACTCCGACCGTGAAGAAGCTTATGTTGTAAACGGTCAGGACGGACTGCTTTACTGCTTTGACGTGACCGAAAACGCTCTTGTCAAGACTGGCAGCAAGGATATGAGCGGACTGATAGAGGGCTTTGAATACGGAGATATGACCAGCGTCGCGGTAGATACCGTAAACGACCGCATCGCTGTGGCGCTTCAGGCAGAAGGCTATGCGGACGCCGGAAGAATAGCGGTGCTTGATTATGATTTTAATCTGATAGATTCCTACGAGGTAGGTGTGCAGCCCGATATGGTGGTATTTTCCAAGGACGGCGGGCTGATACTTTCCGCCGACGAGGGAGAGCCGCGAGGCGGCTACGAGGCGGAGGATCCGAAGGGCTCTGTCTCTATAGTCGATACCAAAACCGACAAAGTTACGATAGCCGGCTTTGAAGCTTTTTCATCCGAAGAACTTATAGAGCAGGACATAATCATCGGCAAAGTGAACGGCAAGCTCAACGATGCGGCAATGGACCTTGAGCCTGAGTATATCGCCGTCTCCGAGGACGGCGGCAAGGCGTATGTCTCTTTGCAGGAGGCCAATGCAGTCGCTGTAGTAGACCTTGAAAAGAAAGAAATAACCGCTGTAAAGAGTCTCGGCTTTAAGGATCTGAGCCTTGGGGAAAACGCCGCTGACCTTGTTGAGGACGGCAGATATGAGGCAAATACCTATCCGAACGCAGTCGGAGTTTATATGCCCGACGCATTGAGTCTCTTTGAGGCGGACGGAGTTACTTATCTTGTGACTGCCAATGAGGGCGACTCAAGGGAATGGGGAGACTATTCCAACGAGAAAAAGCAGAACCTTACTGCTTCGGACGGAAGCGTTGCGGAGGATGTTCGCGTGCTTGACAAGGAACTGACCGCGGTGCCTGACGGCGAAAAGGAATATCTTTTCGGAGGCCGCTCTTTCTCGGTATACAATGCCGATACCATGGAGCAGGTATACGACAGCGGCAATGCTTTTGAAGAGAAGACCGCCGCTTATCTGCCCGATTATTTCAACTGCTCGAACGACGATCTGGAGCTTGACAGCCGCAGCGCCAAAAAGGGTCCCGAGGCTGAGAGCGTGACCGTAGGTAAAATAAACGGAAGAACCTACGCCTTTATAGGGCTTGAGCGCATCGGCGGCGTTATGATATACGATGTGACCGTACCGACCGCGCCGGAATATGTAAACTATGTAAATAGCCGTGATTTCAGCACCGAGCTTGGCGGCGATAACTCGCCCGAGGGGCTGGCGTTTCTGACTCTTGGAAGCAAACCGATGCTGCTTGCAGCCTGCGAGGTTTCCGGCACCGCTGCGGCTTACTCGCTGACTGCCGCAGGAAGCTCCGGCACAGGCAATGAAAACGGAAGCGGAACGGACAACGGCGGAAACGCCGGCACAGAAAGCGGCGGTGAAAACAGCGGAAACGATACGGATGCCGGAACTGACGCCGGCGGAGCCGGAGATAAGAGCCAAACTCCGGAAATAGGCAAGCTGGGGGATGAGGGCAGTCCCGCGTCAGCGCTTGCCGCGTTGGCGGCGTCAGCGGCGGCATTGTTCGGAGCACTGCTCCTTCGCCGCAGAAGCAGTATTATCTGATTTAAGGAATATACCGAAGCGGTAAAGCTTTAAATTATAAATACAGCCGCTGAAAACGCAAAAGCAGGAACGGGGGATCATTCTCCGTCCCTGCTTAAATCGTTATATATCCGCCGCGGTTGACAAAGGGCGGGATATATCGTAAAATGAATAAAACAGGCGCTCCGCCGGCAAAAAGGGGTACGCTATGGAAAATATAATAGAAATTAACCGTCTTAATAAAAGCTTCGGAGATATAAGGGCGCTTCAGGATCTAAGCTTTCGTGTGAAAAAAGGCGAGCTGTTTGCTTTTCTCGGTGTAAACGGAGCGGGTAAATCCACCACAATAAATATTATGTGCGGCTTACTGGCGGCGGACAGCGGCAGCGTGACTATAGACGGTGAGAAAATCTGCGCCGGCGCCGGAGAGGCAAAGCGCAGGCTGGGAGTTGTTTTTCAAAGCTCTGTGCTCGACCGTTCGCTTTCGGTCTATGACAATCTGGAAAGCCGCGCTGCGCTGTACGGGATTTCGGGCAGAGAGTTTAAAAAAAGACTTTCTGAGCTTTCGGAACTGCTTGAATTTGAAGACCTGCTGAAGCGGCCTGCCGGCAGATTATCCGGCGGTCAGCTCAGACGTATAGATATAGCGAGGGCGCTGCTGCACAGACCGAAGATACTTATTCTTGACGAGCCTACTACGGGACTCGACCCGCAGACACGGAATATTCTCTGGAATGTAATTTCAGGGCTTCGGAAAAATGAAAATATGACAGTATTCCTCACAACGCATTATATGGAGGAGGCCGCCGGAGCGGATTACGTTGTAATTATAGACGGAGGCAGAATTTCGGCGGAGGGCACGCCGCTTGAGCTTAAAAACCGATATACCGGAGACTTTATAACTCTGTACGGCGCAGCGGAGAAGGATATAAAAAGACTCGGAGCGGAATATGAGAAGCTCAGCGGAGCATACCGCGTTTCGGTTCCCGACACGGCGGCGGCGACCGCGCTTATAATAAAATATCCTGAAATCTTTTCGGATTATGAAATTATCAAAGGGAAAATGGATGAGGTTTTTCTTGCCGTGACCGGCAAAAAGCTTGCCGGGAGGGACGGGAAATGAAAACCGCGGTAATTCTGACAAAAAGAAATATCAAGCTTTTCTTTAAAGACAGGGGAATGTTTTTCACCTCTTTGATAACGCCGGCCATACTGCTTGTACTGTACGCAACCTTTTTAGGCAGAGTGTATGAAAGCAGCTTTTCCGCGGGACTCCCTGAGGGTATGGAAATATCGGATAATCTGATGAACGGGCTTGTCGGGGGTCAGCTTATATCCTCAATACTTGCCGTTTCCTGTGTGACCGTGGCGTTCTGCTCAAATTTTCTTTCGGTGCAGGATAAGGCGACGGGCACCGTCAGAGACCTGAAAATGTCGCCGGTAAAGCCGTCGGTGCTGTCGGCAGCTTATTATTTCGCTTCGCTTGTATCAACGCTTATCGTCTGCGTTGCCGCTGCCGCGGTGTGTCTCGTTTATCTCGGTTTTACCGGCTGGTATCTTTCCGCAGCCGACGTGTTGCTTTTACTGGCCGACGTATTGCTGCTGGCTCTTTTCGGAACTTCGCTTTCCTCCATTATCAATTTTTTTCTTTCTACGCAGGGGCAGATTTCGGCTGTAGGCTCAATAGTAAGCGCTGGCTATGGCTTTATCTGCGGTGCGTATATGCCGGTATCGCAGTTTTCAGAGGGTCTTAAAAAAGCGGTAATGCTTCTTCCGGGGACCTACGGCACCTCGCTGCTCCGCAACCACGCGCTGAGAGGCGCGCTTAATGAGCTTGGCGGCGCCGGCTTTCCGTCCGAGGCCGTAAAGGTTATAGGGGATACGGTGGACTATACGCTGTATTTTTTCGGAGAGGCGGTAAGCGTTCCTGTTATGTACGCCGTTCTCGGAGGTGCCGCTGTGTTGCTGGCGGGAGTATATCTGCTTATGAATGTATTGCAAAAGAAAATGTGATTTTATTATGTCTTTTACAGGCGATTGATTTTTTAGGAATACCGCGTTATAATAACTCTATACAATAATTGAAAAGAGGAAAAAATATGGCAGAACAAAATGCTCAGGGCTGTTCGGGCGACTGCTCGTCCTGCGGGGAAAGCTGCGCTCAGCGCGATCCCAAAAGTCTTATTGAGCCCACAGGCGAGTACAATGATATAAAGCACGTCATCGGCGTTGTCAGCGGAAAGGGAGGAGTCGGCAAATCTATGACCGCTTCGATGCTCGCGGTGCTACTTAAAAGAATGGGGCGCAGCGTAGGTCTTCTTGACGCCGACATAACCGGACCGTCCATTCCGAAAACCTTCGGAATAAGCGCTCGGGCTATGCAGAATGAGATCGGTATACTTCCTGCCGAGACAAAAACCGGAATAAAGCTTATATCGATAAATATGATGCTTGAGGAAAAGGACTCGCCGGTGCTCTGGCGCGGTCCCATAATCGCCGGGGCTGTAAAGCAGTTCTGGCACGACGTGGTATGGGGTGCGCTTGACTACCTTATTATAGACTGCCCTCCGGGGACAGGCGATGTGCCGCTTACGGTGTTCCAGAGCATACCGCTTGACGGCGTGGTTATAGTGACTTCGCCGCAGGACCTTGTGGCGCTTATAGTAAAAAAGGCGTACAATATGGCGCGTATGATGGATATTCCGGTGCTTGGAATTATAGAGAATATGAGCTATGCCGTATGTCCCGACTGCGGCAAAAAAATAGAGCTTTTCGGCTCGGGAAGCGAATCGGCGGCGGAGGAGCTCGGTGTGCCGCTGCTCGCAAAAATGCCGATAGACCCTTCGCTTTCACGTATGGTGGATAACGGCGAGTTTGAGCGCTTTGACTGCGATTACCTTGTTCCCGCCGCCGAGGCGATAGACAAAAAGCTTAATAAACAGGCGTGATAACAAGTGTAGCGCCTGAATCCGAAGATATTTATATATTCCGGATTCAGGCGCTGAGTCTGCCGCGGAGCTTTATTTTTTGATTCTAAAGGGAAGTGAGAATGTTGGATACATATATAACAGAGCCTGAAAGAAAAATACCGGTGAAAAAATTCTATGACACCGTTGTGGCGGGCGGCGGAATAGCCGGAATCTCCGCCGCGCTGGCAGCGGCGCGCTGCGGAGCAAGGGTTCTGCTTGCCGAGCGGGAATATATGCTCGGAGGTCTCGCGACGGCGGGACTTGTCACAATATATCTTCCCCTGTGCGACGGCAACGGCAGGCAGGTATCCTTCGGAATTGCCGAGGAGCTTCTGCGGCTTTCCGCAAGCCGCGGCTTCGAGGGGCATTACAGCGCCGCCTGGATGAACGGCGGCAGCGCGGAGGACCGCCGCGGAAAGCGTTTTGAGATTCAGTATAACCCATATGTTTTCGCCATACTTGCGGAGCAGATCCTTAAGGAAAACGGAGTTGATATTCTGTACGGAAGCGCTGTATGTGACACAGCGGTAAGAAACGGACGGATTACACATCTTATATTTGAAAATAAATCGGGCAGATTTGCGGCGGAGACTGTAAATGTTATCGACGCGACGGGCGACGCGGACGTTTGCCGCATTTCAGGCGAGGAAACCGTGGTGTTTAAACAGGGAAATGTACCGGCTTCCTGGTATTACGCGGTAAAAAACGGAAAATATCAGCTTAGGGAGCTGGGCTTCAGTGATATTCCCGATTCACAGAAAACACCCGAACAGCTTGCGGCAGACAGAAAATCAAAACGCTTTGCCGGACTTGACGGTGACGAGCTTACAGAGCTTACCCTGCTTGCCCATCGGACGCTGCTTGAGGATTTTTTTAAGGACGGAGAGGATTCTCCGGAGCATTCCCTCGCGTCTGTTGCCTTTATACCGCAGATACGCATGACGCGGCGAATAGCGGGAATATATACTCAGGACGATACCGAGCTTCATAGGGAGTATGCCGACAGCGTGGGACTTTTTTCCGACTGGCGCAAGCGCGGACCGGTTTACGAGCTGCCTTTTTCCGCGCTCTACGGAAGTAAAATATTAAATCTTATTACCGCCGGACGCTGTATATCTGTGACCGACGCTATGTGGGATATAACCCGCGTAATTCCGGTATGCGCCGTTTCGGGGCAGGCTGCCGGCACGGCCGCCGCGCTTACCGACGATTTTTCCCGCACGGATCTCGGAAGATTACAGGAAAGGCTCAGAAGCGGCGGCGTAGTACTGCACGAAAACGAGCTTAAAGCGGATCAGATATAAAAAGTACGCGGGGTAAATATAAAACGCGGCAAAAATCGAGCGCGCCGAAATTTTCGGCGCGCTCTTACAGTCTTTTTGTAAAGCAGATTATCCGGTTTGCCTCATTGAAATTCATGGACTTATGAAAATTAAAGCTGTCGGCGTTGTCATCCTCACAGTCGCTTGCAAATTCAAGGCACCCTTCCGCCCTTGCCTATTTTTCGCATTCGGAAAGCAGCTCTTTCCCGTACCCTTTGCGGCGGTACTCCTCTCTGACAAAAATCCCCTCCAGATAGCCTACGGGGCTTGAGGACGCGCCCTCAACATAGTCATATCTTAATCCGCACTGCGCAAACCCGACCGGAATATCCCGCTCGTATTTAAGGAAGAATTGTGCTTTGCCGTTAAGCATCAGGTCTCTGAACTCGTCTGTCAAGGCATGCAGCGTATTGTCCGGCCAGAGCAAAACCGCAAGCTCCGCGGCTTTTCCGGCGTCCTCAGGCATAGCTTTTTTTATCATATAATCCTCTCCTACAGCTCGATATCCGTATTATATTCCTTATCGATCAGAATATAATTGCAGCCATGCTTAAGGCACATCTCCAGGCAGTGAGCATTATCCTCGAGCACATGATCCATAGTACACCATGAGTCGTCCGCGCGCTGTTCGATTGCGCAGGCGTTGCTTTTTATATCGGAAAAATGATTTTCAATATAGCTTCTGCTCATTACAAGACAGTAATACCGGATTTCCTTAAGATACCTGTCTTCAAAATCCTTTTTCCAGTCAAACGGAATGTAGCAGCCTTCTATAATAAGGTTTTGTCCGTTTTCGACAGCGGTCTTTATAATTTCCCGCAAAACAGGCCACATATAGGCTTCAAGCTTGTCATCCTCCTCCGGTGTCAGGTCGGTATAGCCGCTTCGGATCAGACCCATTTTCAGATGGTCAGCGGATAAATAGGGAAATTTATATTTTTCGAGAAGCCTTTGAGCTGTCAGCGTTTTGCCGGTATGGGAGGCGCCCGCAATCAGTACTATCATTTCAGCATCCTTTCCGCTTACAGCCGAACGGCGAAATCGCCGAAGCTGAAGATTCCGCTTTTATGATGAAGCCTGCCTTCTGCCTTAAGCTGCCGGAAGGCGTTTCGCACCCGGATTACCGTTTCGGGCTTAATATCAAGCGAATGATGAGCCGGAAAAACTCTTCTTGCCGGCAGCCGCGCGACTTTTTCAAGCGAGCGCAGATAGGCCTCGGGATCGGTGGACGGGAACCAAGCCGTAAGCGTGTCTTTATAAATCAGGTCTCCGGTATAAAGGTATCCCTTTGCCTCTTCCCAGAAGCACATATGCCCCGGCGAGTGTCCCGGGGTGTGGATAACCTCAACGCTCCGTCCGCCTAAATCGATGACTTCGCCGCCCGACAGTATTTTTGACGGCGCGCCCTGAAATATTTCATAAGCGTTAAGGTTAAAATCCTCCGGAAGATCGCAGCGGTCCGCGACGTATTCGCGTATTTTTTCTGCCGGCTGAGGGAAATTTCCGGTCAGCCACTCAAGCTCTGCGGCGTGAGCATAGAAATCTGAATAGTGCCTGTGCCCGCCGATATGATCCCAATGGATATGCGTGGCGGCGGCGGTTACGGGCTTGTCTGTCAGCGCCGCCGTAATTTCCGAAATATCACGTATGCCTAGCCCTGTGTCTATAAGCAGACTTCGCCTGTCTCCGTTTAAAAGATAGCAGTGGGTTTCCTCCCAGTGGCGGTATTCGCTGATTATAAAGGTTGCCTCATCGATTCTGTCTATGGTAAACCAGCCGCTCATTTTCTGTGTCCCTCCGCCGTTGCTCTATGAATTATTTTAGCATATTGACGCGAAATTTTCAAATGCCTGTTGAATAAAAAAATATTTGACAACAAACCCAAAACATGCTATACTTCTTTAGTATGCGGGATTGTCTCTGTTTCCGCGTAATAACAGAATTGAAGGAGGTGTAACAGTGCCTACGTTTAATCAGTTGGTCCGCAGCGGCCGCGAAACGGTTGAGAAGAAGGCGAAGGCTCCCGCGCTTTTAAAGGGATACAATTCCATGAAGCGCCGTCAGACCGATAACGATTCTCCTCAGAAGCGCGGTGTCTGCACAGCCGTTAAGACTTCCACGCCTAAGAAGCCGAACTCTGCTCTGCGTAAAATCGCGAGAGTGCGTCTTTCCAACGGAATCGAGGTTTCAGCCTATATTCCCGGAATCGGCCACAATCTTCAGGAGCACAGCGTCGTTCTTATCCGCGGAGGACGTGTTAGGGATCTTCCCGGTGTGCGTTACCATATCGTACGCGGAACTCTTGACACACAGGGCGTTGCAAAGAGAATGCAGGGCCGTTCAAAATACGGCGCAAAGCGTCCTAAAGCAGGTGCGAAGTAATTTTTTAAGTAATTTATCTCTGCTGCGTATACAGGCAGCGGCGTTTATATATAATATTTACGCCTTTGCTTGGTGACACGGGGGAAAAGCTTCGAGTACCTATGATATCATTATTATGAAGGAGGGAAGTAAAGTGCCAAGAAGAGGCTTTATCGCAAAGCGCGATGTACTGCCGGATCCGATTTACAATTCAAAGAAGGTAACCCGCCTTATCAACAATATTATGCTTGACGGTAAGAAGGGTGTTGCCCAGAAGATTGTATATGGTGCTTTCGACATTATAAGTGAAAAAACGGGCAAGGACCCGCTTGAGGTGTTTGACCAGGCTATGGAAAACGTTATGCCGCAGCTTGAGGTCAAGGCTGTCCGCAAGGGCGGCGCTACCTATCAGGTGCCGTTTGAGGTCCGTCCCGAAAGAAAGCAGACCTTGGGTCTGCGCTGGCTGACGACTTACAGCCGCGCGCGCTCTGAGAGAACCATGAAAGAGCGTCTCGCCGGCGAGATAATGGATGCCGTCAACGGC
>CALWUZ010000154.1 GCA_944384845.1 uncultured Clostridia bacterium
ATTTTCAAAACAGTATTCATCAGCGGCAAAGCCTCCGGAAAGATAAAAGATTTTCTCTTTTTTATAAGTGCTGTCCGTGATAACCGACGCAGAATTTTCTATAATAGGAAGAATGAATTTTATATTTTTATTATTCTTGCTGACATTTACCGATATTTTAAGCGAATCCTCATCAAATACATAAATAAGCTTTGCCGTAAGCTCTGGTTCTCCTGTTTTCCAACTTTGAGGATTGACAAAATGAGTGTTTATAAAGACAGTAACCGCGTTATCCATGTTGTTCACCCTGATGACGCTTTTGGGGTCAAGACAGGTTGTGTAAACCGTGGACTTTTCCTCATATTCAAGACGCATGATGAGGCTGCTGTGACGGATATCGCCCTGAGGTTGCTGCATATTAAGCGGCTCGGTCAGGTCATAAATGTAGGTTGAGCCGGCCATTACAGGACCCGTGTTTTTATTGTAAAGCATAGAAATAGTGCCTCCGGAAGAATGGGCAGCACCGTTTGTGTAAGTAGAGGTTCTGTAATCGTAGCCCGTAATTGTGGCGAGCCATTTGCCGATGTTAATTTTATAGGTATCCAATTCCTCAAAATACTTTATTCCGGCGTTTTTTTTATCACACGGAAGTATTCCTGAAGGAATGTTTTCGTCAAGGCCAAGACACAATGCGTCGGCAAGACCTGCCGCGTGGCATAAGGTGTGGTGAACACACGGCTTCTGACCGAGTGCTTGATAATCAGGACCGCCCGCCAGCAAACCACCCGCCGTGCATTTTTCATACTGATAAACACATCTTTTTGCAGCCTCGAAAAACATCGGATTATATTTTCCAAGAATCATAAATGCTGCCGCACAACCGTCGGAGGTTCGGCTGCCGTAATAGGACCATTTATTGTTTCTGCTACCGAAACTGTTGTCTAAGCCGCCGTCCGGCAAAAGGAAAATCAGCATTTTTTCGGTATGACACGCTAAGGCTTTCAAAGCTTTTTTATCCTTTAAGGCGTATGCCGCGTCAACAAGACAGGGTATGGATTCTTCGAGATTGTAACCGATATCGATCGCTTTACATCCTTTTGCGGTAACTTCGCCATGCGGTTGACCTTCTCCCACCAATATTCCGTTTTCAGTAAAATGCTGCATACAGTAATCAAGCATCGTATGCGCAAGCGACAAATAATCCTCTCTGTTGAAATGGCTTCCGCAAAAAGCCATGGCTGCCGCGCTGGCCGCATAGTAATTGATATTAGAGGGATATCCGATTTTCAGATTTTTGAATATCCAATCGGCGCTGTTTTGCAAAACAGCGCTAAGCCGCGAGCGCAAATCACTGCTAAGACAGGATGAAAAACGGTGCAGAGTTTTATAAATTCCGATCGAAGAAAAAACAGTTGTCGCTTTCCAAAAGTTCTGACCATCATTATAAACCGATCCATCGCTTTGAATAAGCCGCTGCTGAAAGGAAAGCACCAGTCTTGCGCTTTCCATGTATTTTTCTTCGCCGGTTTTTGCATACATGTATATCATCGGGAAAACCGCGTTATCAGCCCTCCCATGCAGCACCGTACAGGCGCCGCATAAAAATCCTCCGTCATGAGGCGAACCGTAACCCTTTATCTGTAATTTAATAAGACTGTCACACCAGATTTTCAATAAATTTTCATATTTGTTCATTAAAAGAATACTCCTCACCCACGAATATCTGATGTCAGGCGGCACGGATAAAGTTGTCGCCTGACATCGGGTATCCCTGTGTCTTTTGAGTCGGGTCACAACGGCTTAAGTCCGCTGTGACCCTGAAATACAGAAGCGTATTTGCCGATTAAGATATACCGAGCAATACTTTACGTAAGGACGTCATATCCCCGGCGTCGATTGTATCGTTTTTATCCATATCTGAATAAACCAGTGTTTTCGGCTTAAAGCCTGAAGTGTCGGCAAGATACTTTTTATAAGCTACTAAATCCCTGATATTCACAAAATCATCGCCGTTCATATCGCCGTACTCATAAACACGATTTAGGCATATATCTCGATAGAACGCATAGTTACCGTTTATAAGCGTAAGGGTGATATCACCGCTTGACTGTGCGGTAAATACCGCCTCCACCGTAAGCCAGCCGTCCTCTTGACCGAAATCGGCGACAGACCAACTGATATCCCCGAAGCTGCCCGAAATTTCAAAGTTTCCGTCACCGTAAGAGGTCAGCACCTTGTAGGTCAGCTTATACTTTTTGCCCGCCGTGACATTTAAAACGGTTGCCGATACGCTGCCGCCCTCATATGTTACGCCGGCAGGTATTCCGGGAGAGGCGTTAAAAGTTATTTTTCCTGAGAATATCTTTGCGTTTTCTGCCATCGAAGAATCTGCAGATATAACGGAAGCATCCTTCAAAGTTGTCTCTTTATCGGTGCTATCCGGATAAATAATTTCGCGCAGAATAAGGTTTTTAACATATACAGAGCCCCCAGAGCTGTTTCGGAAGAAGCCTAAGCGATAAACAATATCTCCGTTGCTGTTGGTCGATTTATCGGTTCCGTCACAGTAATATTCAAAATTCACTTCTGTCCAGTCTGTGTTTTCCGCAACCTTGTATTGGTTTAAATCGGTCCGTACATTGCCATTTGTCCTGTCCATAAAATAAGGGGTAAGATATGAAGATTCTGTTTTAACATCAAAAGAAATCTGATAGGTATGCCCCGGAGTCATAACAAGACTGTCTCGGTAAAATTCGCCGCCTGCGTCGGTATGGAGCACCCATACTGAATTCTTGTCCTGATATCTGCCTGCTGAGTAAACCGGGGTATCATAAATTTTGGTGTGCGTAATCTTTATATCGTCAAAATAGACTTCACATGTGCCATCGCCGCCGTTTACCACCTGAAACAGCCGTGTAGAATTTGTAATTACGCCCGCTGTAAAGGTATAGCTTACGTCAATCCAGCCGGTATCATCCTTTGCACGGTTAATGGTCAATATGTTTACTAAGCTGCCCGAAAAGCCGCATTGCACGACAATAGGAGAATTGGCACCTGTCATACTTTTTGCATAATAGCGGAAACTCATGGTATATTCCTCACCTGTGGTGAACAGGCTTCCGCTGTACTGTCCCTCATAGTCCCATGCGTTTTTGCCGGTATATCTCAATACCTGATTTGAACTGTCGTCCGGGTCGGTTCCCAGGGAAAAGGCTTTGCCGTTGCCGGTAAAATATCCGAGACCCGCAGTGAAATCATTTGTATACGGAACGGTTGTTTCATAATAAGGAGTGGACATATGCGTGACTATAATATCGTCAAAATAAACCTCGCATGTGCCATCGCCGCCGTTTACCACCTGGAACAGCCGTGTAGAATTTGTAATTACGCCCGCTGTAAAGGTATAGCTTGCGTCGATCCAGCCGGTATCGTCCTTTGCACGGCTAATGGTCAATATGTTTACTAAGCTGCCCGAAAAGCCGCATTGCACGACAACCGGGGAAGCAGCGTCTGTTATGCTTTTTGCATAATAGCGGAAACTCATGGTATATTCCTCACCTGTGGTGAACAGGCTTCCGCTGTATTGTCCCTCATAGTCCCATGCGTTTTTTTTTTTTTTTCTCAATACATGATTTGAACTGTTGTCCGGGTCGGTCCCCAGGGAAAAGGCTTTGCCGTTGCCGGTAAAATATCCGAGACCTGCGGTGAAATCCTGACAGTACACCTGATATTCTGATTTTTTTTCCTCCGCGTTGGTCACAGCGGCTCCGGCGGCTTTCCAGCCCGCATTTGAAAAATCCGTGTCTATTTTATTGCTGCCGTAGGTCGGAACTTCGCTTTCCTCTACGGAAACATCGTCAATATAGATGGTTCCGGCGCCGTATTCAACCAATCTGAAATCAACATATAAGGTGTCATACTGGGAGAGATCGCCGTAATCACCATAGCTGCTCAGCACGTTAAATGAATAGGTGCGCTCTTCCCAGTTGTCTGTAGCAGTAATGTAATCCTCATCGGATGTATTGGCAATGTGATAAAGAGTGACAGGGTCACCGCTACTGTTTAAATAACGAAGATATATATCACTGTGAAATTTAGCGCTGCCGGTGGTTTTTCCGTAATATGTAAAGTTATAGACCGTACCCGGAACGGGATTTCTCAACTCTGCACGAAATTCCAGATAATTGGAGCCCGTATCTTTTCTGACTGCTTGAAACGCATAATTTCCGCTGTGCTTTTCATTGGAAACAACCTTTGTATTGTTAGTGTCTATCATATCTGACAGGGTGGAACTGCTGCCGTCTGAGGAATACAGCGTCCAGCCGTACATTTCGCCACACTCAAAATCGCCGTTGGGAAAATCAAATAAATCATTTGAAATCTTGACCTCGGCGTTTGTCGCCGTAACCGCGCCCGCTGCGTCGGCTGTACCGCCGATGTAACTATACATTATCAAAGCTGTTGCCATAATAAGGGATAGTGCCCGAAAATATTTTTTCATTAAACCCAAGTCCTTTCATTCTTATTTAATTCTTTCGGAATTTTCCGGTTATTTCAGACCCTCGCTCGAATCGGTGCCGCGCAGAATCTGCTTTTGAAAAATCGCATAAAGAATCAGAATCGGAAGCATTGAGATTACCAATCCCGCAAACACTGCACCGTGTTCGTTATCATAGCTGAAAATGCTTGTCATTCGTTGCACGCCGATAGAGATCGTATAATTTTCAGGTGATGTTAAAAATGTAAGCGCAGTGGTATATTCGTTCCATGTGCTCATAAAATTTGTAAGACACAGGAAGAACAGAACGGGTTTTGTAAAAGGAATTACTATATTGGAATATATCTTCCATTCGTTGGCGCCATCTATAACGGCTGCCTCGATAAAGCTGTTGTTTATTCCCTTCATAAATCCAGTCAAGAGAAATATTCCGCCCGGTATTGCCTGAACTGTATAAACGATAATCAGCGTGAAAAGATTGTCCGTAATCCCGGATTTTAATGATTCGAGCTGAAAATATAAAGGAACCAAAACCAAAACCGACGGTATCATCATTGCAATGAAATAAAATCCGCGGAAAAATCTGTTGAGCTTAAATTTATATTTTGCAAGAACATACGAGGTCGTTGAAATAAAAAGGAAGTAAAGTACCACGGTGCATACCGATAAAATCAGGGTGTTAAGCACATATTTTGATATATCCGCCTTTATCCATGCCTTGATATAATTCACAAGATATATATCATTAGGCCATCCCCAGACATTTGTCATAAATTCCTTTGGTGTTTTAAAAGAGGAATAAATCATCCAAACCACGGGAAAAAGTATCGTCAAAGCCCAAAAATAAAGCACAATTCGCAGCAAAAATCTGCTTATTACCGTCCCGGCTGTTTCTCTTTGGAGAAGTCGGTGTCTTTCGGACATTTATTTATCCTCCTTTCGGGAAATCGTAATGTTTACGACGGAGGCGAGTGTTACGCTTATTATCATAAGCAAAACCGCGGCGGCGTTTGCATATCCGACTTCATAGCTTGTATACGCGCTCTTGTAAACATATAGTCCCATTACCATTGAACGGGTACCCGGTCCGCCGTTTGTAAACGGCAGAACTAAATTCATGT
>CALWUZ010000155.1 GCA_944384845.1 uncultured Clostridia bacterium
TTGTTTATTCAATTATACAGTCAATTAAACCTATGGAGGAAATTTTCGCTTATCCGCCGAAGTTTTATGTTGTTAATCCGACGCTTGAAAGCTACCGGCTTATTTGGGAGCTTTCAGACAGCTTATGGATTCCGTTTTCCAGGTACATATTCAATAGTGTCTTTGTAACTGTGGCAGGAGTTGTAATCAGCTTTTCGGTCGGTGTAATTGCTGCTTTTCCGTTGGCAAAATATAATTTTCCGGGAAACCGCATTATATCTCATCTGATTACGCTGGCGCTTTTGTTTACCGGACCCGTAACAGCGCTTCCTCAGTATATAATTGTGGCAAAGCTTGGAATGATTGATACCTACTGGGCATTTATTCTTCCGGTTGCCGCAGGACCGCTGAACCTTTTCCTTATGAAAAATTTTATGGTTCAGATCTCGGATTCCATGCTGGAGGCGGCGACGATTGACGGAGCGGGAATGTTTACCGTTTTTCACAAGGTGTGTCTTCCGCTGGTGCGTCCCGCAATTTTAACGGCAATTATACTTTCCTTTCAAACTCTGTGGAATTCAACGGGCGGCAGCTATATATTCAGTGAGGAAATGAAAACGCTTCCGACAATGCTTACACAGATTTCCTCAAGCGGAATAGCCCGCACGGGAGTTTCAGCCGCAACTTCGATTCTGATGCTGATACCGTCTATGATAGTGTTTGTATTGCTGCAGTCGAAGGTAGTTGAGACAATGGCATATTCCGGAATTAAGGAATGACGGTCAATATATACTGCCGTCGGTTTATATTCTGTAATGGAAAAGGTGAGAAGCATGTCAGCCCCTAAACAATTAATATTTCTGCTGAGGGTAACGGCAGCGGCCGCAATTATCGCCTCGCTTTTTTCCGGCGTCGCTGCAAAGGCTGATACGGGTTATTCCACGTATACTTACTCAAATACCGGCGAAATTGTATTTTCACCGGATCTGTATTCGGCTGAAACAGTTATTTCTGGAGGAGAACTCGGTATCGGCACACTTTCGTCGCCGGCTGATTTGGCGGCGGATGATTCGGGCTGTCTTTATATTGCCGATACGTCAAACAACAGAATCGTCGTTTATGATACCGAAACCGCTTCTGCACGAAGTATAAGCGACTTTATGATGCCGGACGGAAGCGTTACTGCTTTAAAGGAACCGCAGGGAATCTGCGGAGACGGCAATGGACATATTTTTATCTGCGATACAGGCAACAACCGGGTTTTGTGCACAGATACGGATGGAAAAGTGTTTATGGAGATTCTCAAGCCCGATTCGCGTTATTTTACCGACGGGATTGAATTTATTCCTAAGCGAATTGCGGTGGACAGCGCCGGAAATATCTATGTTTCGGCAATCGGAGCTTATCAGGGTCTCTCTCTGTTTTCGCCCGAAGGGGAATTTCTCGGATTTTACGGGGCTGAGGAGGTTGAGGCTACCGCGGACGTTCTGAAGGATTATGTCTGGAAACAGTTTATGACCGAAGAACAGCGGAATATAATGGCAAGCTATGTTCCGCCTGAGGCATGCAATATTTACAGCAGCAGCCGCGACTTTATACTTACTATCGCAAATTCTTATTATATTCCCAACACCACCGAAAAAAGCGAAATGGACAGTATCCGTCTGCTTAATCCCAAGGGCGTAAATACAATTTCGATTGATACTGCGTCAAATCCGGGCAAGGTGATAGCTGCTGATGCAAAATACCTGAATTTTGTTGCCGGATGTGTGGACAGCGAAGGCTTCATAACCTTATTGGACAATTCAAAAAACAAAATATTTCAGTTTGACAGCGAGATGAATCTGCTTGGCGTTTTCGGAGGCAGCGGAAGTGAGGCGGGGAGCTTTATCACTCCGTCTGATATTGATACTTTCGACGGGAAGCTGTATGTCCTTGATTCCGGAAACGGAACGGTTACGGTCTATGAAGAAACGGACTACGGCGTGCTTATTCATAATGCTTTGGTGGTATACAATACTGCCGCGCAGACCGAGGCGATTGATTTATGGAGACAGGTGCTGAACTATAATTCAAATTATGACCTTGCATATGTCGGAATCGGCAGAGCGCTGATGAACAGCGGAGACGCCGAAGAGGCAATGAGCTATTTTGAGCTGGGTCATGACAGCGCGCTTTATAATGAGGCTTTTTCGATTTACCGTACAGAGGTAATAAGAACCTACGGTATTTTTGCGGTGGTTGCTGTTTTGGTGTTTGCCGCTGCGGCAATCCTGCTGAAACGCAGGCGCGCAGCACTTTCGCTTCCGCAAAACAGAGTAACGGTTTCGCTCTCTGCACTTGCACAGTCTGTACGCCATCCGTTTTTGGGCTTTGAGAGAATGCGATATAAAAAAACGCTTTCTTTCGGTCTTTCCTTAGTGTGCCTTGCGTTATTTATGTTTCTGAATTTATTCAGGATTCAGTTTACGGGAAAGCAATTTGATATGCTTAATATCAATGAAATCAATTTGCTGTGGGAAATGTTCGGTTCGCTTTTGATTTTATTGATCTGGACTGTTTCAAACTGGTGCTTTTCAGTGCTGATTGAAGGCAAGGCGACCTTCAGGGAAATTTGGATTACTTCTTCTTATTGTCTGCTTCCTTATACCGTCGCATGCTATATAAAGGTGATTTTAAGTAATTTCATTGTCAGGCAGGAAGAGTTCTTCGCAAGCTGCATAGTGATTGTTGGAATTATCTGGAGCTTGACCATGCTGATTGCCGCTTTCTCATATTTTCATGAATTTGAAGGAATGCAGATATTCAAGGCAATGCTGCTTACGCTGCTTGGAATGGCGATTATCGCAATTCTGATATTTGTTGTTTATATGCTGGTTCAGCAGCTGGTTTCAACTATCCTTGTGGTATTTAACGAGCTTTTGTTCGGTATTCGGACTAACTGGAGATGACAAAATGAAAAAGTATCTGTTATTTATAAAACGGATTATGTCGTTTTCACTTTGCGGAGTGCTGTTTATCCTATGCTGCATTTCCAAACAAACCTTTAGTGCGGAGGAAACGGCGGTATCTGTGTCCTCAGTTGCCGAGACCGCGGGCTATCAGCGCATTGCAGGAGACAATAATCTGGAGCTGTATCTGAACACGGAGACTTCGGATTTTTATGTTAAAAATCTTTCTGACGGTTATGTTTGGAACAGTACTGCGATAAATTCCGGCGAGGATCCGTTTGCCGCAGGTATTTACAGAACCGAGTTGAACTCACTTGTTTCAGTGGTTTATTATGATGAGGCCGGCGTGCAGGATTATCTCAACAGCTATTCATCAAGTGTGATGGACGGCAATTTTAAAATAGAAACGATTAATAACGGCTTCCGCGTGATATATGATATGGATGACGGGATTTTGCAGCTTCCTGTAGAGGTGTCAATAAAGGAAGGCTCGCTTATTGTCAAGGTGCTGACTTCTCAGATGAAAGCGGCGGAGGGCTATACGATAGGCAGTATCTCTGTTTTACCGTATTTTGCAGTGGGAAAAAGCACTGATGAGGGATATTTATTTGTGCCGGACGGATGCGGCGGTCTGATAAGCTTTAATGATGATAAATCAGGAATAGCCGCATACCAGAAACGCGTATACGGTGAAAATATAACTAACGAGGATACCTCTCTTGAGGCTCTTGAGGATGATACCTCCGTTACGCTCCCGGTATACGGAATCCGAAAAAACGGCTCCGCAATGCTCTGCGTAATAGAAGAAGGAGCTTCACTTGCATCAATCAACGCTAACGGAGCGGGAAACACTACTTCATATAATCAGGTTTATGCTTCTTATTCGCTTTATGATTATATGGAATACAGTATCTCCGCAAACTCAAAGACAATTTTTGAAGAGCCGGACGGAAGTCTCTGCGATCTTACGGAGCGATTTTATTTCCTGAGCGGCGGCGAAGCGGATTACAGCGGAATGGCACGGCGTTTAAGAGAAAGCCTTATAGAAAACGGAACGCTGAATGAGCACAGGGCGCAGGCGGCGGCATATATGACGGTCTGGGGAGGAATTACGGTAAAGCGTTCCTTTTTCGGGATACTTACCGACAGAGTGATTCCGCTCACCTCCACCGATGAGATCGGTAAAATTACGGATTACGCCAAACAGCTCGGAATTGAGTCGCCGGTGGTTCGTTTTATGGGCTGGAACGCTCAGGAGCTTAAGGGAAAGGCGGCAACGGATCTTAAGGTCAGCGGTGCGGTTGAAAACGGTAAAACCTCTTTTGAGGATTTGGCTGCTTCAAAGGACTTCACGTTTGTGCCTACGGTGGAAACTCTGCTTTCTTATACAAAAGGAAATCATATTTTTTCAAGATTTACGACTCCCGCCTTAAATTTGTCTAAGGTTGCGTTCACACGCAAAAAGGTGTCTCCCACAACGGTTTTAGAGTATGGGAAGGCTACATATTTCCTTAACGCCGGGCATATTGAAAAGCATTTAAGCAAAATCAGCAGCGCTGCAGAAAAACGCGGCTTCACATATCTTGGCTTGTCTGACGCCGGCAGATACTTGTACGAGGATTTCGGAAAAAGCACTATGAAGCGTTACGATATGCAGGATATTGTTGTGAACAGTCTTGATTCACTGGCGGAAAATACAAGACTTCTGTTTGATAATCCGAATTTATACGCTTTGAAATACGCTGATGAGGTTGTTAATATTCCGATGAGAACCGGCGGTCATCTGCTGCTGGACAGGGAGGTTCCGTTTTATCAGATATTGCTGAGCGGCTGTATGCGCTACGCATCCACTGAGCTTAATTATGAAAATATCGATACAGCGCTGCTTAAAATATTGGAAACAGGGAGCATGCCGCATTATTTTATGTATTATGCTTCTGAATCAGCAGTAAAGAACACAGAGTATTCAGAGCTTTGCGGCGGTTTCTATGAAAAATGCTTAAATAATCTTGCAAAGATTTATCCTGCGGTAAAAGAAGTTTTTGACAGGACCGAGGGAAGCGCCATTAAGTCACACTCCTGTCTTGATGAAGGAGTTTATATGACGCTGTATGAAAACGGGACAGCGGTATATGTAAATTATTCTGCCGGCGATTATGCGTTGGAAAACGGCGCTGCAATTCCGGCGGGCGGCTATCGAACGGAGGTGACTGCGGATTGAAAAAGCGTCGTGCGGTATCTTATGAGATGAAAAAGAGAAACAGCGGATATTTGTTTATAAGCTTATGGCTTGTAGGGTTCTCTCTGCTTTTTCTTGTGCCGTTTGTTACGTCAATCGTTTACAGCTTTAACGATGTGCAGATTGATGTGGGGCGGCTTATTATGGAGCCGGTCGGTTTTGCAAATTTCAGAAGAATGTTTTTAGAGGATACCGATTTTCTTCCAAGCTTTTGGGCAACCATAACCTCGCTTGTCAAGGTTCCCTTCATAGTAATGCTTTCGCTCTTTATCGCTTTGCTGTTAAATCAGAATTTTCACGGCAGAACTCTTGCGCGTTCGGTTTTTTTCCTGCCGGTAATTATTATGAGCGGTCCCGTGATGACCATTCTGAACACCGATACTTTCTTTTCGGCAGTACTTGGGAGCGAACGGGCGTCGACGCTTGTGGAATTTGCCTCGGCGCAGGATCTACTGAAAACAGCGGGACTTGACAACGTAGTTTCATCGTATATAGTAAATGTCACATCACAGCTATTTACGCTTGTATGGAGCTCGGGTATTCAGATTCTGATTTTCCTGTCGGGGCTGCAGGCTGTCCCGCAGCAGTATTATGAGGTGGCGGCGGTTGAAGGCGCGACCTCGTGGGAAAAGTTCTGGAAGATTACATTTCCTTCCGTGGCTCCTATGATGCTGGTCAACATAGTGTACACAATGGTTGATTTGCTGCTGGGCGATTCCAGCAGTATGTACAGCAGAATACAGTTTGCTATTTCGCAGGTTGATTATTCATATGCTGCTTCGATGGCGCTGGTATGCTTTGCGGTATGGGCTGCTTTGATTCTTGCTGTATATTGGATTATAAACCGTTATGTACATTATACTATCGATTGAAGGCAGGCAATAGTTATGATAGTTAAAACCGAAAAAAACAACCTGCGGTATCGCCGCTTTACAGCTGCTCTTTGGAGCTTTTTCCGTGCCTTGCTGCTTATCGGACTGGCATTTGTCGTTTTGTATACAATTATTTATATGCTTGTCGTCTCATTCAGAAGCCCTTCGGAAATGCTGGACCCGGCAGTAGTCTGGATTACCCGTACCTTTACACTTCAGAATTATAAATACGCCATTCAGTATATGGAATACGCTTCAACCTTTATGCGTACATTTATACTTGCACTCGCCTGCACTCTTCTTCAGTGCTTTACCTGCTCGGTTACGGGTTACGGCTTTGCCCGCTTCAAGTTTAAGGGGAGAAATTTTCTGTTCGGCTGTGCAATTCTTACTATGCTTGTACCGGTGCAGATAATTATGATGCCCCAGTTCATAAATTATGTACGTTTTTCAAATGTTTCGGGTATAGAGCTTATTGATACGCCGATTCCCCTTATGCTCAACGCACTGCTGGGAGTAGGTTTAAAATCGGGACTGTTTATATATTTGTGCCGGCAGTTTTTCCGCAATCTTCCCAAGGAATTGGAGGAGGCGGCGTATATTGACGGATGCGGACCGGTTAAGGCGTATTTCCGGGTGGCTTTGGGAAGCTCTTGGGGGATTATGCTGGTCGTTTTCCTACTTTCGTTTGTATGGTACTGGAACGATTACTACACCGTGACCATGTTTTATTCTTCTGCAGCTCCGATGTCACTTCAGCTTTCAAATCTGCATTCAATATTGGTGACGGCAAGAAACGACCTCGGCACTGCTTTCAGTTTTTCGGAAATAGTGGTGATATTGGAAAGTGCTGCGCTGCTGTTTTTGGCTCCGGTACTGCTGTTATACGGCATACTGCAGAAACGGTTTACGCAGAGCATTACCGATTCCGCCATTGTTGGATAAAATTTTTACAGGCAAAATACAGGACGGGGCAGACAGTCTCCGATTTCTCTTACAGCCGCTTGGGAGAATATTTCCTGTAAAAAAACTCAGCGGCAGAATGGAGATCGTTATGAAAAGATTTATAAGCATTATTTCCGCAGCCGTATTGCTTCTGACGCTTTTTTCCGGCTGTACGGGAAGCGAGTCGGTTGTTGAAGAGTCATACTATGATGTTTCCGGAGATGTCATAAAGGGCGACACCGTTACCGAGACAAACAGCAATGTTGGTACTACGGTTGACAAGGGACAAAAATCCGATACGGTGGGCTCTGTGGAGTACAGCTATGACATTACAAAAATAGCGATGCCTGAGAGGGAGCTATCAGATAAGACTATTACATATTACTCATGGATAGAGATGGACACGGATTCCGATGAGACTAACGTCTTAATGCAGAAAGAATTCGGCGTAAAATTTGAGCCGGTTTTGGGTCAGCACGCCAATTACTGGGATACCCTGGCAACGCTTGTAGGAAGCGGAAAATCGCCGGACCTTGTAATGATGCCTAACTGGAATTTTTATCCTACTCCCATTGTAAACAATCTGATTCAGCCGCTTGACGGCATTCTTGACCTTGAAGGTCAGCTTTGGGAGGACACCTATGCTTTCAATCAGGACCTTAAATGGAAGGGAAAAACCTATATTGTGCTGAACGATGTCGTTCAGGATTCATGGCTGTTCTATAATACCAAAATGTTCAAAAACTACGGTGTCGATAAAACACCGAAGGATTATTTCTTAGAGGATAACTGGACATGGGACACTCTCAAAGAGCTGGCTGATCAGTTTGTTCCGCTTAATTCTGACGGCAGCAATAAAACAGCCGGTCTTTGCATGCAGAACTCAAATCTGCACGTTACTACCGGAGTTGAAATGTGTACGACAAACGGTGACAGCTACTCACTTAATCTCAAGGATCAAAAAATCACCACTTTGATGAACTTTATTTACACAATGGGTATGTCGGGTACAAAGTCTTTGATCAACGCCAACGATCCGATTGCCGCTTATGCAAACGGCGAGGTGGCTATGATTATTACTAAGGAATACGCTCTCACAGGTGTGGAATGGGAAAAGGTCAGAGATTCAACAGAATGGGTTCCGATGCCGAAAATGGACGCTGGTTCCGATTATTATCTTGAATATGCTCTGAATCCTTCACCCGCGATTGCATCGGGAGCCAAAAATGTAGAGGGAGCCGCACTGTATATTGAGTTCAACCACTGGAAACACCTCGGCTGGCAGCCCTCCACCTTCTTAGAGCAGCGTACAAACGCCGCGATTCAGAAGTATAAAATTTCCTCTCAGGATATCACCGATCAGCTTACCGATGAGGAAATAGAATGGACAAAAACAATTTATGACAAGTATACCTATAAGTATGTAACCAACTTCTGGGCAAGCTGGACCAATGCTGTTGACGGCACATTCGTTTATCCCGGAATGACGGATGTTATAAACGGAAAAGCCTGGTCGGCGGTTCTGCAGGAGGTATATCCGAAGCTTGACGCAGGCATAAGCAGCTTTTATAAGTAAATGCGTTTTGCTGCATAAGCCTGAAAAAACGGCGTAATATTTGTATTTTTATATTTAATCTTTTGCTTGTTTTGCCGATTTGTTTTGAAACACCGCGGTGCCGGAGATTCTTGCGCGCCGCCTTAAGGAGGAAAAGCTATGAAAAGAGCGGTAAAAGCGACCGGACTTTTTCTGGCATTGCTCATAATCCTGCTGCCGCTGGATATTGTGGGTATGTCTGAGTCTTCGGTTCCTGGAAATCTGCTGTCTCAAACGGTGGATTTCAGCGTTCTTCCTGTATCTGAAGAAGAATTTTATGACAAGAAATGCGCGCTGGATACCGACAGCCTGTTGTTCACCTCCGGAGTTATGCTGGATGAGCCGAGCAGAGTGGGCATAGGCGAGGATAAGACAAATTTTAAAGGCTTTTATACGCGGGATACTGACGGCGACGGAAGGACAGATACTCTTTGCGCGGCGTCTTACAATAACAAGGGAATGCGCTTTACTTTGGGAATGACCGTAGAGTCTGACTGGAGCAGCGCCGAGGCGGTTGTTCTGCATGTGGACAACAGCGTAAATTCCTGGAGCGTATGGCAGGAATGTATTTTGGAGCTTAATACTGTCGGCGGTAAAAATATAACTATGAAGCCGGCGGATGAAGCGGCAGACAGCGTTTGCTTTTTTGTGAATGAAAACGACCTGAGCATTAACACGCTCAGGATAGCAGAGACCGGATACAGCATTATTCCCGGGAATCAAAAGGGGTGGCTGATTATTCCCGCCTCGGTATTCAGTGAAGAAATAACCGAAAACATTGCTTCGATAGGATTTGATCTGTCATCTAAGGCAGGAATCTATACATCGCTCAGTGAGATAGGCTTTACTGCCGATTACGAGGCGTTTTTAGGAGAGCTGACCGGAAATATTCAGCATATGATTGAACTGTCGCCCTGCACCGGCGGAACGGCATTGCTGACAGTGGACGGTATACAGTCCGGTATGGCGGCAGAGGGTCAGACTGTAAAGGTTGAAGTATCTCCGAATATAGGATATGAGCTTGGCTGCGTTACGGTCACTTCTGCTGACGGAAAACAGACGGTGGATGTAAACGGCGTTTTATTTGAAATGCCTGATTACGATGTTGTTGTAACAGTCGTTTTTGATAAACAGACAGGTTTTGATTTTCCCGAAAGAATATATGGAAAGGCAACCGATCTCTCAGGGCTTACGGCGGGTGATTACCGCGACGGAGATCCGAACTGGGACTGTGTTATTGATACTGGGACCGAAATTTACAGTAAGGGAATTATCATTGACCGCGAGCCTATGGGATACGGCGAAAATACTGTTAATTTCCACGGCTTTTGGGCAATTGATGTTGACGGAGACGGAAAAACCGATCTTCTTAAAGCGCATCCCTTCAATGACCAGGGAATGAATTTTACATTGGGCTTCAATACTGCAGAGCGGATTCCAGATACACGCGAGGCTATAGCGATCCGCATAGCGAATACGGAAATTACCGGTTCGTCATGGAACGAAACAACGCTGCAGTCAATGATGCTTACATTAATCGATTCAGAGGGCAACGAATATCCTCTGAAGGACCCGGCATCTGCCGGAGACGCAGAAGTATATTTTGTTTCCGAGCTTGAGCAGATAAAGCAGACATTCAAGGTATCCGAAAACGGCTATCAGTTTATTCCGGCAACCAAATCCGGCTGGGCTGTAATACCTATGGAGCTGTTTGAAGGAATCAGCGGAAAAGAGGAGCTTTCAGCTGTATCGGTAAAGCTTTCAAGCACCTGGAACGCCTACACTTATATTTATCAGGTTGGATTTACGAGCGATATTGACGAGCTGCTTAATATTATGACCGGAAAAGCCGCCCGCTATAGTATAGAAACGGAAAAATCCAAAAACGGTTCAGTCACTGCCGATTCCGTTTCTTCAAGGGAGGGCAGATTGATTACTGTTACTGCAGTACCGGACAGCGGATATGTCTTCGCGGGTCTTTCGGTTACTGAGAAGGAAAGCGGAAATCAGGTTGAATGTAACTACAACACCTTTGTAATGCCGGCGTGTGACGTGGTTATCAGCGCGGTATTTAAGGAATCGCCGTACAGTGAGGCTCACCGCCTTAATGAGGTTTATACGATTACGCAGGATTTCTCATCTGCTGAGGAAGCCGAGTATGTCGACTGGGAAAACGGACCTGATTTAAGCGGGCTGATAGAGCAGGGAATTCTTGTTGAGGATTTGAACAGGGGCTTTGAAGGCTCGGGAGTTGAAAACTGCTTTAACGGAAACGGAATTTATATTACCGATACCGGAGAGGGCTTCGGCAAATGCCTTAGGCTTTGGTCGCATGATAATACCGGTATGTCGGTAAGCATTAAATCAAATGATATTACAGATACCGCCGATTATGAGGGCTTGGTTCTGCATATGCACAATACAGAGCACAGGTCTACTGCGATTCCGGCGCTTTCGGTGACGCTCTATCTCAAGGGGGATGACGGAAAGCCGGATTTGAGCAATCCGATTAAGCCAAAGGGCGCTTCCGCCCTTTGGGGTATAACGGTTTATCTTATCGACGATGAAACCGGCGAGGTTACGGAAAAACAGCTCGGATATTCCGCGGAGGACGCGTCGAAGCTTACGGAAACGGAAAAGCATTATTCCCAGTTTTTCATGCCTGATGCATTTACGGGTTACGCCGTTATTCCGTTCAGCTATTTTTCCGAGCAGTTTGACGCCCATGACGTAGCGGCTGTAAGGCTGGATTATACGGTTACCGACTGGTACATGTATTCCAATATATATGATATCGGATTTACTCCCAGCATCGAGAACTTTGTACGTATTTCATCGCTCGGAAACTATACTGAGGTATTGCTGTACGATGAATTGTATGAAATAGGCGAAGATGTATTCACCAAGTATTATGATACAGAAAATACCGTCACGATAAATGTGCTTAAGGATTATTTGAGTTATTACTCCTGGTTTTTTGAGGGTCAGGACATAATACGCAGAATTTCCTTGAATCCGGAAATAGAGTTTACAAATGTCAGCAATACGGAATTTGAAAAACTTAAAAGTTCCGGTATGGACGCTGTTTATGTAAATATCAGGCAGCTTGTTCTGCCCGGAAAGGCATCGGTTTCGCTTGACGTCTCATGGGACTTTTTTGATGATACATCGGTTACATTATATAAATTTGATCCTCAAACCGAAAATTTAACCGATACCGGAATAAAAGGAACAGTAGCAAACGGTATTATTACGCTGCCGTTTACGGAGGGAGGACATTATGTCGTGGCGGCACCTGCCTCAGGCGGAGCGGCAGGGGAGGAACAGCAGCCGGAAGTTAATCCCGGAGAACCGGTCTATGATACGATTACAAACACCTATGAGGTTGAGGAAAAGAGCGGTCATTACGAGACCATACCGGGTACTCAGCGGTATAAAACCGTCAGAACAACTCATTTTGACGGTTTTAAGACGTGGTTTATTGTCCTTCTGGTTGCAGGAGGAGTTGTTGTTGCTGCCGGAATTACGGTTACCGTTATTATTCTGGTTAAAAGGAAGAAGGGCGGCAGGCTATGATTAAAAATAATAAAACTCGTAGTATGAAACGTACGGCGGCTTTATTGCTTGCACTGTTTATGCTGGTCAGCTTTACCGGCTGCAGCATACGCAATTCCCATGTGACGACCGATAATGTATTAGTGGAGTCAGGTGAGGATGAGACAATATGGGTTGACGACGGCGTCATTACAAGCGAATATTCGGATACAAGCAGGGTAATGAATAATTCGTCATCTGGTTCATCCGGCGGAAATTCCTCTGATGCCGGTGATGATACAAGCTCAGAGTCAGAAAACGGGCAGGCGGCAGATTATAAATTTAATTTCACGCAGGAGCCCTGGGAATCTGAAGACGGTTATATTTTAAAAACCTCTGATTATATAAGAAATATCAGCGCTCAGCGTCCGATATATCTTTTCGGCGACAGCTTTAAGCTTGATTCCGGAATAAACACAATATGGGGTTCCGGACTTTTGGATCGTCAGCGTGCGATCAATTCGGTTTATGCTTACGGGCTTGGCTCTGACGAGGTGAAAATATACGGAGACGTCCGCGAGTGGGGCTACAATTTCTTTATGAGTTCCGACGAGGTTTCCGGAGACGGAAGCAGACCCGGCGGAGGCGGGTTCTACATTACACCGACCAGCCGCAGGGTTGCGCTTCAGATGCTTCAAAGAGGTATTTTTGAGTTATA
>CALWUZ010000156.1 GCA_944384845.1 uncultured Clostridia bacterium
GGGCTTGATGTGCTCGCGGGCACACAGGGGCTTGACGGCTTGATCGTTTCCTTTATATCGCTTACCAAAATCGGGGTGTTCGGCGATCTGGCGCAGCTTTCCACCTGGGATGGCTGTCTTATCTTCGCCGCATGTCTTCCCATAGCCTTCGGAGGTCTTTTCTCTGCTATCTCGCAGGGAAAGGCGGCGGTTGCCGGAATATCGCTTTTCGCTAAGGATGAAAGCGCTTTTCCGAAGGCGCTGGTATCGGTTACGCTGGTTGAGATATATGCGCTGCTTGCCTTTCTTATTTCATTCCTTACCGTGATTCTGCTGTAAGGTGACAGGCTATGACTTCAGGTGAGAAAATACTGTCTGAAATAATATCCGACGCCAAGGAGCAGGCGGCGAAGATAACAGCCCGGGCAGAGGCAGAGATAAAAGCCGATATTGCCGATAAAAAGCTTGAGGGCGAAAAAAGCGCCGAGAAAATTTTAAGAGAGGCGGAAAATAAAGCCCGGGTTATAAAGGACGCGGGTGCCGCCGCGGCGGAAAGAATAGCGCGCGACTCGCTGCTTTCCCTTAAGCGGGAGCTTATAGAATCGGCGATCGAAGCGGCGGCCGAAACCGCCGCGGGATATGACGACGAAAAATATTTTTCCTGTCTTTTAAAGCTTATTGCGAAAAACAGGCTTGATAAAAGCGGAGAGGTGTATATTTCCGCACGCGATCTGTCGCGCGATACCTCCGGCTTCAGGGAAAGGCTCAGGGAATATTCGCTTGATTTAAGCAGTACTCCCGCCGATATTGACGGCGGCTTTATTCTGAGCTACGGCGATATACTTATTAACTGCGCTTTTTCCGCGCTTATCCGAGAAAAGCGCGACGAACTTACAGCCGCTTTAAATAAACGGCTTTTTGTCTGATGCATCCGTATTCTGCTTCGGGAGGGTGAAAAAATGCCGGTAAAATCCGTTGGATTTGCGATAGGAAATTTAAGAGCAAAAGAAAACCGTATGCTTAAAAACAGCGATATGGCGCGTTTTGCGTCGGCCGGGAGCCTTGAAGAGCTTGCCGGGCTTTTGGCAGAAAAGGGCATAGGCACGGGGGAAGGCGGGGATATTCCGGAGCTTTTAAGCGCGGAAACCCGCTCTCTTTGGGAATATCTTTATGACTGCGCGCCGGATATTTCGGTATTCGAGCCTTTTTTGCTTGAAAATGATTTCCATAATTTAAAGACGGTTTTAAAGGGCGTTCTCTGCGGCAGAGAATATGAGCGGCTTTTAATATATCCTGCGGGCATAGATACAAAAATAATTGAAAAGGCTGTTTGTGAAAAGCGTTTTGAATTGCTTGATGATTTTATGAAAACCGCTGCAGAGCGGGCGTACCGGATACTGCTGAAAACCGGAGACAGCCAGCTTTCTGACTGTATTGCCGACGCCGCTCAGATGACGGCTCAGCTGAAAAGGGCGGATGAAATCAAAAAGCCGCTTGTTTTAAAACTTGCAAGAGCGTCGGTTTTTTACGGAAATATAAAGGCGGCGCTGCGCGCGGCAAGGGCAGGTAAAGGCAGGGGCTTTTTAGAGGAATGCCTTACGGAAACCGGGATAGTTTCCAAAAAAGCTTTAACCGGCGCAGCTCTGGCAGGTGAGAAAGCCCTGCTCGACCTGCTTGCTTCGGCAAAGGAGCTCGGCGGCGGTCTTGCGGCGGAGGAGTATAAGCGAAGCGCGGGAAATTTTGAAAGATTTGTTGATAATTATTTGCTTAAAACGGCGTCAGAAAGCCGCTATGTCACAATCGGAGATGAACCGCTTGTAGGATATATGATTGCAAAGCAGGCGGAAATAAAAAATCTCAGAATCATTTACAGCGGCGTCAAAACAGGTCAGCCGGAAGAAAAAATCAGGGAAAGGCTGCGTGAGCTTAATGGTTAAAATTGCGGTTATGGGAGAGACCGAAAGCGTTAAAGGCTTTGCGGCGGCCGGGCTTGATATTTTCCCCTGCGACCGCGACGGAGAAGCGGAAGCGGTATTCCGCAGAATAAATTCCGCGGATTACGGAATTATTTATGTCACAGAGCGCTTCGCGCCGCTGCTTGAAAGGGAAATAGAAATCATAAACCGAAGACCGGGCGTTTCAGTCGTGCTGATACCGGGCGCCGCGGGAAGCGTCAGCGCGGGCGCGGCTTCGCTCAGTGACGCAGTGGAAAAAGCGGTCGGCTCGGATATAGCCTTCAATATATAAGCTTAAAGCCTCTTGCTGAGGATAAAGGAGAGTTTGCAATGACCCAGGGAAGAATAATCAAGGTTGCCGGTCCTCTTGTCATAGCCGACGAAATGCGCGGAGCAGACATGTTCGACGTCGTCCGCGTTTCGGATAAAAATCTTATCGGCGAAATTATTGAAATGCACGGGGACAGAGCGTCTGTTCAGGTATACGAGGAAACCGCAGGCTTAGGACCCGGAGAAAAAGTGGTATCTACCGGAAAACCTCTCAGCGTTGAGCTGGGACCGGGGCTTATAGGCTCCATATTCGACGGAATACAGCGTCCGCTTGAGGAAATTATGCGGATGTGCGGCACAAATCTTCAGAGAGGAATAGACGCTCCGTCGCTTCCGCGTGAGAAAAAATGGCATTTTACCCCGCTTAAAAAAGCCGGAGACGCCGTTGTCGGAGGCGATACTGTAGGAACGGTGCGGGAAACCGCCGTTGTAAATCATAAGATAATGCTGCCGGCAGGGCTCTCCGGCAGGATCAAGGAAATTAAAGAGGGCGACTTTACCGTAGAGGAAACGGTTTATACAGTTGAAACCGAAAAGGGCGAAATTGACCTTACACTTATGCAGACATGGCCGGTGCGAAAGGGAAGACCGTATAAGCGTAAGCTTTCTCCCGATACTCCGCTTGTTACGGGTCAGCGGGTTATAGACGCTCTTTTCCCGATAGCAAAGGGCGGAGTTGCGGCGGTTCCGGGACCGTTCGGCTCAGGCAAGACCGTGGTACAGCACCAGCTTGCCAAATGGGCTGCGGCGGATATTATAGTATACATCGGCTGCGGCGAGCGCGGCAACGAAATGACCGATGTTTTAAACGAATTTCCTGAGCTTAAGGATCCGAGAACAGGAAGCTCGCTTATGGAGCGTACCGTTCTTATTGCAAACACGTCGGATATGCCTGTTGCAGCGCGCGAGGCGTCAATTTACACCGGGATTACCATAGCCGAGTATTTCCGTGATATGGGCTATACGGTGGCGCTTATGGCGGATTCCACCTCGCGCTGGGCGGAGGCGCTGCGCGAAATGTCCGGCAGGCTTGAGGAAATGCCGGGCGAGGAGGGGTATCCTGCCTATTTAGGCTCAAGACTCGCGCAGTTTTATGAGCGCGCGGGCAGGGTGGAGGTCTGCGGAAGCGAAGCGGCTGAAGGAGCGCTTTCGGTTATCGGCGCGGTATCTCCTCCGGGAGGCGATATATCCGAGCCGGTCTCACAGGCTACGCTGCGCATAGTCAAGGTGTTCTGGGGGCTTGATTCCTCGCTTGCGTATAAGCGTCATTTTCCGGCTGTCAACTGGCTTACCAGCTATTCGCTTTACGCCGAGTCGCTTTCCGGCTGGTTTAACGAAAACGTAAAGCCCGACTGGTTTGCTTTAAGAGGAAGGCTTATGGCGACGCTTCAGGAGGAGGCTGAGCTTGAGGAGATCGTAAAGCTTGTCGGAATGGACGCGCTTTCCGCCGCCGACCGGCTTAAGCTTGAAACCGCGCGTTCGGTAAGGGAGGATTTCCTCCATCAGAACGCCTTTGACGAGACCGATACCTATACCTCGCTCTTCAAACAGTATCTTATGATGAAGCTTATTATGAATTTCTATGATAAAGCCTCCGACGCAATAAAAAAAGGCGCCTCGGTTGAAAAAATTGTCGCTATGCCGTCAAGAGAAAGCATAGGACGTTTTAAATATGTCTCCGAAAAAAATATTGAGAACGAATACAGCGGCATAATTACCGCGCTTGAAATGGATATAAAAGAGGCTTTAGAGGCTTCCGTGACGGAATAAGGGGGGGAGAAAGTATGCCGAAGGAGTATAAAACGATACGTGAGGTCGCCGGACCGCTGATGATGGTAAGCGATGTTGAAAACGTGAAATATGACGAGCTTGGTGAAATAGAGCTTCCGAACGGGGAGACAAGGCGCTGCAAGGTGCTTGAGATTAACGGCACGAACGCGCTGGTGCAGCTATTTGAAAGCTCCGCCGGAATAAATCTTGCTGAATCCAAGGGTCGCTTTTTAGGCAGGGGGATGCAGCTTCCGGTTTCGCCCGATATGCTTTCGAGGGTGTTTGACGGGCTCGGCAGGCCTGCCGACGGCGGTCCCGAGCTTATTCCGGAGAAGAGCAAGGACGTAAACGGCAGACCGATGAACCCGGCGGCGCGGAATTATCCGCAGGAGTTTATCCAGACCGGTATTTCGGCGATTGACGGACTTAACACCCTTGTAAGGGGGCAGAAGCTTCCCATATTTTCCGCGTCGGG
>CALWUZ010000157.1 GCA_944384845.1 uncultured Clostridia bacterium
CGTTACTGGGTTCAGGGGCTGCCGGAGGATAAAATTGCCGCATATATGACACTCTATACTGCCCTTGTAACCACCGCCAAAGCCGCGGCGCCGATGATACCGTTTATGACAGAGAGTATTTATCAAAACCTTGTGCGGAGCGTTGATAAAACGGCGCCGGAAAGTGTTCATCTCTGCGATTTTCCCGCTGCGGACCAAAGCGCCATAGACAATAAGCTTGAGGAAAATATGGAAAAGGTGCTTGAAATCGTAGTATTGGGCAGAGCGGCGCGCAACGGCGCCTCTCTTAAAAACAGACAGCCGCTTGCCGTTATGTATGTAAAGCTTGACGGTGCGCTTGACAGCTTTTATACTGATATTATACGCGATGAGCTTAACATAAAAACCGTAAGCTTTACCGATGAGGTCGACGCTTTTGTCGACTATCAATTCAAGCCGCAGCTTAAAACCGTAGGTCCGAAATTCGGCAGGCAGCTCAATGAAATAAAAGCCGCTCTTGCCGAAATTGACGGCTCTGCCGCCAAAAAACAGCTTGACAAAGACGGTTTTATAAAGCTTTCGATTCCCTCCGGCGAGGTTAAGCTTGAAACCGGCGATCTTCTTATCGAAGCGAAACAGAAGGATGGCTTTTATACGGTAAGCGACCGCGGCATCACGGTCGCAATCGATACCGTGCTTACAAAAGAGCTTATCGAGGAAGGTCTTGTAAGAGAGCTTATCAGCAAAATTCAGACCATGCGCAAGGAAGCCGGCTTTAACGTCACCGACCATATTTCGGTTACCCTTGAGGGAAGCGCAAAGGTAACGCAGACTGCGCTGTCAAATCAGGAAAGCATAAAAGGCGATACTCTCGCGGAAGCAATTTCCCTCCAAGCGCCTGACGGCTTTACAAAAGAATGGGATATCAACGGCGAGTCTGTCACGATAGGTGTAAAAAAAATATAGCGCCGAAAGGAGTGTTCCGAATTGAACAATAATAACAACGATTTGTTTTTCGAGGACATAAGCTCCTCATCTGTTCCGAAAACCAAAAGCAGCTTAAAAGCGGCTACGCAAAACTACGGTAACGGAGTTTTTAAGCATCTTGATAAAATAATTAAGGCAATTTCCTTTATTGTCGCGCTCGGAATCCTATTGGTATTTACAGCAATCGCCGCAGTGCTTATTATGCTTGATAAGATATTCGCCGTTATCGCCGTAGGAGTTTTTATCGTCGGAATAATTCTGTCCATTATTTCGCTTTTTCTGATCTATGCTACGGGGCATCTTATTTCACAGAATAATGAAATAATCAAATTAATAAAGCGGCTTTAATACCGCAGCAAGCCAAAGCTCCGCTAAATTAAGCAGAGCTTCTCTTTAAATGGCTTTTTCATGGCAAATCTCAATAAATGAACGAAAATATGTTCAGCAAATAAATATACCGGCGCTGTCTTCAGAACGGATGGCTATTACGGCTCCGCGTATCAGAAAGGCCTTCGGGTCGCCGGACGGACTCCTGCCCACGCATTCAATCTTGGTTCCCGGAATCATTCCTATATCAAGAAGACGTCTGCGCATGCCCTCAGTGCTTTTTATTTCGCTGATAACCGCCCGCTCACCCGGTTCTATACTGTTAAGGCTCTTCAAAGCAAATACCCTCCCCATGCTTTAAATTCATCCGGTTTAAAATCACATACTGTTGTCCTTAATATAATATTCAAGCTCCGCTTTGTCCGTTACCAGCAAAAAAAAGATTGAAAAACAAATTCCGCTGTGATATAGTACAATCAGAAGCTTTAGGCTCCCGGAGGCGATTTTTATGGATATAATTTATGAAAACAAAACCTCGGCAATAACCCGTATGCTTTCGGACGCTCTGGGAAGTACTGTACATCTCCACAAGGAGCTTGAGGTGATTTACGTAATAAACGGAAAAGCGGTCGCATACGCCGATAATAACAGCTATCTTATAAACAACGGAGACATTTTTATAACCTTCCCCAATCAGATACATTACTATGATACGCTCAAAAAGGGCAGTTATATTGTGCTGATTTTTTCACCGGATATAATTTACGGCATCGGGTCTGAAATTTCTCAAAGCAAGCCGGATAAAAATTTTATTCCCGCAGACTCTTTGCAGCTTTCACAGATATTCAAAAGCATAAATTCTGCAGGCGGAAAGTATGAAAATATCGCTATCAGAGGCTATATTAACGTAATGATGAGCCTGATACTTCCCAAACTGAATCTCAAAACGGTCAGCGCCGAAAACACCTCGGCTTTTTACAGCGTTATAGATTTCTGCAGCCGCAATTTCAAGGACGATATTACCCTTGATTATGTAGCTGAAAGCCTGCACCTGAGCAAATACTACATATCCCGTCTTATAAACCAGAAGCTGCATCAGAATTTCAGCGAATATATTAGTGCGCTCAGAATCAGTGAAGCCTGCCAGCTGCTTAAGGAAAGCTATATGAAAATAGCCGACATCTCAGAAGATGTCGGCTTCGGAACGATACGTTCCTTTAATCGCTCTTTTAAGCAGATAATGAATGCTTCTCCTGCGGAATACCGCAGTAAAATTGAAGCGCTCAGAAAATCGATTTAAGATATTTGATACTTGTTTCGGCGCATTCAAGCGGAGTTTTGCCCATGCTCGGGCTGTCCTGCTCGACCACTACCCATTTAGCGCCGACCTCCTTTGAGGCGTCAAGAATGCTCTTGAAATCCTGAACGCCGCTGCCTACGGGACGAAATTCAAAGCTTCCTGAAGCTTCTTTCTTTTTATCGTCGTCTATGCCTATCAGGGCATACATATTTTCGCTTTTCCCGCCTGTGAAGTCCTTTAAATGTACTATTTCAACACGCCCCGCGTACTTGCGGATATACTCCGCCGGATTTTCACCGCCCACATTTACCCAGCAGGTATCTATCTGGGTTGAAAGCAAATCGGCGGGAACCTCTTTATAAAGAATGTCAAGAGCATATTCGCCGTTTATTTTGACAAATTCAAAGTCATGATTATGGTAGCAAAGCCTCATTCCTAACTCATTGGCTTTTTTGCCCAGCATTTTGGCGCCTTCAATAACCTCGGCAAATTTCTCATTGCCGGGACGGTATTCCTCGGTAAGATATGGGATAACCACATATTTGCAGCCGATTTCACTGTATGTTTTAAGTAAATCCGGGTCATTCATCATATCAATGAACGGAACATGCGCTGAGATAGGAACAACTCCCGCCTCTTCGCATAGGTTTTTGACCTCGGCGGCGCTTTTGCCGAAAAGTCCCGCGAACTCAACGCCGTTATATCCCATCTTGCTAACCTTTTTAAGGGTGCCGCCAAAATCCGCTGCCATATCGTCTCTCACCGAATAAAGCTGCAGAGCTATCGGAAAATCATACATAATAAATCACCTTTATACTTTTTTATTTTCACCAGCAGCCGAATTAAGACTGCCGGTGAATATTTTTAATTCAGATTTCGGGAATATTGATTTCAACCTCGCGGCCGCACTCACTCGACCTTTCAATGCCGTCAAGAATAGCCTGGTTGTAGATAATCTGGCTTGAAGGCACCGGAGCCTCTCCGCCGGTTATAATAGCGTCGAGGAAGGAGCGGATCTTAAGGTCAAACAAATTCTTTGTCGCCGGCAAAAGCGGTATCTCGGTCTGAACCGGCTCGCCCGCGACATCTCTGTAAACGGTCATCGGCTTATTGAAAGAACCGTTCCAGCAATCGGTTGACGGAATGCGCAGAGAGCCCTTGGTACCCATAATTATAGTGTCTCCGGGGGTATCAAGATGCATATACCATGCAATACGGAAGTCAAGAATTATACCGCCTTCAAGGCGTATGTAAGCCGACGCGAAATCGTCAACGCTGAATTTCTTTGCGCATTCGGGCTTGCCTACCTGCGAATAAGCCTCGGTCGTGGTACCGAAATAATCGGTAGCAGTGCCTGTAACAGTAAGGGGCTTCGGATTGCCAAGCGCGTTCATAACAAGGTCTATCGAATAGCAGCCAATGTCTCCCAGCGCGCCGAGACCCGCCTTATCCTTCTCAATAAAGGTCTCTGACCAGCTTACCGGTATGCCATGCCTGCGTCCGCCGCCGGTCTGAACATAGAAAACACTACCGAGCTCCCCGGACTGCACTATCTTCTTTATCATCTGCATATTAGCGTCAAACCGCGGCTGGAAGCCGATAGTCAGCACCTTGCCGCTCTTTTTCTCGGCGCGGCAGATTTCTACCGCCTCATCGAGTGTCACGGTCATCGGCTTTTCAAGAAGAACATGGAGCCCGTGCTCAAGCGCATAAATCGTGCATTCGGCATGGGTGGTGTTGTAGGTGCAGACGCTTACCGCGTCAAGGTTCATTGTGTCGATCATTTCCTTGTAATCGACAAAATCCTTTGCCTCAACCTTATGCGACTTAAAAAACTCCGCCGCCTTTCCGGGAATAAGATCAGCGCCCGCCACAACCTCTACATCGTCCTGCTTCAAATAGCTCTGAATGTGAGAATTGGCGATTCCGCCTGTGCCGATAATACCGATGCGAAGCTTGCGGTCGCTTTTTACAGCCTTCTTCTCGGTCATATCGCTGGTGAAATTGTTCATGTCGATATTTGCCATTTTTTATACCTCCAATTTATATAACGAACTGACGCATATAACGGCAGCTCAAATTTACCGAATCCATTATACGCTCTTTCGAGCCCTCAAAGGCCTTATCCTCAACCTCAATGCAGGCAAAGCCGTCATACCCTATATCGGTAAGCGCGGAAACATACCTGCCCCAGTCCACATCGCCCAGTCCCGGAAGCTTGGGACTCATATAATCAAGCGGATAGCCCATTATTCCGACATCGTCAAGCCTGTCTTTATAAAGCTTAATATCCTTGAAGTGAACATGGAAAATCTTATTCTTAAACTCATAAAGCGGTTTTATATAATCAATCTGCTGCCAGATAAAGTGGCTCGGATCGTAGTTTATCCCGAAATTATCGCTTTCAATAATTCCGAACATCTTACGCCATAACGCCGGCGTGGTAAACAGATTCTGTCCGCCGGGCCACTGATCGGCTCCGAACAGCATCGGGCAGTTTTCAATCGCGATTTTGACTCCCTTTTCTTCCGCAAGCTTTATAATCGGAGGCCATATTTCCTTAAAAATCTCTAAATTTTCCTCAACCGTCTTTTTCTGATCACGCCCTATAAAAGTGGTGACCATATTTACGCCCAAAAGCGCGCTCATATTGATAACCTTTTTAAGATGAGCTATGTTTGCGGCTCTTTTTTCAAGATCGCCGTCCATAGTGTTCGGATAAAAAGCAAGCGAGGATATGGCTATGCCCTTTTTCGCGCAGAAATCCCTGATATAGGCAATATATTCGTCCGATGTGTTTTCCACATCGATATGGCTTACCCCCGCATACCTTCTTTCCGCCTTTCCCTGCGGCCAGCAGGCGACCTCAATGCATTCACAGCCGTTCGAGACCGCATTTTCGACAGCCTCCTCAAAGGTAAAGCCGTCATAAATAGCGCTTACGATTCCAAGTTTCATATACAATACTCCTTTATCGGATATTTTATTCCGGCATCGGCTTTTATCCTGTCCATGCACTCATGCACATTATGAGTCAATGCGGATACCTGCTCATAATCCCCGCTTTCATCAGAACTTTCAATATATCCGGCAAACTTCAAAGCCTCGCCGCTCATAACCTCACCGCGGGGCGGCATTCCCAAAAGCGGGGTTTCCCCGCCGTCCTTAACCAGAGAAATTCCGGCATACTGCGAAACCGAAGCGATTTTCACGGTTCCCCTGTCGCCTATTATTTCCGAACCGGCGGCTCCCTGTCCGATTTTGCTGTACGAAAGCGCCGCAGTAAAACCGTCGTAACCGAAAACCGCCGCTCCCGAGCAATCCGCTCCTCCGGGCAGAAAAGCCGCCGACGCGCTTATGCTGCGCGGTACGCCGAGCAAATCGACAGCAGCGTAAACACAGTATACCCCCAAGTCCATAAGCGTACCTGCCGCGAGCGACATATCGAATATATTGACATGCCCGCCGGACTGATATGCCGCATAACGGCTTGAAAGCTGGCAGTAATCCAATCTTGCCTGAGAAATTTTTCCTATCTGCCTTACGGCGGAAAGCAGTGTATCCCGTCCTCTGCAATGTCTTGACATTATAGCCTCGATATATACGAGTCCGTTCTTTTTCGATATTTCCGAAAGTTCATCATACTGCCGTACGTCCGTCACTATCGGTTTTTCGCATATAACATGCTTTCCGTGCTCAAGAAAAAGCCGGCTCTGCGCGTAATGAAAAACATTCGGCGTCGCGATATATACGGCATCGGTTTCAGGGTCGCAGGCGAGCGCCCTTAAGTCTGAAAAGCTTTTTTCAATACCGTTCGCAGCTGCAAATCGTTCCCCGCGCAGCTTATCCCTTGAATATACCGCTGAAAACGAATATCTGCCCGTAAGACGGCAGGCGGCGAGAAATTTTTCGGTAATGGCGCTTGTTCCTACAACGGCAAGCCTTATCATTTTAAATCCTTACCTCAAGAGCCTGCTCCTTATCGGAAGAGGCAAACGCCGCTTCCATAACCTGCATAACCCTGCGAACCTCTGAATGCCTTACTGTAAGCTCCGCCTTATTATCCAGCGCGGCGCAGAAATTCCGGTAAAAATCATGCACGTCGCTCACCGGACGTTCAGCCTCGTAAATGTCAAGGGTTATCTCGTCGCGCGGCGCCATTGTTTTCGTGATGCCGGCCGCCGTCTGCACCGGCAGCACCTCTTTTTCGTTCCACGCCTTCATGCGCGCTACCTGAGCGTTTTTGCGCCAGTCCTCGATTATGGCGCTTCCCTTCTCGCATTGCAGATAAAAACGGGGCATAGCTATAAAATTATATGTACCCACTTCAACATAGGCGGTTTTTCCGCTTTCAAAATAAAGCGTGAGCTTGAAGCCGTCGTCCACCTCGGTGTTGGTAATATGCGTCTCGGTACAGTATATCCGCACAATTTTTTCCTTTATTATCTGAAGCACCTGATCTATAAGATGAACGCCCCAGTCAAGCATCATTCCGCCGCCCTGCTTTTTGGCGCAGCGCCAGTCGCTCGGAATTCCTCTTGAGCCGTGTATTCTTGACTCGATATTTATAAGCCCGCCTATCTCGCCCGATTCAACTATTTTCTTCATAGCAAGATAGTCCACGTCCCACCTTCTGTTCTGGTGAACCGTAAAAAGCTTTCCCGCTCTCCCGGCAGCGGCGGTCATATCGTCAAACGCAGCCACAGTCATTTCCACGGGCTTTTCGCAGATAACGTTTTTTCCGGCTTCAAGGGACTTTATCACAAGCTCCTTATGCGCGTCGTTAGGGACCGCTATTACCACCGACTCAACGCCGCCGTCGGCAAGCAGCCCGTCAACCGAAGCATATGCCCTGATACCGTTTTTCTCAGCTGCGGCGTTTTTTGCAGGATCAATATCGTAAACCCCGGAAAGAGCGGCTACATCGCTTGAAAGGATCTGACGCGTATGCCATGCTCCCTGTCCTCCGTATCCTATAACAGCAAAAGTTCTTTTCATATGCTTCTCCGTTTCTCCCCGACCCGTTCCAGATCGACGGGACAATGCTTTATTGTTTTACTTTAATTCGGTCAGCCGCCGATTTTTGAAACCTGCGGGCAGTCTATGACCTTTCTGTAATCCGAATAAGTCCAGTGAACCGCGTTTTTGATCACCCTGATTATCTCCGGCTTATGATATGTAGGATAACTTTCATGCCCCGGCTGGAAATAAAATATTTTGCCGTAGCCGCGTCTGTAGCAGCAGCCTGCCCTGAACACCTCACCGCCATCGTAGCTGCCTATAAAAATCAGCTTGTCGGGCTCGGGAATACTGAACGGTTCGGTATAGGTTTCCTCATGTTCAAGCTCTATGTAACGGTCAATGCCCTGCGCGATGGGATGAGAGGGATCGCACACCCATACATATTCACGGTCGCCGTCTTCACGCCAGCCGAGCGAGCACGGCGTTCCCATAAGCAGCTTAAACGG
>CALWUZ010000158.1 GCA_944384845.1 uncultured Clostridia bacterium
CCTTATCCATATCGTAATATTTGTATTCCGCGAGACGTCCGCCGAAAAGCATGTTTTTCTTTTCGCCGGCAAGCCGCCTGTATTTTTCAAACAAAGCGTTGTTCTTTTCATCGTTTACCGGATAGTAGGGCTCCATTCCCTCTTTCCATTCGGCCGGATATTCTCTTGTAATGACTGTTTTATCGCTCTTAGTGCTTTCAAAATGCTTGTGCTCGATAATCCTGGTGTAGGGAATTTCCCGCTCCGTATAATTTACAACCGCCACGCCCTGATGATTTTCCTCGTCAAGCAGCTCGGTCTCAAACCGCAGGCTGCGGTACTCAAGCTTGCCGAAGCGGTAATCAAACAGCGAGTCAAGCGTGCCGGTATAGAGCACCTTTTCTGCTGCCCCGTCAAATTTAGCGCGGTCGGAGTTATAGTCCGTGTTAAGCAGCACGTCACAGCCGGCGAATAGCCTGTCCGTCAAAACGTTGTAGCCGCCTATCGGTATGCCCTGATAGGAGTCGTTAAAATAATTGTTGTCATATATATAGCGCACCGGAAGACGCTTTATTATAAAGCTCGGAAGCTCGGTGCAGCTGCGCCCCCACTGCTTTTCGGTGTAGCCCTTGATAAGCTTCCTGTAAATATCCTCGCCGACGAGGCTTATCGCCTGCTCCTCAAGGTTGCGCGGCTCCCCCTTTACAGCGGAACGCTGCTTTTCGATTATTGCCTTCGCCTCCGCCGGAGTGCGTATGCCCCACATTTTGCTGAAGGTATTCATATTAAAGGGCATATTGTACATCTCGCCCTTATAGCAAGCCACCGGACAGTTGGTATACCTGTTGAACTCCGCTATTGAATTTACAAAATCCCATACGCGGCGGTTTGATGTGTGGAAAATATGCGCGCCGTATTTATGAACGTGTATTCCCTCAATATCCTCACAGTATATATTGCCGCCAAGCTGCGGACGTTTTTCCAAAACAAGGCAGGCTTTGCCCTTTTTCACGGCATGATAGGCAAAAACCGCGGAGAACAAGCCCCCGCCGACCAAAAGATAATCATATTTTTTCATATAAATCACCGTATCTTTCCAAGCCCCCGCCAAAACAGGCGGACGGCTTTTTCTGACAGCGCCGCTTTAAACCGGCACCTTTTTATACCGGAGCCGAAAGCCGCAAAGCTTAATCCGACGGCTGAAGAGATACCATATTTTCCGTAATATTGTTCCAATTTCATAATATTATACCAACTGGTGCTCTGCTTGTCAACCAAAATAAGCCGCCGGTATTTTAAGTCCGCTTCCGGCAAATTATTCTAAAATCCGATAATACCGCCGCGCGCAGCTTTCTTACGCCGCATATATTTTTATTTTTATTCTAATAAACATCATTATTCCGCTTTTGTTTCTTTACGCCGCAAAAATCGTTCTGCATAATTTTTAAAAAAATTATTGAATATTAAAAATACTGAATGTATAATAGTTACAGGATATATCGATTTACATATATCGATATATTAATATCGCATTTTACACGCAAAGACAGGTATGTTAAAATATTAACAAATAAAAAGCAAAGGAGGATTCTGATGCAGACACGGAATATTTCCAATGCCTGTCTGAACCGCCTGCCGGTATACTTAAGCTATCTGAGAAATTTACCGAAAGGCGAATACCCTTCCATATCGGCAACAACGATTGCAAGGGCTCTTGACCTCGGCGAAGTTCAGGTTCGCAAGGATTTATCCGCGGCGTGCGGCTCCGGAAGACCGAAAACCGGATACGACACCGGCGTGCTTATCAGCTCGCTTGAGAATTATCTTAAATTCAACCGTAAGGACAAGGTGATACTGGTCGGCGCCGGCAAGCTCGGAAAGGCGCTGCTCGATTACGACGGCTTCGAGTCCGTAGGGCTCAGCGTAATCGCGGCGTTTGACAATGATCCGTCGGTTTACGGGAAAACGGAAAACGGAATAGCAATCAAGCCTATAGCACAGATTAAAAGCTTCTGCGCCGAAAACGGAGTTAAAATAGGAATAATAGCCGTTCCTGATATTTGCGCCCAGGAGGTCTGCGACCGTATGGTAGAAAGCGGAATATCCGCGATAATGAATTTCGCGCCCGTTCATCTCCGCGCCGGCGACAATGTTTGCATCAAAAACGAAAACATTGCGGCAGCTCTCGCATTGATTTCAAAAAACGTTAATTAAGTACTTTAAAAAAGGAGACAGAATAATGGAAAAGAATTATCCGGTAGTAGACAGCGTTGAAGCGCTGGAAAAAACCATCGAAAAGGTCAAAGCCGCTCAGGAAAAATTTGCCGGCTATACACAAGAGCAGGTAGACGAAATTTTCAAGGCGGCTGCAACCGCAGCCAACAAGGCGCGAATACCCCTCGCTAAGCTCGCGGTTGAGGAAACCGGAATGGGCATTGTCGAGGACAAGGTTATAAAAAACCATTATGCCGCCGAATACATATACAACGCCTACAAGCACACAAAAACATGCGGCGTCATTGAAGAAGACAAGGAGTTCGGAATCAAAAAGATTGCCGAGCCGATAGGCGTTATTGCCGCGGTAATTCCCACCACCAATCCTACCTCTACGGCGATTTTCAAGACCCTTATTTCCCTTAAGACCAGAAACGGCATTATAATAAGCCCTCATCCGCGCGCAAAAAAATCCACAATTGAAGCCGCAAAGACAGTTCTTGAGGCCGCTGTGGCGGCAGGCGCACCGGAGGATATCATAGGCTGGATAGACATTCCCTCGCTTGAAATGACCAACCTGCTTATGAAGGAAGCCGACATAATTCTCGCGACCGGCGGTCCCGGAATGGTGCATTCCGCTTATTCAAGCGGCAAGCCGGCTCTCGGCGTAGGCGCCGGCAACACCCCCGCCATCATAGACGACACCGCCGATATTCTTCTCGCGGTAAACTCGATAATCCACTCAAAAACCTTTGACAACGGTATGATCTGCGCTTCCGAGCAGTCGGTTATAGTGCTTGACAAGGTATACAAAAAGGTCAAAAAGGAATTTGCCGACAGAGGCTGCTACTTCTTAAATCCCGAGGAAACCGAGAAAATCCGCAAGACCATTATCATCAACGGCGCTCTCAACGCCAAGATAGTAGGTCAGAAGCCGGTGACGATAGCTGCGCTGGCGGGCTTTGAGGTTCCCGAAAAAACCAAAATACTCATAGGCGAGGTCGAAAGCGTTGACATATCCGAGGAATTTGCTCACGAAAAGCTTTCCCCCGTGCTTGCTATGTATAAGGCAAAGGATATAGACGAAGCGTTCGACAAGGCGGAGCACCTCATTGCCGACGGCGGCTACGGTCACACCTCTTCAATATATCTCAACGTAGTAAGCGAAAAGGAAAAGCTCGACAAATTTGCCGCAAGAATGAAGACCTGCCGCATTCTCGTAAACACCCCCTCCTCTCAGGGCGGAATAGGCGACCTTTACAACTTCAAGCTGGCTCCCTCGCTTACGCTGGGCTGCGGCTCATGGGGCGGAAACTCAGTTTCCGAAAACGTCGGTGTAAAGCACCTGATAAACATCAAAACGGTTGCCGAGAGGAGAGAAAATATGCTTTGGTTCAGAGCGCCTGAAAAGGTTTATATAAAGAAGGGCTGCCTGCCCGTGGCTCTTGACGAGCTTAAAAACGTGATGAACAAAAAGAAAGCCTTCATTGTAACGGACAGCTTCCTTTTCAACAACGGCTATACCAAGCCGATAACAAACAAGCTTGAGGAAATGGGCATTGAGCACGCCACCTTCGCTGACGTCGCTCCCGATCCGACGCTTCAGTGCGCTATGAAGGGCACCGAGCAGATGAGAGCTTTCGCTCCGGACGTTATAATAGCGGTCGGAGGAGGCTCCGCAATGGACGCCGCCAAGATCATGTGGGTGCTGTATGAGCATCCGGAAGCTGATTTTATGGATATGGCGATGCGCTTCAGCGATATTAGAAAGAGAGTTTACACCTTCCCCAAGATGGGCGAAAAGGCTTACTTTATCGCGGTGCCCACATCTGCCGGAACCGGCTCTGAGGTTACCCCATTCGCGGTTATCACCGACGCTGACACCGGAATCAAATATCCCCTCGCCGACTACGAGCTTATGCCCAATATGGCTATTGTTGACGCGGACCTGCATATGACCGCTCCCAAGGGTCTTACAGCCGCTTCGGGTATCGACGCCGTCACCCATAACATTGAGGCATACGCCTCGATGATGGCAACCGACTATACCGACGGGCTCGCGATACGCAGCCTTCAGATGATATTCAAATACCTGCCCGCGGCTTACGACAACGGTCCTAACGAGCCAATAGCCCGTGAAAAAATGGCTAACGCTGCCACAATGGCGGGTATGGCGTTTGCCAACGCGTTCTTAGGCGTATGCCATTCGATGGCACACAAGCTCGGCGCTTTCCATCATATTCCGCACGGCGTAGCCAACGCGCTTATGATAGATGAGGTTATACGCTTCAATTCAGCCGAGGCTCCGGTCAAGATGGGCACCTTCCCGCAGTACGATCATCCGCATACGCAGTCGCGCTACGCCGAGGTTGCGGAAGCCCTCGGACTAAAGGGAAGAACCGATGAGGAAAAGGTTGAAAGCCTTATTGCCGCTATCGACGAGTTAAAGGAAAGGGTCGGAATAAAGAAGACAATAAGAGACTATGTGCCGGACGAGGCCGACTTCCTCGCGCGGCTTGACGAGATGACCGAGCAGGCGTTCGACGACCAGTGCACCGGCGCCAACCCGCGTTATCCGCTGATGAGCGAAATCAAGCAGATGTATCTCAACGCTTACTACGGCAAGCATGAAACCGTTTAAAATCTAACAGAGCTTTTGGAGGTAAAAAAGATGAAACTTGATAAAATTATCGCGGTCAGAACCGGTAAAACAATCTATAAGGACGAGGACAAGGCGGTAAAGGTCTTCGACAGCGGCTACTCAAAGGCGGATATTCTGAACGAGGCTCTGAACCAGGCGCGCATTGAGGAAACCGGTCTTAATATCCCGAAGATTCTGGGCGTCACGATGATAGACGGAAAATGGGCTATAATAAGCGAATTTATTAAGGGTAAAACCTTAGCTCAGCTTATACAGGAAAATCCCGATAAATTTGACGAGTATCTGGAGCAGTTTGTTGATATTCAGATGAAGGTCCACAGCATGAAATCGCCGCTGCTTACAAAGCTCAAGGATAAAATGAACCGCAAAATCAGCCAGGCGGATCTCGATGCCACCACGCGCTATGAGCTTCACACCCGTCTTGAGGGCATGCCAAAGCACGACAAGGTCTGCCACGGAGATTTCAACCCGTCGAACATAATTATCACGGACGACGGCGTTCCCTATATACTCGACTGGTCGCACGCGACACAGGGAAACGCCTCCGCCGACGTAGCAAGAACCTATCTTCTCTTCTGGCTTGACGGAAACATAGAAGGCGCCAAGAAATATATGGAGCTTTTCTGCAAAAAGAGCGATACGGCAAAGCAGTACATTGAAAAATGGCTTCCTATCGTCGCCGCGTCACAGTCGGTAAAGGGCAACGCCAAGGAAAGAGAGTTCCTGCTTTCATGGGTTGATGTTGTAGACTACGAATAATATTTCGGAGGTATAAAAAATGAAAGTAACGGTTTGTATAGGCAGCTCCTGCCACCTGAAAGGCTCAAGACAGGTCGTTGAGGAATTTCAGTACCTTATCGCCGAGAATGATTTGAAGGATAAGGTTGAGCTCGGCGGCACCTTCTGCATGGGCAACTGTCAAAAAGGCGTATGCGTGACTGTTGACGATAAGCTTTACTCCGTATCGCCTGACACCGCGAAAAGCTTTTTTGAAGAAAACGTTATTTCAAAGCTGAAGTGATTTTTATTCTCCGCCCCGCCGGTTTTCCGGCGGGGAACCTGTACGTATAATTATCAGACAAAGGATTGAGCGTATATGGCTGAGTTTTTAAAGCTTAAAAAATCAAACTGCAAAAACTGTTATAAGTGTATCAGGCACTGCCCCGTAAAATCCATAAAATTTTCGGGCAATCAGGCGCACATAGTCGGCAACGAGTGTATTCTGTGCGGTCAATGCTTTGTGGTATGCCCTCAGAACGCCAAGGAAATAGCCGACGAAACCGAGCGCGTCAAGGTCTTTATAAACTCCGGCGCTCCGGTTATAGCGAGCGTGGCGCCGTCCTTTATCGCCAATTACGACGGCGTCGGCTTCACAGAGCTTAAAGCCGCGCTCAAAAAGCTCGGCTTTGCCGATGCCGAGGAGACGGCGATAGGCGCGACCATCGTAAAGCGCGAGTACGAGCGTCTGCTTGAGGAGGAGCACCGCGACGTTCTGATATCCTCATGCTGTCATTCGGTAAACCTGCTGATACAGAAATACTTCCCGGGGTGTCTGCCCTATCTGGCTGACGTGCTGTCGCCGATGCAGGCACACTGCCGGGATATTAAGCGCCGCTGCCCCGAGGCGAAAACCGTGTTTATAGGTCCCTGCGTTGCCAAAAAGGACGAGGCCGACCATTATGCCGGAATCACCGACGCGGTGCTTACCTACGAAGAGCTTACCGAATGGTTCGCCGAAGCAGGCATTGTTCCGGAAAAAAGGCTTGATGAAAGCAACGAAAGCCTTGCCCGCTTCTTCCCCACCACAGGCGGAATTTTAAAAACCATGAGAGAAAAAATGCGTCCCGATTACACTTATCTTGCAATAGACGGCACCGAAAACTGCAAGGCGGCTCTGCGCGACATTGAGGACGGCAAAATACATAAATGCTTTATTGAAATGTCTGCCTGCGTCGGAAGCTGCATAGGCGGTCCCGTTATGGAAAAATACCACCGTATGCCGGTAAGAGACTATATGGCGGTTTCGGATTACGCCGGAAAAAAGGATTTCGACGTTGCCCAGCCGGACTTTCTGTCACTGAGAAAAAATCTTGAATACATCGAGCGCGATAATTTAAAGCCATCCGAGACCGAAATCAGGGACGCGCTCCGCAGAATGGGCAAGCTGAAGCCCGAGGACGAGCTGAACTGCGGCTCCTGCGGCTACAATACCTGCCGCGAAAAGGCGGCTGCCATAATTGAGGGCAAGGCGGAGGTTTCGATGTGTCTTCCCTTCTTAAAGGAGCGTGCAGAGAACTTTTCCGACACGATTATCAACAACACCCCCAACGGCATTGTGGTGCTTAACGAGGACTATGAGGTGCAGCAGATCAACCGCGCGGCGATGAAGCTTATGAATATTCAAAGGGAGTCGGACGTTATGGGCGAGCCCATAGTCCGCATTTTAGACCCGAAGCCGTTTATGGATGTTCAGCGCACCGGAAAAACGCTCAGAGACAGCAAGGCGTATCTTGCCGAATATGACAAGTATGTCGAGCAGACAATTGTTTTTGACAAGGAATACAAGGCGCTTATCTGCATAATGCGGGACGTCACCGAGGAAGAGGAGCAGAAGCAGAAAAAGGAAGACCTCAGCCGTCAGACGGTTGAAACCGCCGACAGGGTGGTTGACAAGCAGATGCGGATAGTTCAGGAAATCGCGTCGCTTTTAGGCGAGACCGCGGCGGAGACCAAAATCGCGCTTACAAAGCTTAAGGAGTCGATGACCGATGAATAATCTCTGCGCCGATATAGGCTACCGCAGTATTTTTCACGACGGCGAGGAGCTTTGCGGCGACCATGTCGACGTTATTGAGCAGGAGGACGGCTCAACGGTAGTGGTGCTTGCCGACGGTCTGGGAAGCGGAGTAAAGGCGAGCATACTGTCCACGCTGACCTCCAAAATAATTTCCACAATGATAGCGGCGGGGCTTTCGCTTGAGGACTGCGTGCACACGATAGCCGAAACCCTTCCTGTATGCTCTGTAAGAAAGGTGGCTTACTCCACCTTTACTATAATGCGGATAGTCGAAAGCAACGAGGCGGAGCTTATACAGTATGACAATCCGATGGTGATACTTCTGCGCGGCGGGGAAGAATACGATTATCCCAAAACCGAGATAAACATCGACGGCAAAAGAATTTATCAGTCCCGCATACGGCTTAGGGAGGATGACGTTTTTATTCTTATGAGCGACGGCTGCCCGCACGCCGGAATAGGCACCGAATACAATTTCGGGTGGGAGCGGGAGGATATCGCCGAATTTATGAAAACCTTTTACACGGTTGGCTATACGGCGAAAACCCTTTCGACAATCCTTATTGACGAGTGCAGCCGCCTTTACGGCGGAAAGCCGGGCGACGACGCAACGGCATGCGTTGTAAGGATAAGGAAAAGAGAGCCGATGAACCTGCTTTTCGGTCCCCCCTCCAACCGGGATGACTGCAATAAAATGATGTCGCTTTTTTTCTCAAAAGAGGGCAAGCACATCATCTGCGGCGGCACCACGTCGACCATAGCTGCGCAGTATCTCGGAAAGCCGCTCAGACCCAAGCTCGAATTTGTAGACAAGGACGTTCCTCCCATAGCCGAGCTTGAGGGCGCCGATCTTGTCACCGAGGGCGTCATCACCATAAACAAGGTGCTGACATACGCCAAGGACTATCTTAAGGACAATGAATCATACTCCCAGTGGGGAGTAAAAAGAGACGGCGCCTCGCTTATCTGCCGCATGCTTTTCGAGGAGGCTACGGACATTAACTTTTTTGTCGGCAGGGCTGTTAATCCGGCTCATCAGAACCCGGATCTGCCGATAAATTTCAATATAAAAATGCAGATTGTCACAGAGCTGTCCGAATGCCTGAAAAAAATGGGCAAACGAATCAAAGTAAGTTATTTTTAATATGACAGCCGCGAAGCTCAGCCTGCGGCGGACAAGGAGAAAGCTTTGAGAAAATTTGATACTAAGGTTCAGCATTTAAAATACAAAGTGCTCAGAGAGGTGGCGCGCGAGGCGTGGAACGGAACGCTGACCGAGCACGTGCTTGATATTCCGAAAACCATAGTGCCCGGAAACGTGCCGACAATGCGCTGCTGCGTATACAAGGAGCGCGCTATTTTAAGCGAGCGCGTCAAAATAGCTATGGGCGGCGACAAGAGCAATCCCAACGTTATAGAGGTAATCGAAATAGCCTGCGACGAATGCCCTATGGGCGGCTACGAGGTCACCGAGGCGTGCCGCGGCTGCCTTGCGCACCGCTGCGAGGACGTCTGCCGCAGAGGAGCCATCACATTCGACAGCCATCAGAAGGCGCATATCGACAAATCAAAGTGCGTAGAATGCGGGCAGTGCGCCAAAGTCTGCCCCTACAGCGCCATTATGAATTTCAAGCGTCCCTGCGTCAGCTCCTGCAAGGTAAAGGCGATATCCATGACCGAAACAAAGGCCGCCTGCATAGACAATGAAAAATGTATTTCCTGCGGCGCCTGCGTATACCAGTGCCCGTTCGGCGCCATAACCGACAAGTCCTTTATTTTAGACGCCATAGAGCTCCTGAAAAACAGGGACAACAAGGTATTTGCCGTGGTAGCTCCCTCAATTTCAAGCCAGTTCACCTACGCAAAGCTGGGTCAGGTCATATCGGGCATAAAGGCGCTCGGCTTCCACACGGTTGTAGAAGCAGCTCTCGGCGCGGATATGGTCGCTTACGCCGAATCCGGCGAGCTTGCCGAAAAAGGCTTTCTGACCAGCTCCTGCTGCCCCGCTTTTGTCAGCTATGTCAAAAGCTATTTTCCCGAATTAGCGGACAATGTTTCCCAAAACCTTTCTCCCGCCGCCACAATCTCAAAATACATAAAAGAGCATGAGCCGGAGGCAAAGGTCATATTTATAGGCCCCTGCACAGCGAAAAAGATGGAATTTCAAAAAGAAGAGGTACGCCCGTATATCGACTGCGTCATAACCTTCGAGGAGCTTCAGGCGCTGTTCGACAGCCGGGACCTCGAAATCACCGATATGGGCGAGGACGTGCTTGACAACGCCTCCTACTTCGGCAGAATATTCGCCCGCTGCGGAGGGCTTTCCGACGCGGTGGCGGAAGGGCTTAAGGAGCGCGGTATAACCGATTTTGAATTAAAGCCCTGCTCCTGCGACGGTATTGAGGAATGCCGTATAGCGCTGCTTAAAAAGAGCAAAGGCGTGCTTGACGCCAACTTTATAGAGGGTATGGCGTGCGTGGGCGGCTGCATAGGCGGCGCGGGCTGCCTTACCCACGGCGAGAAAAATAAGGCTGAGGTCGACAAATACGGCAAGGAAGCCTATGAAAAAACTATTACCGACGCAATAAAGCAGCTCGGCAAAATAAAATAATAAAATTAAAAGCGGACTGTTCCACAGTAAAAATGTGAGACAGTCCGTTTTTTCCGAATTGAATTTTATCTCTCCGACATAGGCACATATTCCCTGCGGGGGCTGACGCTCTTATATGCGGGACGGATTATCTTTCCGGCGTTTATCAGCTCCTCTATCCGGTGGGCACTCCAGCCCGCAATGCGCGCAATCGCAAAAAGCGGAGTGAACAGCTCATGCGGAAGACCCAGCATATCATAAACAAAGCCGCTGTAAAAATCGACGTTTATGCTGACGCCCTTATACATCCTGCGCTCTTTTGCGATTATCTGCGGAGCAAGCCTTTCGACTGTACTGTAAAGCCTGTACTCTCTGTCAAGCCCCTTTTCTTCCGAAAGACTCTTGACAAATTTTTTGAAGACCATAGCGCGCGGGTCAGAAACGGAATAAACCGCGTGACCAATCCCGTAAATAAGACCCGTTCTGTCAAAGACCTCCTTATGCAGAATCCTCTCAATATACGCCGAGACCTCCTCCTCGTCGTCCCAGTCCTTTACATTAGCCTTGATATCGTTGAACATCTCGCAGACCTTAATATTGGCTCCGCCGTGCTTAGGTCCCTTAAGCGAGCCTAAGGCCGCGGCAATAGCCGAATATGTATCGGTTCCTGACGAGGAAACAACATGGGTTGTAAAGGTGGAGTTGTTGCCTCCTCCGTGCTCGGCGTGCAGCACCAGCGCCATATCAAGCACCTTTGCCTCAAGCGGAGTGTATTTTCCGTCAAGTCGCAGCATATAAAGAATGCTTTCGGCAATGGAAAGCTCCGGACGCGGCTCATGTATAAAGAAGCTGTTGCTGCCCTTTATATAATAATCATATGAATGATAGCCGTAAACCGAAAGCTGCGGAAATCTCGCTATAAGCTGAAGGCACTGGCGCAGAACGTTGGAAATCTCGGTATTATCAGGATTGCTGTCATAGGAATAAAGTGTAAGAACGCTTCTGGCAAGCGAATTCATCATATCCGTCGACGGCGCTTTCATTATAATATCGCGCACAAAGGTTCCCGGAAGCGAGCAGTAGGATACCAGCACATCGTTAAACTCCTTAAGCTCCGACGCGGTCGGCAGCTCGCCGAAGAGAAGCAGATACACTATCTCCTCAAAGCCGAAACGCTTGTCCTTAATAAAGCCCTCGACCAGCTTTTCAACATCGTAGCCTCTGTAATAAAGCTTGCCGGGACACGGCACCTCCTCGCCGTCCACCACCTTTTTGGATACGATTTCCGATATTTCGGTGAGACCGGTAAGCACGCCCTTTCCGTTAAGATCGCGCAGACCTCTGTTGACCTTATGCTCTATATAGAGCTGCGGTTCAATCCGGCAGTTGCTTTTGCAGAACTCTGTATACTTTAAAATTTCCGGAGTAATCGCATTATAGTCGTTGTTCAGTCTCTCAGCCATTTCATCACTCTTTTCTAATTATCTTAATATTATTATTTTACCAAAAAACGACTGCGATTTTTTTAACTCATTGTTAATTTATATCAAAGCACTGAAAAACAGTTCAGATTTTTGAAAGAAATTGCTCGATAGAGCCGTCGTTTCTGAAATCCACAGCGCACGGCTTCTTAAAAAGAGACCAGCTTTCAATAAGCTCTGAGGTCTCGCCCGGCTGTACGGTTTTAAGCTCGCTTAAGGCTTCTATCTCTATCATATTTTGGTTTGTATAGGTTTCAAAGGAGCAGCCGCCGTCGGGATACTCAGCCGAAGGGTGCTTAGTATCAAATCTTTTGCAGAAAACATCGTCGTTAAGACAGTAGTAAGCTGTTCCGCAGTTAAGGTCGAAGCCGAGCTTTATCGGGGTTTCGGCGTTTTCATCCTGCCTTAGCGTGACATATCTGCTTCCCCAGTAAATCCGGTCGCTGCTCATATCGGTATAGGGCCAGACCGAAATAATCCTGTTGGAAAGCAGACCGGTATCGTTGGAGTTCATCGGTATAATAAGCGTACCGCCCTTTTCGGACACCGAAAGACCCCACACCGAAAACCTCTTGGCTTTATCCGAAATATTTTTTACGCGCATTATAACCTGCATATTCGTATCGTCCGCGTCCATCCTGACCTCAAGCGTTTTGGCGACGCCGTTTTTCCTTTCGGCGGCGGGGGTGAAAACCGCGCCGTTTTCGGTTATCTCGTAATCCACGGGCTCAAGGTCGGGATAATAGGTATCCGGATATGCCTCCGGAGATACCCAGATTCTGTGACCTCCGAGATTTTCCCATCTTTTGCCCTCTCCGAAATAATCCGTAAATGCCTTATCGTCCTTAGGCTCAAAGGCTGTGCGGCTGCTGCACATAATATTCTGCCCGCCGACGTAGCCGAAGCGTATAATTCTCGGTCCTATATCAACCGTTACATATGCCTCGACAGTGCCGTTTGAAATGCAGATGCACTGACCGTAATCCTTAAAGGAATCAATTTTTCTGATACTTACCATTGTCAACACTCCGTTTTTATAATTTTTGCGGTATATTCCGTACCGCAGGGTTTTATTTTTTTTAGCGCCAGCGAATAAAGGTCAGCCGCGCGGCATTCGGTCTGAAAGAGTCCGAGCGCGCCGGCGTTAAGAGCTGCCGTCTGAGCGGCGCGGGTTATAACCGGCACCGGAGAAGCCGAAGCGTTTTTCTTTAAAAGCGCTTCCCCGCGCGGATTAAAGCCGAGCACCCTTACATACGGCGGCGGCTTCATAAAAAAAGCGCTGCCGGTCCCGATAAACGCGTTAAGCGCAAGTCTTCTTATGCGGGCATGGGTATACCGCTTGACCTTAACGGTATTATACAGTTCATCAAGACTTTTGGCAACCCTTATCGCTGAAAAAAGCTTATTTTCGATTCCCTCGCTTATGTCAGGCAGTCCTTTAAGCTCCTGTATGCTCCTGCATCTTAAAACCGCCAGCACTGCGTTTTCGATTCTTTTAATATCAGCCGTATTTTCCTCGGTGAAAAGCCCCGATACGTTTTCGGGGATATATTTCCTGCAAAAGCCGTAATCCCCCTCAAGCAGTTTTTTTCTCAGCAGCGAGGCCGAAGCGAAGCCTTTGCAGCTTATCTGCGAGTCATGCGCGGCACCCTGCCTTTTGACAGTAAAATATTCAAAGTCCGCCCCTATATTTTCTGCCGCAAGCATATATTCCACCGCAAGATTGTTGTTAGCGCCCTTCAGCACACCGCTGTCAAGCCCCGCCAGCTCCGCCGCCTTCTCTCTCGCCGCCGCAAAGGTCATCCCGCTGCCGAGCAGCTTTTCCGCCTCTTCGGAAAATTTCCCGCTCTTTAAAACGCCGCACGCCTTTTCGAGCTCCGTTATATCCCCGCATTCGCTCCCGAAAATAAGCGAATCGCAGCCCATCGCCTTAAGCGTAAAAACGCCGCCGAGAGCGAAATTCTGCGCGGTGGACATTGAATAGGTCACAGGCAGTTCCAGCACAAGATCCGCGCCGCAAAGCAGCGCCGCCTTTGCCCTTACGCGCTTTTCGGCGATAGCTATATCGCCGCGCTGAACGAAATTACCGCTTATCACCGCGACGACGGTTCCATGCTTTTTCGCCTCGCTTAGCAGATAAACATGCCCCGTGTGGATAGGGTTAAATTCCGCGATTACGCCGATTGCTGACAAAATCTCACATCATTTCAAAAAAAACTTGAAAAAACCGATTATATAAAGTATTATATATTAGTTGAGGAATACTTTTCAAGAATTTTTTATTTTGCTTTCAAATTTTCTACGGAGGATGTAAAAAATGAAAATTTTTGTTGTAAACGCGGGCAGCTCATCTCTTAAGTATCAGCTCATCGATATGGACAACGAACAGGTGCTCGCAAAAGGCTTATGTGAAAGAATAGGCGTCAGCGGCGGCATTTCCCACAAGGCGGCGGACGGCCGCTCATATTCAGCCGAAACTCCTATGCCCACACACAGCGAGGCTTTTGCCGCGGTGGTTTACGCGCTCACCAAAAGCGACGCCGCAGTTATCGGCTCGTTTGACGAGATTTCCGCGATAGGCCACAGAATCGTTCAGGGCGGCAGCATTTTCCCCGAATCCTGCCTTATAGACCCGGATGTGCTCGATAAGATAGAACAGCTCGGCGCGCTTGCCCCGCTGCACAATCCGGCGCATGTTCTGGCTATACGCGCCTGCATAAAGACCTTCGGCGAAAAAATACCGCAGGTTGCCGTGTTTGACACCTCCTTTCATCAGACAATGCCGCCCAAAGCGTATATGTATCCCCTGCCGTATGAATATTACGAGAAATACGGCGTTCGGAAATACGGCGCTCACGGAACCTCCCACCGCTTTGTAAGCGACAGGGTTGCCGCTATTGAGGGCAAACCTAAAAAGGATATTAAAATCATCACCTGCCACCTCGGCAACGGCTGCTCAATCACCGCCATAAAGGACGGCGTCTGTGTGGACACCTCTATGGGCTTTACCCCGCTTGACGGCTTTATGATGGGCACCAGAACCGGAACTATGGATCCGTCGGCGCTTACCTATATCGCCGAAAAGGAAAACCTTTCTCCGGCGGACATCAACCGCATCTGCAACAAGGAATCGGGTATGCTGGGCATTTCGGGCGTTTCAAACGACAACCGCGACGTAACCGCCGCGGCAAAGGCGGGCAACAGGCGCGCCCAGCTTGCAGTGGATATGCAGAGATACGAAATACTTAAATTTATAGGCTCCTATATCGCGGCTATGAACGGCGTAGACTCTATCGTCTTCACCGGCGGCATAGGAGAAAACGATCCGGAGCTGCGCAAAGAGGTGTGCGGAAATTTAGGCTTTATCGGGGTCGCTGTTGACGACGAGAAAAATGCTCTCCGCGGCAGAGAGGTAAAAATCTCCACTGACGACAGCAGGGTGAACGTTTACGTTATTCCGACCAACGAGGAGCTTGTTATCGCCCGCGACACCTTAGAGATAATCTCAAAAAAATAATTCCGGAGGTTTATGAATGAACATTACCGAAATAAAAAGCAGTATACTCTCCGGCAGATACGACCGGGACTTTAAAATGCTTTACGGCGGTGAGGGTCCCGCCCGCAGCCGTTATCTCAAGGCCTGCGAAAGCTTTGAGGCGCTCTTCTCCGAGACCGAGGGGATACGCCTTTTTTCCGCGCCGGGCAGAACCGAAATAGGCGGAAATCACACAGACCATCAGCACGGCTGCGTACTCGCGGGAAGCGTAAATCTTGACGTTATAGCGGTAGCGGCTCCGAACGCTGACAATAAAATACGCATCAAATCCGAGGGCTATGAGATGGACGTTATAGACCTTTCGGAGCTTGACGCCGTCCCCGACGAGCGGGGGCGCGCCTCGGCTCTTATCCGCGGTGTATGCAGCCGTTTTAAGGAAATGGGCTGCCGCCTTTCGGGCTTCAACGCCTACACCACGTCGAATGTGCTTAAGGGCTCGGGTCTTTCCTCTTCCGCGGCTTTTGAGGTACTGGTCGGCACTATAATAAACGGAATGCTTTACGGCGGCAAAGCCGATGCCGTAACCGTCGCTAAAATCGGGCAGTACGCCGAGAAAGAGTATTTCGGAAAGCCCTGCGGTCTTCTCGACCAGATGGCGAGCTCTCTCGGCGGCTTTACATATGCCGATTTCAGAGACCCTGAAAATCCTATTACCGAAAAGATCGAGCTTGATATCAATGCTTACGGATATACCCTGTGCGTGGTTGACACAGGCGGAAATCACGCCGATTTGACCCATGATTACGCCGATATAACGGTAGAATGCAAAAAAATCAGCCGGGAGCTGGGCGTTGAATTTTTGCGCGATGCCGACACCGGCGCATTCTATGATAGCATCGCGTCTCTCAGAAAAAGCTGCGGCGACCGCGCTGTTCTGCGCGCTTTTCACTTCTTTAACGAGCAGCTGCGCGTTGAAAAACAGAAAGCCGCCCTTAAATCCGGCGATTTTGAGGAATTTTTAAGACAGGTCGGCGAATCAGGCGATTCGTCTTACGACTATCTGCAGAATCTTTATTCCACTTCGGCGGTATCCGAGCAGGGACTGCCTCTTGCAATAGCGCTGACCAAGAAGTTTTTAAACGGCAGGGGCGCGTGCAGGGTTCACGGCGGCGGTTTTGCAGGCACCGTGCAGTGCTATATACCCTCGGAGCAGCTTGACGGCTATAAAGAAATGATTGAAAAGGTTTTCGGAAAAGGCTCCTGCTGTGAGCTTAAAATCCGCCCTGTCGGAGGATATGAAATCAAATAAATATATATAATATATATAACAGCGGCTGTCACGCAACTGAGCGTGACAGCCGTTTTTCTATGTATTTACTTCGTATCATTTTGTGGCAGAGCCTGATTTACCGCGCCCCGCTGTTTTTGCGGTCCTTTCTCATAGTAAGTGAAATTCTTTTCTTCTGCGGATCGACGCTTAATACCCAAACCTTTACTATGTCCCCCACTTTTAAAACCTCCGAAGGATGCTTTATAAAGCGTTCGGATATTTGGGAAATATGGACATGCCTGTCCTGATGGACGCCTATATCGACAAAGGCGCCGAAATCGATTACGTTTCTGACCGTGCCGGTAAGCTCCATACCCGGTCTGATATCATCAACCGACATCACGTCGCTTCTCAGCAGCGGCGGCGGAAGCTCCTCGCGCGGATCTCTTCCCGGGCGCTCAAGCTCTTTTATTATATCGTTAAGGGTAGGAACGCCGACGCCAAGCTTTTCAGCGATATTTGCGATCCCGTCCTTTATTTCTTCCGAAAGTGCCTTAACGCGCCCTCCGGCTATGTCGTCCTCGGTATACCCGAACAGATTTAAAAGCTTTCGGGCTGCCTCATAGCTTTCAGGGTGCACCGAGGTATTGTCAAGCGCCTCGCTGCCGCCGGGTATTCTCAGAAATCCGGCGCACTGCTCAAACGCCTTAGGTCCGAGCTTCGGAACCTTTTTAAGCTGAGCGCGGGAGTCAAATCTGCCGTTTTCCTCTCTGAACGCAACTATATTTTTCGCAACCGCCGCACCGAGTCCCGAAATGCGGGACAACAGCGGCGCCGAAGCGGTATTAAGGTCTACTCCTACACTGTTGACGCAGTCCTCAACAACGCCGTCAAGCGCGGAATCAAGCTTTGCCTGCGGCATATCGTGCTGATACTGACCAACCCCTATAGCTTTAGGCTCGATTTTAACCAGCTCCGCGAGCGGATCCTGAAGCCTGCGCGCTATTGAAACAGCGCTGCGGAGCGACACGTCGTAATCCGGAAACTCTTCTGCCGCAAGCTTTGAGGCTGAGTAAACGCTTGCCCCCGCCTCGCTCACAACCATATAGGAAAGCCCTCCGCCAAGCTCGCCTATCAGCTCGGCAACAAAGGCCTCGGTCTCCCGCCCCGCGGTTCCGTTGCCTATTGCAAAGACCTCCGCCGAATACTTTTCAACAAGCTTTTTGATGATTTCCTTTGCTTCTTCGGTCTTGCTTTTGGGAGGGGTCGGATAAATAACACCGGTATCGAGCACCTTGCCGGTGCCGTCCACCACAGCAACCTTGCAGCCCGTCCTGTAGCCGGGATCAAGACCAATCGTAACCTTGTTTCTGACCGGCGGCTGCATTAAAAGCTGACGCAGGTTATCCGAAAAGACCTTAATAGCCGAGGCGCCCGCCTTTTCGGTAAGCTCGGAGCGAAGCTCCCGCTCTATCGACGGAAAGATAAGCCTTGAATACGCATCCTCCGCCGCTCTTTTCACATATTCGCAGGCGGGCGAGCCCTCCTTAAAATGCTCCCTTGAAATTATAAACATCGCCTTATCACGGTCAAAATCAACCGAAACCTTTAAAAAGCCCTCCTTTTCCCCGCGGTTTACGGCGAGAACCCTGTGCCCCGCGATTCTGGAAAGCGGCTCTGAAAAATCCTTATACATTTCGTAAACGCCGAGCTCCTCGCCTGCGGCTTT
>CALWUZ010000159.1 GCA_944384845.1 uncultured Clostridia bacterium
CGATGGTTTTTTTTAATTCTTCGCTGTACTTAGCGGGGCTGTTTTTGTTAGACATGTGTGCTTTTCCTTTCTGTTTTTTCTTGTCTCTTATTCTAACACACTTGTCCACTTTTTTAGTATACATCCAGATAAAGTCATTGGAAATGGAAAACGAACTGATGCGGGATTTTCTCTCGCTCACCTAAAGGAAGTGAAAACAAGCGTAAAGTATATGGTAATTTACCGACACAAAGATAAATATTCCATTAGTGAGATGTGCAGATTTTTTGAAGTATCCCGAAGCGGATATTACGGATATGTTTCAAGAATGGCTATACCGGCGTGGGATCTTACCTTGGCAGAAAAAATACGGGAATGTCAGGATGAGTGCGGCAAAACCTACGGTTATCGCAGAGTGCATATATGGCTCGAAAGGAAAGGCATTTACCGCAATCCCAAGACGATATTGCGAGTTATGCAGAAATATGGATTGCTATCTGTAATCAGAAGAAAGAAATACCGTAATTACGGTGAATATTTACACAAGTATCCTAATGTGCTCAACAGAGATTTCAATGCTGAAAGACCAAATCAAAAGTGGGTAACAGATATTTCATACATACACACTAAGCAAGGCGTGCTCTATTTGTCCGTCATCAGAGATTTGTATGACAACAGCATTGTTGCTTACAAGACCGGAACAGAACAAAATGTTAACCTTGTTTTAAGTACAATCCGTGCAGCCAAACAAAAAGAAAAAGTCACTGAGAAGCTGCAACTCCACAGTGACCAAGGCTTTCAATACACATCACAAGCATATTATCGCCTGACTAAAGAATACAGCATAACGCCGTCAATGTCAAGACGCGGAAATCCTTATGATAATGCTTTAGCCGAAAATTTCTTTTCCATTCTCAAAACTGAGTGCATTTACAGAACTAAACTAAAAACCTATGAGGATGCTCGCCTCATCATAGATGAATACATTCATTTCTACAATCACGAACGTATTCAGTTAAAAACAAAACTGACTCCGCTTGAAAAACGAAGCCAGTTCGTTGCTTAAAATTTTATATTTACCACCATAGGGGGCTTTTGGTGCTGTCCACTCATTCTGGGGCAGTTCATTTGCATGGGGGATTTTTATATTATATTTATATTACAAATTATAAAGCTGTCCGTCACGTGAGACAAACTGACTGCTTCTGAGCTGCTGCGGCGCAGTTCCGGTAATATTGCGGTAAACACGATTAAAATTGCGAAGACTTCCATAACCGCATTCCATAGAAATCTCGGTTATTTTTTTATCGGTTTCTTTAAGCAGCTTTTCTGCTTTTTTTATCCTTTTTCTGTTTATATATTCAGTAAGGCTGTAACCGGAATACATTTTAAAGCATCGGCTGAAATAACAGGGGCTTATTCCTATATTTTGAGCGATAGTCTGCAGATTAATATTTTCCTCGCAGTAATGATTATTTATATATTCAAAGCCCCTGCACATATAATTATACATGTTGAGCTTAATCTTCTGAACTTCGGGATTATAATCAAGCTTATTCAATATAAATCCTAAAAGTGTCATACAATAGCCATGAAAAACAAGAGAAGATACCTGCTTATCCTGCTGATCAATATCAGCATATTCAGAAACAATCCGGCTTATTAATATTTTTGCCTCTTCATTCAAATCATTATATCTAACACAATGATTTAATAGCGTGTTGTTCTGAAGTTCCTTACTGACACCTTCAATAAGCGACGGTGAAACAATTATAAGCAGAATACGGCATTCGGATTTAATATAGCTGTGTATATCGTTACTGCCGCAAAGCAGAACATCTCCCGTATTCATAACATATGTAATACCATTAACCTGAGCTCTTAAATTTCCCGAAAGCACCGCAACAATTTCAAGCTGTGTATGCCAATGCGCTGAAAACTCAAAATCTTCATCAAGCCATGCGTGAACAACTGTATTTTCATGCTGATGCTCTCTAAAAATATTCAATTTCAACACCTGCATTCTGACAAAAAATTTTATTAACTGCTATTTTGTCACAAATATTATAATATATTTTAAATAAATTATCAATATATTTATTTTCCATCCGCTTAGTTGGTTGTAGGTTTACAATAGATGTGTTACAGTAAGGAAACAAAAAAGAAATGACGAATAGGAGAACCTTTGATACAGTTAAGTTGCATAGACAAAACTGAAAGGCAGGAGACCTATTCGTCATGGAAACTGTAACACAAAACATATTGTACCGTCAAGCATTAATTACATATGCAAGGAAATACGGAGTAACAAAAGCGGCAATCAGATACAAAACCAACCGTCAATATATCTACCGGTGGCAAAAAAGATACGACGGAACACCGCAGTCCCTTGCGGATAAATCCCGTCGTCCGCATCACCACCCAAACGAACACACCGCGGATGAGCTTAAGCTCATAGAGGATATGCGAAAAAGAAACCCCAATGCCGGATTGGTAGTATTCTGGGTGAAGCTGCGTCAAAGAGGCTATACACGCTCTGTGACAGGTTTGTACCGTCTTTTACGCCGTAAAGGGCAAATGGCAGTCAAACCGCCTAACCCTAAATATATCGCAAAGCCATATGAGAAAATGCAGTATACCGGTCAAAGGGTGCAGATAGATGTAAAATTTGTGCCGGAGGTCTGTATTGTCGGAGAAGCAAAGGGTAAAAAATTCTACCAGTACACTGCAATAGATGAATATTCAAGGTTTCGCTATTTAGAAGCTTTCACATACAGTTCGGCAGAATTTCTTGAAGATATGCTTGAAAGATTTCCGTTCAAGGTGGAATGTGTGCAGACGGATAACGGTTCCGAATTCACAAAGCGGCTCGGTCATACCCAAAAGCCCACTCCCACACTGTTCGAGTCGCGGCTCGAACAGTATGGCATACGCCACAAGCTCATCAAGCCTTACACGCCGAGGCACAACGGCAAGGTTGAGCGCAGCCACCGCAAAGACAACGAATATTTTTACGCCACACATACTTTTTACTCATTTGATGATTTTAATAAGCAGCTTGCTGTTCACTCCGGAAATTACAATAACTTTCCTATGCGTCCTCTTAACTGGATGTCTCCTGCCGATTGCGTTAAGACCTATATTAAGCGTGGAGAAGTTTTCTGATTTTGTAACACATCATTGACAAACCTACATTTATTTTCCATCCGCTTAGTTGGTATATATAACAGAAAAGCCGGATTTCAAGCATAATCATATATAAAAATTAAAGTACAATTTACCGCTGTTTTCACTTAAAAAAATCAGGCAATAAATGTCTATCCGCAAACAACAAAATGCTTGCATGCCGATATTTTGTATATTATACTGTAGACAAAATCATATTTTCACAAAAAGGAGTCCGTGTATATGCTGCAAACATTGCTTAAACGGGAAATAAAAGTCTGTGAGGAATATGACGTAATAGTCTCCGGTGGCGGACCGGCCGGTTGCGCAGCCGCGGCATCAGCCGCACGGGAGGGTGCTAAAACTCTGCTTATTGAAGCATCATATATGCTTGGCGGAATGGGCACGGGAGGGCTTGTGCCGTCATGGTGTCCTTTTTCCGATAATGAAAAAATAATTTACCGCGGTATGGCAGAAAAAATACTTAACGCTGCAAAGACCTGCTCGCCGCATATAATGCCGCAGGATCTAACCTGGGTTCCTATTGATCACGAAGCACTCAAACGTGTATATGACAGCTTTGAGGAAGAATACGGTGTTGAAGTGCTGTTTGGTACTCAGGTATGCGCCGTTAATACCGACGGCGCGGGCAGAATAACCGAAATATTCACCTCCAGCAAAGCCGGACTTAAAGCCTACCGCGCAAAGGTATATGCTGACTGTACCGGAGACGCAGACCTCGCTGCATGGGCAGGAGCGGAATTTGACCATGGCGATATCAACGGTTCCCTTATGCCTGCCTCCCTTTGCTTCGTGATAACAAATGTAGACGAATATGCATACCGTTACGACCGCAACAGCGGACTTTGTTTCGGAACAATGCAGGGTACAAATCCAAAAAGCGCAATACACGCTATCGCGGCTGACCAAATGTTTCCTCTGGTGACTGACACGCACCTTTGCCATCAGATAATTGGACCCGGTACAATTGGCTTTAATGCCGGTCATATCTTCGACGTAGACAGCACAGACCCTGTTTCGGTATCAAAGGCAATGGTTGAGGGAAGAAAATTAGCGCACCAGTTACACGACGGTCTGAAAAAATATTTCCCGTCCGCTTTTGCCAACTCTCTGCTTGTCAACACTGCTCCTCTAATGGGTATACGAGAAGGCAGGCGAATAAAGGGAGACTATACTCTCACACTTGAAGACTACATTGGCAGACGCAGCTTTCCGGATGAAATTTCCCGCAACTGCTACTATATAGATGTGCACTTAACCGCTGAGGAAGCCGCTGACGCGGAAGCCAGAGGCATTAGCCGCGAACAACTCAATATGCGTTATAAAAAAGGTGAGTCGCACGGAATCCCATATCGCAGCCTTTTGCCAAAAAATTTAATAAATGTAATAGTAGCGGGGCGTTCGGTTTCCTGTGACAGAAAAATACTTGGCAGCGTCAGGGTAATGCCAAACTGTCTTTGCACAGGCGAAGCGGCAGGCATGGCAGCTGCCCGCGCCGCTAAGGCTGACGGAAACGTTCATAATGTAGATATTAACAGCCTGCGTGAGGGTCTGCGTAACTACGGCGCATACTTTCTGTAAATAAAAACGAGGAATGCAAATAATGAAATCATATAAAAACTCCGCTCTGCCGCCCGAAGAAAGGGCTCGGCTTTTATTGCCGGAGCTTACTTTGCGCGAAAAAGTCGGTCAGCTCAACCAAAGAATATACGGCTTTACAAGCTATATTCGTGACAATAACGATATATCACTTTCTGAGGAATTCATAAACGAAGTTGAACGCTGGGGAGGATTAGGGGCTCTTTACGGTCTGCGCCGTGCCGATCCGTGGTCCCGCAAGAATTTTTCAAATGGTCTCGAAGATACTCTTGCAATAAAAGCGTTTAATAAAATTCAGCGTTACGTAATAGAACATTCCAGACACGGTATTCCGGTGCTTATGTGCGAGGAATGCCCACATGGCCATCAGGCGCTGGACGGATATCTTCTGCCCGTAAACTTAGCGCTCGGCGCAACCTGGAACCCAACCCTCGCAGCTGAGGGTTTCAAAATATGCGCCGAACAGATGTCAGCGCTGAAGGTAGATATGGCATTGGTTTCAATGCTCGATATTCTGCGCGATCCGCGGTGGGGACGCAGTGAGGAATGTTACTCAGAAGACCCATTTCTTTCGTCAAAAATGGCAGAAGCTATCACCAAAGCTTTCCTTTCCGAAGGAATTGATGTTGTTGCCAAGCACTGCTGCGCACAGGGTGAAACAAATGGGGGAACCAACGCCAGCGCGGCTCTTTTAGGTGAGCGCGAGCTGCGTGAAATTCATCTTCCCGCTGTGAAATCGGCAGTAGCTGCCGGAGCGCTCGGCATAATGGCAGCGTACAATGAGATAGACGGCATCCCCTGCCATGCGAACTCCTGGCTTTTAAGGGATGTTTTACGCGGGGAATATGGTTTTGTCGGAATTGTTATGGCGGACGGCCGCGCGGTTGACCGTCTTAATATAATTGCCGATTCGCCTGCCGCGCGAGGCGCTGAAGCACTACGGGCAGGAGTAGATCTGAGTCTCTGGGATGAGGGCTTCACGGCGCTTGAAACAGCGGTTGAAAACGGTATTGTCGAAGAAAAGCTGCTTGACGAAGCTGTGCTGCGTATACTTACTGTCAAATTCAAACGCGGACTATTTGAAAATCCGTATATTAAACATAACGCAGTAAAAAAATATACCTTCAGAGAATACCCGCAAACACTCAATATTGCACGTGACAGCCTTATACTCTTAAAAAATAAGAACAAACTTCTTCCGCTCTCAAAAAAAATAGAATCAATTGCTGTCATCGGTCCGTTTGCCGATGATATATATGCTATGCTCGGTGATTATACACCGCCTCAGCGCGACGGAGAAGTTGTGACTCCGCTTGCCGGTATTACTTCGGAAGCAGACGGTATAACTGTAAATTCAATGACAAAGCCTTTCCCATCAGACCCTGATGAACAGAAAAAATATATAGAAAAATCTGTTGATACTGCAATACGTTCTGAAGCGGTTATCGCGGTACTCGGCGGTTCTTCAAGCCGTTTTCAGGACATAACCTTCGCCAATAACGGTGCAGTGCTTTCTAAATCAGATAGCGGAGAATTTCTTAACCTGACTGACTGCGGAGAAGGCGTGGATATAGCCGACACTTCGCTTCCGGAATGGCAGTACAGACTGCTTGAAGCATTAAAACTTACAGGAAAGCCGCTAATAACAGTGCTGATAGCCGGACGTCCTTATGCATCAGAACGCCTTTCGGCGCTTAGCGATGCGCTGTGTCTTGCATTTTATCCAGGTCCCGCCGGTGGCATTGCCATATCTGAGCTGCTATTCGGAAAAATCTCCCCCAACGGTCGGCTGCCGGTTTCACTTCCGAGACTTTCCGGTCAGCTTCCGATTTATTACAATAACAAAGCCTCTTATATTTCCCGCTACTCTGATTGTCCTCCCGGATCTGCTTATCCTTTCGGATACGGCTTAAGTTATGTTGATTTTGAATTTTCCGAAGTATCGCAAAGCCATCGGTCATTAAGTCTTTCCGAGCTTGAAAACACAGAAATAACCTTTTCATTCTGCGTTAAAAACTGTGGAAACATCAAATCCGCCGCCGTACCTCAATTATATGTAAGAGACCTTGTAGCCTCTGTTTCCCCTCGCGTGCGCTCTCTTAAAGACTTTATAAAAATAGTACTTGAACCCAATGAAAAAAAGCAGTGTGTGTTAAAGCTATGCGCCGATGATTTAAAAATTTGGAACAGAGAGATGAAATTTACCGCAGAATACGGAGACTTTGAAATATTCCTATTTGAAGGAAATAAAAACTTCTGGCAGGGAAATTTTACTCTTACAGAATAAATGCGGAGTAATCAAATTATGTCTACACTTCTTCTAATTATAATTTATATCGCTTTTATCGGATTAGGAATACCGGACTCACTTTTCGGAACTGCTTGGCCGGCAATTTATCCTGAATTCGGTCTTCCAGTATCGTTCGCGACACTTGTAACCGTGATAATCTCATGCGGCACAATAATATCAAGCCTTTTTGCGGCAAGACTTATCAACCGTTTCGGTACCGGTATAATAACTGCCTTAAGCACTGTCTTCACAGCGCTGGCGCTTTTCGGATTTTCCATTTCCGGCAATCTTTTGCATATGTGTCTGTTTGCAGTGCCTCTCGGTCTTGGCGCAGGCGCTATTGATACCGCTCTAAACAATTATGTAGCACTTCATTATAAAGCCTCGCATATGAGCTTTTTACACTGTTTCTACGGTATCGGAGTTTCCTTAAGCCCGTTTTTAATGTCGCTTGCCCTTGCCGGAAGCTCATGGCGAAACGGCTACCGTACTGTGTTTTGGTTTCAACTCAGTATATCTGTACTGACAATAATAGCACTTCCGGTATGGAAAAAAGTCAATCATTCTGCTGCCGCTGAAAAAAAAGATGAAAAAGTCATAACACTTGGATTTTTTGATATGATAAAAATGCCTAAAGCCATTTTCGGCTGTCTTACCTTCATAGGCTCCTGTGCAGTAGAATACACCTGCGGCGTATGGGGCAGCACATTTTTGGTAAACAGCCGGGAATTGCCCGTTGAAACTGCAGCGCGCTGCGTTACCTTTTATTATGCGGGCATTGCCTTAGGCCGCTTCCTTTCCGGCATTCTTTCACACCTACTGTCTCCCGGAAAAATTATAAAAATCGGTCAAGTAATAACTTTTATTGCCATAATATCCTTCTTTCTGCCGGACAATACATTTATTTCAGGCGGAGCACTATTCCTTATAGGTCTCGGAAACGGACCGGTGTTTCCTAACCTTATTCATATGATACCCATAAACTTTGGAAGAGAAATCTCACAGTCGGTCATAGGTTTTCAAATGGCAGCATCATATATCGGAATAATGTTGGCCCCAGCGCTGTTCGGAATAATCGCGCAAAAAAGCAGCACCGCATTTTTCCCAATATTCCTTATAATTATGTATTCAATTATGATTACCGGCAGCTTTCTTTTAAACCGCCAAAATAAAAAAACAGCCATAACCGCCGGCAAAGTGCAATAATTAAGTAAAGGTAGACAGATGGAAAACCACCATATATCTACCTTTTTCTTGTGCTAAAATATAATGAAGGTATAAATGAAAAAAGGACAAAAGAAACGAATATGGACAAAGGAACAAAAATCAGAAACAATTGATAAACATTTAAAAGATTTTATTTCCGCTCGCACACTCGAAAAGGAATATGATGCAGATAGGAGTATGTTCTGTCATTGGATAAGATATTATGGTAAATATGGCAAATCCGCATTAATATACAAATGTTATTCAGAAGATAAATTTGCTGCACTTCATTAAAGAAAATCTTTAACCGAAAACGAAAGGTTGAGATTGCATCGGCGATTTCTTTAAAAAAATCATTGTCGTAGGAGAAATTATAAAGCTCCAAACGAACAAAAAAGGTTACATTATTATGAGTATATATAACTTTCTTTTGAACCCAAACAGTTTGAATATATAAGCGGCTTTTCTTTGTTTATTGCGGTGTAAATTTTGAAGTTCGTAATTAATCCGCCTGCTTAACAGCAGAAAAGGAATATACTCATACCGCTGCAGCACATAAAAAAACGCTCTCCGGCGGAGTTTTTCATCCGTTCGGAAAGCGTTTTTGACCACATAACTGACCATAGACAGAAGCGGAACATACGGAAACAGTGGAGAAAAGATGCTTGAAGGCAATCTTTTTCGGAGCAAAAAGTGCTATATATTGTACACAATAGCAAATAACATCTATACCTAGTGCTTGACATGCAGGGGGTCGGTGGTTCAAGTCCACTTGTCTTCACCAGTCGGAATGTTCTTAAAGGATTTGAAAATTCTTTAGGAACATTTCCTTTTTATGCCCATTTTTTAAGTGTGCGCATAAATACTTTGAATGATTTCTGGCGATAAATCATCACGAGGCTTTTGAAGGCATATAAGATACCTGAGCGCCTTGACGGATATCAAATGTAATCTGAGTATCTGGAATAGGTACATCATCAGGGATGGAAACAGCACCGATGCAGTTATAATAAATCACAATTTTTTGCGCACGCCTGCCATACACGATTTCTGTCCGGTATACGAGTTTGTGAGGAAATTTCTGTAAATTCAGATCTTCTATGATAATGATTAAGGGCTTGAGGTTCCTGAGTGGGTCTTAAGCCTTGGTTTATATATAACAGT
>CALWUZ010000160.1 GCA_944384845.1 uncultured Clostridia bacterium
TACTATCCGGTAAACGATGAAAAGAACAACGCTTTGTTTGAAAAATACAGGCGGCTTGCCGGCGAAAAGAAAAACATGCTTTTCGGCGGACGTCTCGCGGAATACAAATATTACGATATGGATAAGGTCATAGCCTCCGCTCTCGACCTTTCTGACAGGGAGTTTTCAAAGAAGTAATGGAAGAGATAAAAATTAGTATAATAATGCCGGTATACGGCGTTGAAGAATATGTCGGCAAAGCGATTGAAAGCATACAGGCGCAGACCCTTACTGAATGGGAATTTTTCTGCGTTGACGACGGAACAAAGGACAGAAGCGGCGAAATCTGCGACAGCTACGCTGAAAAAGATTCGCGGATAACAGTAATCCACAAGGAAAACGGCGGCGCACCGAGCGCGAGAAACACTGCTATTGATTTGGCGAAGGGCAAGTATATGTACTTTTTAGATTCCGACGACTGGGCAGAACCGACGATGCTCGAGGATATGTACAGGCTTGCCGAGCGTGACAGCGCGCAGCTTGTCGTCGCGGGATATTATATAGACACATATTATACTGACACCGAAAAATATGTGCAGGAGCAGTTCTGTGCCGACGCCGTATATAAAAACAGCGGTGAGTTCAGGAAAAACGCCCACAGGCTGTTCGATAAAAACCTGCTTTACACCCCCTGGAACAAGCTTTACCTTTCAAGCTATATTTTAGAAAATAAGCTTTATTTTCCGCAGACATTTTGGGACGATTTTCCATTTAATTTAAGCGTGGTGCGCGATGTGGAAAGAGTGACCGTAACCTCGGGGAAATATTACCATTTTATCCGCAAGCGCGCTGAAAGCGAGACCGCCAAATACCGGAGCGATATGTTTGAAAAGCGCGAGGAGGAGCATACCTGGCTGGTTGAGCTTTATAAGTACTGGCAGATAAATTCACCCGAGATTGAGGAATTTTTAGCACGCAGATACATCGAGCGCATAATCGGCTGCATTGAGAACGTAACCAACAAAAACTGCACGCTGACCGGAGCTCAGAAGAAAGAGGAGATCAGAAAAATGATTTCCTCCGACCGTGCGCGCTCTGCGGTAAAAACCGCCCGCCCGAAATCGGGCTATATGAAGCTGATGCTGCTGCCGATAAAGTGGAACAGCGCGTCGCTCACAAAGCTTGAGGGCAGCGTAATTTCGGCGGTAAAGTCACGTAATACAAGAATCTTTGCGAAACTTAAAGCAAAAAGATAAAGGTGACGTTATGAAAAAAGATATTTTGTTTTCGGTTATAATGCCTGTATATAATGTTGAGAAATACCTTAAAAAAGCTGTTGATAGTGTATTAAATCAGACGTATAAGAATTTTGAAATAATATTGGTCGATGATGCTTCACCAGATAATTGTCCTGCTATTTGTGATAATTATGCCAGTAATTATTATAATATAAAGACGATACATCATTTGGAAAACAAGGGATTAAGCGAGGCGCGGAATACAGGGCTAAAATATATAAGCGGCGAATATGTTACGTTTATGGATTCCGATGATTTCATCGAACAGGATTTATTTAGTTGTGTTTATAATTCATTGATGAATAACTATGCTGATGTAGTCGTATTTGGGTGCAAAGAAGATTATTACAACAAGAAGGCAGAATTGTATAAATCATACGATTTAAGACCGAAGGAGTTTTATTGCGAAAGAAAAGAGGAAATATGCAAAAAAGTAGTAGAGCTTGAAGCTGCTGGTCTGTACGGATATGCATGGAATAAGTTTTTTTCAACAGAAATAATAAAAATTAACGGACTCACTTTTCGTAATGTTGTTCTGATAGAAGATATTGATTTCAATATAAAGTTTTTTAATTATGCAGACAAGCTAAATATCTTGGGAATTACTTCATATCATTATGCTAAAAGAGGCGAAGTAAGTCTGACTTCAAAATTTGTGCCTGAATATTATGAGGTGCATCAGGAACGGATATCGATGCTTTGCGATCAGCAAAAAATGTGGAATAATTTCGGCGAATATGAAAAAAAAGTATTTGCAAGATTGTTTGCAAGATATATTTTTTCTGCATTAAGCAGAAATTGTGATAAACGCGCCGGAATGTCCCACAGTTTAAGGAAGCAATGGATAAAAGAAGTATATAAACAAAACCTTTTTTATGAGCTTATTCCCTTTGCTTCTTCAGAAAATATTTTTATGAAATTTCTTATTTTTGTTCTTAAAAAAAAGAATATATCATTTTCGCTTATTATCGGCAGATGTATATTTATTACCCAAAACAAAATGAAATCCATTTTTGTCAAGCTAAAACAAAAGCGTTGAAAATGAATTTCAATAAATTATTTAAAGAAAAAGCATTTTGTTGAAAAATGGTGAATTTATGAAAAGGATATTGATTGGTTATATAATTGATGGAAAAACAGGAGGCATTGACCATTATTTAATGAATGTTTTAGAACAAATAGCTCTTTATGGCAGAGATCTGCAGATTGATTTTTTAACAAATAGAATTACCCCCCAATTAAAAAATAATATTTCGGGATATAAATCAAATGTATATGAAGTTGCTACACTGAAACACCCGATCAAGCAGTTGAAACAGACATTGCATGTGATTAAAAAAAACAAGTATGATATCACATACTTCAATATTTCGACTGCTCTAAATTGTATAGGTGCGATTTCGGCAAAAATATGCGGAGTGAGAAAAAGGATAATTCATTCACACGCTTCAGGTATAGATGAAGAGAATAAAATTTATAGAGCATTTCTTAATTTTTTTAATGCAATAGGGCGTGTCTTTTTGTATAGACAAGGTACGGATTTTTGTGCGTGCTCTGTAATAGCAGGCAGATGGATTTTTCCTAAAAAAATAGTCACAGGGTCTGATTTTAAGGTAATAAAAAATACTGTTGACATTGACAAATTTGTTTTTTCGTCCTCTAAACGTAAAATTATCAGGGAAAAGCTGGCTTTGGGAGACAGATTTGTGATAGGACATGTAGGCTCTTTCACTTATTCTAAAAATCATGATTTTCTGCTTAAAATTTTTAAAGAGGTGCATTCAATTAATCCAAAAGCGTTGTTGATGTTAATAGGAGAAGGTATTTTGGCTGATGAAATTAGCAGAAAAATAAGCCGGCTTAATTTGGATTATTCTGTTATGCTTATGGGTAAAAGGAACGATGTCAGCGATTTAATGCAGGCAATGGATGTTTTTGTATTACCGTCTAATTTTGAAGGATTCGGTATTGTAGGCATTGAAGCACAGATAAGTGGATTGTTCTGTGTTTTTTCCAATCGCTTGCCTAGGGAAATCGATTTTACAAATAATTGCTCATTTTTGGAAATAAATAAAGATAAATATATCTCTGCATGGTCAAAGGAAATATTGAAAGCCGAAAATATAAATCGAAGGTTAGATACAGCAGAGTTGGCTGAAAAATCAGGTTATGGTATAAAAAAACAAGACATATCGTTTTTGGTGAAAGAAGAGGTTTAATATATGAAATGTATAGATTATTTAAAAAACGGATTTGTGTTTAAAATAATCTATTTGCTGCACACATTGCTTTGTTTTAACAGTTTATTCGTTAATCGTCCTATTTTAGTAATCAGTTCCTATATTTTAACATTTATAGGCTTTATTTACTTGATTTTCAGGATTTTTCATTATAGTAAGTATATGCGTACAAAGGGAATTGTTTTTTTAATTCTTTTTGTTTTATCTTTTGTTATATCTGCTCTTTTAAACATTAATTATGGTATAACAGAAAACATAAAAGGTGCAGTTTGGATGGTATTCCAATTTTTTTTAATTTATGCTTACGATATTACGGAATCAAGAGAAAAAACAAAAACAGAATTAAAAATTTTTTCACATATTTTTCTTGCTTATACTTCTTTAATGGCGCTTATTGGTTTTATCCTTCTTTTTTCAAATTATAATTATTATGGAATTTATAAAGGGAAAACAATTATTATAGGATTTATTTGGAATAGATTATGGGGACTGTATTCGGATCCAAATTACGGCGCTGTTTTTGGAGTGATTTCTTTTGCATTATGTATTTATTATTTGATTCATTCTAAAAAAAGAATGAAGAAGAGTCTTTATATTATTATGGCGTTATTCCAAGTTGCATATATTTCATTTTCTGATTCTAGAACGGCATTGGTTGCATTTATGATAACGTTCGGCATAATTAGTTTTCTCTTTCTTATACGCTGGCAAAAAAAGTATTTGCGAAAAAAAGTTATTAATGTATTTACAGCTCTTTTTCTCTCACTAATTGCATTTATTGCTCCGTACTTTTTTACTCGAACTATAGCAGTTGCAGGCTCGAATGTTTTGCAATCGATCCATGGAAATAATTATTCGGAAATACCGATTGATGAAGATTTACCGTTTAACGAAAATTTAAATATCGGACGCAATGACAGTGATATTAATAATGATATTAGCAATAGAAGATTTGCTATTTGGAACAGTGCAATAGAAATTTTTTTAACAAAACCTTTAGTCGGTGTTTCATTCCGCAATATTGTTAATTATGCCGAAAATGTTTTGCCGAAAACATATATAGTAAATAATGATTTCACGTCGTTTGCCAGTATGCATAATGTCTTCATCGATATTTTAGTGAGTCAGGGAATAATAGGAATTCTGTTTTTCATGCTTTTTGTTGTTGTAATTGTTTTTACTATTCTGAAGAATTTATTTAAAAAAGATGATAAACAGTATTTTGATTGCTTATTTTTGATATCAATATTGTTGCCTATTGCAATATCTGCAATGTTTTATTCTGAAATATTATATATAAATACAGCGACATCCGTATTTTTTTGGTTTGCACTAGGGTGTTTGATTAAAAGTCTCCTCCAAAAGAATGATAAATGCGGAGAAGTGGGTATTATCACATTCCATAATGCACGCAATTACGGAGCATGTTTACAGACATTCGCTTTGCAGAAAAAAATTGAAGAAATGGGGCATACTGTCAATATTGTGGACTACAGACCGTCTGCAATAGAAAATAATTTTGGAATTATTATAAAAAGCAGAATGATTGCAGAATGTAAATCTCTTGTTAGTGCGATTAAATTCGCAATTTTGACTGTATTGTGTTTACCTTGGCGGACTTTGAAGGAAAATAAATTCATAAGCTTTTGCAGCGATAATTACAATTTAACTGATGAAACATATTCAAATATAAAGCAAATTCAGCTTGCTGCCAAACAAAACAAACTTGATTATAAATTTTATATTTTTGGAAGCGATCAAATTTGGAATCCTATAATTACCGAAGGAGTAGATTCGGTATATTATGGTGATTTTGCCGCTGAAAATTCAATTAAAGCTGCATATGCAGCGAGCACCGGATCAATTTTTCCGACTCCAGAGCAGCAGAATGATATTAAACAGCAATTAAATAATTTAGATTACATTTCTGTCAGAGAAGCTGCTTCAAAAAAATGGTTATCTAAGCTGACGGATAAGGAAATTCGTATTGTTGTCGATCCTACACTTCTTTTAAAACCTTCAGTTTGGGAATCTTACTGCGGAAAATGCACCATTAAAAAGCCTTATATTTTGGTTTATGTTTTAGAGCATAACAGAAATATTATAAATATGGTATCTGCACTGGCGAAAGAAAAAAAAATGCCTGTGGTTTTTTTCGATTTAAAAAATAGATTCGGCTGCAAAGCATATTCAAAAATGACAGCGGATCCTTTTGAATTTATTTCATATTTGAAAGGTGCGGAATATGTAATTACAAATTCATTTCATGGTACAGTATTCTCGATTATTTTTCAAAAACAGTTTTTATGTGTGCCGAACAAAACTAATCCCACTCGTATGGTGGAGCTACTGAAAAAGCTTGGATTGGAAAAACAGTTGGCATATTCCTCTGAAGATATTAATTTGCTGGAAAAAGAAATTGATTTCAAAAATGCACACGATATTATTAACAACCTGTGCAAAGAGTCACAAACATATTTGGAAGAAGTGTTTTCCTCCGAAGGCGGTAAAAAATCAAATGAGTAGAAGTAGCGGTTTGGTGAAAAATTTTGCTGTATTTGCACTTGGCAGTATAGGCTCTAAAATGCTTCAGTTTTTATTACTGCCGTTTTATACAAGGGTATTATCAGATGAGCAATACGGAACAGTTGATATTTTGCAAAGCATAGGCACATTATTGTTGCCAATAGTATCCTTAACAATTTTTGATGCGGTTTTTCGCTTTGCTATGGATGGAAATACGAAAAAAGAAGAAGCTTTTACCATTGGTATGATTACAGTGGCTATCGGTACGATGTTGCTTCTTTTGTGCGGAATTGTGCTGCCTGAATTTATTGGTTATAAAAAATATATCTGGCTTATAGTGTTTTACGTTTCGGTTCAGATGTTTCGCTCTGTAACATCTCAGTATATACGCGCAATAGGCAAAGTTAAATTATTTACAATTGATAATATGCTTCAGACTCTCGCCATATTGTTGTTCAATATCTTGTTGATGGTGGTATTACATTTAGGAATCGAAGGTTATCTTTTGGGATATATTATCGGAAATTTTATTTCGTTTCTTTTTGTCTTTATTTCGCAAAAGCTCTGGAAAGACTTGAAATTTAAACACATTGAAAAAAAGACTTATTCTGCAATGTATAAGTTTAGCATACCTTTGATTCCAAATGCTATCTGCTGGTGGCTTACAACAATGATTGGAAGGATAATGGTTACTGCTTATTTAGGTGCTGATAAGAACGGCTTGTTTGCAGTGGCTTTTAAAGTTCCTACCATTGTTACCATTGTTGTCGGTGTATTTATGCAGGCTTGGCAGATATCGGCTAATAACGAATGCACAAATTATGATTTCGATGAATATAACAGTAAGATTTTTCATGTTCTGCAATCTGTGACATTTCTGATGTCGGCGTTTTTAATATTGTGCAGTAAATTGATTGTAAGTATATTGGATAGCTCATTTTATGACGCATGGCATTATATACCCGTTATGATGGTTGGAATATGTTTTTTTACTTTTGCTCAATTTCTGGGGGCTTTGTATACTGCCAGCAAAAAGACTATAATGGCATTTGTCACTAACTTCACTACAGCTGTAATAAATATTGTTGGGAATATAATTTTATTGCCTAAAATCGAAGTAATGGGAGCAGCGGTTTCGCTAGCATTGAGTTATTTATTTTTTTGGCTTTTCCGGGCATTTGATACTCGAAAGCTTGTAAAAATTCATTATGACCTCAAGGCAATGGTTTTAAATTTATGCTTGATTATTTTAATAATGCTGGTAGTGATTTTTGAATTTGAATATTGGATATTTTACGGCATATGTATATTTTTTGTCATGATATTGGTGAATTTCAAAACTCTGTTAATGTTAGTCCGTGAAGCAGTTAAAATTGCAAAAGTTTGTTTTAATCTGAAAAGGAGTATGTAAATGTCATCTTATTTAACGAATGGAAATTTTAACTGCTGCTGTTGCTGCGGCGGCTGTGAACAAAAATGTCCGCAAAAATGTATAACCTTTGAGGAAAAAAACGGTTTCAAATATCCATTGGTAAATAAATCGTTATGTATAGATTGCGGACTTTGCGAAAGGGTATGCCAGTATTCTGATGAAAATCAATCAAAATTCCGTAAAAATAAGGCGCTGAATACATTTGCTGCGTGGAATAAGAATTCCGAAAAAGTTCAAAAAAGTGCTTCCGGAGGGATTTTCTTTTCAGTGGCAGAAAAAATTATATCCTGCGGGGGTATCGTTTTCGGAGCGGAGTATTCAAATGATTTTTCGGTTGAAATTGTTTCTGCATTTACAATAGAGGCTTGCATTCCATTTCGCAAAAGTAAATATGTATTCAGTAATATAGGAAAAGCGTATGTACAGGCTGAAGCATTTTTAAAAGAAGGAAGGGAAGTCCTTTTTACAGGTACGCCTTGCCAGATTGCAGGTCTGTACTCCTTTTTAAACAGAGATTACGAAAAACTCTTCACGATGGATATTATTTGCCATGGTTTCAGCGCACCAGTTATGTTAAAATCTTTTTTAGAAATGATGGAGAAAAAATATGATAATAAAGTTAAGTCTATTGATTTTCGTCATAAATATTCGGGCAAATGTGAGCCGATATTGAAAATAATTTTTGAAAACGGAATTATTCATGAGGAACCGTACCGTAAATCCTCTTATGAACTATTGTACAGTAGCAATGCTGCTTTAATGACATCTTGTACTTCATGTAAGTATGTCGGTATTGAACGTATAGGAGATTTGACTATAGGAGATTTTTGGGGAATAGAGAAATATAACCCAGAGGCATACAATGTTGATGGAACATCGCTTGTTATGGTTAATACCGAAAAAGGACAGAGAGTTTTTGATTCAATTAAGAATGAATTAGTATTTTACAGTTCTGATATCAATACAGCGGTTAGACACAATTCGCCATTGTTACGTCCTTCGTTAAAAAATCCGTTCCATAAAACAATTATTCGCTCTTTGAACAAATGCGGCTTCAAAAAAACATTCAATAAATATAAATATTTTTACAGTAAAATTTTTTTGTTCTACAGATTATTTAGAAAAATTAAAAACAAAATGTTAATTAGTAAAAAATCAGCTCTCTTATAAAATAATAAAGTTGAAATTAATAAGTTTTTAAAAAAGGTTCGGTTTATTATCCGGACCTTTTAAAATTAACAGTTTGGTTAAAATTTGAAAAGCTAACGCGATAAAAAAAAAAATAACAATATAGTATAATAAATTGATTACAGAGCGAACGGGGAATCATAATTGCCGCAAATAAAAAAAGAAACCGGATTTCCGGCAGAACAGAGCGTCTATGTCGAGCGGGCGGCGGCGCTGGCGCTGAAAATATACGGAAAAACTCCCAGAGCCTTTGTGGCAACCTTCGGCTGCCAGCAGAATGTCAGCGATTCGGAGCGGATAAAGGGCATACTTGAAAAATCCGGATATGTCATTACCGAAAAGATGCCGGATGCGCAGCTCATTATTTTTAATACCTGTGCCGTCCGTGAGCATGCGGAGGAGCGGGTGTACGGAAATATCGGAATGACAAAGGCTTTGAAGCGTGACAATCCGAATATTATAGTCGCCGTGTGCGGCTGTATGGCTCAAAGGCAGAGCGTTGCGGATAAGCTGAGGAAAAGCTACCCATATGTCGATATTGTTTTCGGGACGCAGACTCAGCACCGGCTTCCGGAATTTATTTACAGAAGGCTTTCGGGCTCTGGCAGAATATTTGACCTGACGCTTGACAACGGAGATATTTGCGAAGATGTACCGGTAAGGCGGGACGGCAGTCTTAAAGGCTGGCTTCCGATAATGTACGGCTGTGATAATTTCTGTACCTACTGTATAGTGCCTTATGTGAGAGGGCGCGAGCGCTCAAGGCAGCCTGAACGGATTTTAGACGAGGCGCGGGAAATGATAGCCGCGGGCTTCAAAGATATTACTCTGCTCGGGCAGAATGTAAATTCTTACGGAAAGGGCGAGGCTCACGGCGTTGATTTTTCCGGGCTGTTAAGGCGGATAAACGCTCTTGACGGGGATTTCAGAATACGCTTTATGACCTCGCACCCGAAGGACTGTACCCGTGAGCTTATCGACACGATAAGCTCGTGCGAAAAGGTAAGCAGCCATCTACATCTGCCTTTTCAGAGCGGCAGCGACCGTATTCTTAAGCTTATGAACAGGCATTACGACCGGAAGACATATCTGGAGCTTATCGATTACGCCAAAAAGCGTATTCCGGATTTGTCGCTTACCTCAGACGTGATAGTCGGCTTTCCGGGGGAAACCTATGAGGACTTTAAAGAGACGCTGAGCCTTGTCAGAGAGGTGGAGTTTTCTTCTCTTTTTACCTTTATTTATTCTCCGCGTGAGGGTACTCCTGCGGCGGCGATGGACGATCCCGTCCCGCGGCGGGAGAAGGGGAAATGGTTTGACGAGCTGCTGAAAACGCAGGAGGAAATATCTGAAAGAAATATCCTGCGGCATATAGGCAGAACCTGCCGTGTGCTGTGCGACGGCTTCGGCGGAGCAGAGGGCTTTATGTCGGGGCATGATTCGGGTACGGCGGCAATCGAATTTATGGGCGACGAAAGCATGCTCGGAAAATTTGTCAGCGTAAGAGTTGATTCATATGACGGCGTTCTGAGAGGCGCTGCTGAAAAATAAATTACCGAAAGGATTTTTAAGATGGACGTTATAAAACAGGCAAGAGAGCTAGGAAGAGCAATACAGGGCGACGAGCGCTTTATCCGTTATGCTAAGGCGAAGCTGACCAACGACAATGACAATGAGCTTCAGGACGCCATAGGTCAGTTCAACCTTGTGCGTATGGAGCTTGACAGAGAGCTGGATTCCGAGAGTAAGGACGATGATAAAGTCAAGGAGCTCAACGAAAAGCTCAGAAGCGTTTACAGCGGTATAATGTCGTCGGCCGCTATGATTGAGTATAATACCGCAAAGGCGGAGCTTGACACGCTGGTAAACGAGGTTAATACCATAATTTCCAAAAGCATAGACGGCGAGGACCCCGAAACCTGCGATACAAGCTCGGGCTGCACGGGAAGCTGTTCGTCCTGCGCCGGCTGCCATTGATTTTTTCTAATCTGATTTTAGCGGGGAAGTGAAAAAGTGGCGGAATTATCTCCGATGATGAAGCAGTATCTAGATATAAAGGCGCAGAATGAGGACAGTATTCTTTTCTTCAGGGTCGGTGACTTTTACGAGATGTTTTATGATGACGCAAAAACCGCGTCAGAGGAGCTGGACCTGGTGCTGACCGGCAAGGACTGCGGACAGGAAGAGCGCGCGCCGATGTGCGGGGTGCCGTATCACAGCTGCGAGGCGTATATCGCGCGCCTGGTTGAGAAGGGCTATAAGGTGGCTATCTGTGAGCAGACCGAAGATCCCGCGACCGCGAAGGGTATTGTCAAAAGGGAAATAATACGCGTTGTGACTCCGGGAACGGTAATAGAGGACGCAATGCTTGACGAGGGAAGAAACAATTATCTTGCCGCGGCGTCGGTTACAGACTCGGGCGTCGGGCTGTGCTTTACCGACGCCTCAACGGGCGACTGCCATGTAACCTGTCTTCCCGAGCGGGATTTTGAGGGAAAGGTGCGCGATGAGCTTGCGCGCTTTTCGCCGAAGGAGGTTCTGGTTCCCGAAAGCCTTAAATCAAAATCGGCGGGGCTGTTTGAGTATTTAAGCAGGAGCTTTCCCGCTATGGTGACCGAAAGACCGGACGAAAGCTTTGATACCGCCAATACGGAGTCGCTTTTTACCAAGCGCTTCGGCAGGGCTTCTCTCGAGCAGCTCGGAATAGAGCCGGGAAGCCCTATGGCTTCGGCGCTCGGAGCAGTTATAGAGTACTTGTATGAGACCGGCAAAAACGGAAATATTTCGGTAAATCAGATAGAGGTCTATACCGACAGTCAGTTTATGCGGCTTGATATGACGGCGATCCGCAATCTTGAGCTTACCGAGACGATGCGTGCAAAATCCAAAAAAGGCTCCCTGCTGTGGGTGCTGGACAGAACCAAAACCGCTATGGGCAAGCGCCTTATAAGAAGCTGGATTGAAAAGCCGCTTGTTAATATAGCTCAGATAAACGCAAGGCTTAATGCCGTGGAGGAGCTGTGCGGCAATACCGTTATGCGCGGTGAGCTGACCGACTCCCTTTCGGGTGTGCGCGACGTTGAAAGGCTTATGACAAGAGTGGTTTACGGCACCGCGTCAGCCCGCGATCTTATCGCGGTTGCGGATACCGCGCGCCGTTTTCCGCGTCTTAAGGGTCTGCTTGACAGCGCCGGATGCAGAATGCTTAAGGAAATTCACGGCAGCATAGATCCGCTTGAGGATATAGTTTCGCTTATTGACAGCGCGATAGCGAAGGATCCTCCGTTTACGGTAAGAGAGGGCGGTCTTATAAAGGACGGCTACAATGAAGAGGTGGACATGCTGCGCGGCGCTATGAAGCATGGCGCCGACTTTCTTTCGGAAATCGAGGCAAGGGAAAGGGAACGGACAGGCATTAAAAATCTTCGGGTCAGATTCAATAAGGTTTTCGGATATTACATTGAGGTAACAAATTCCTTTCTGGACAAGGTGCCGGACGACTACATAAGAAAACAGACGCTTACGAACTGCGAGCGCTTTATAACCGAAGAGCTTAAGAATATAGAAAAACGTGTTCTTACCGCTAAGGACCGGATTGTTCAGCTTGAGTACGAGATTTTTGACGGCGTGAGGAAAAAAGCCGCGGGAGAGCTTAAGCGCTTTCAGCAGACCGCCGCCGCAATAGCCAAAACAGACGTGCTCTGCTCCTTTGCGGAGGTTTCGCTCAGCAACCGCTACTGCCGGCCTCTGGTAAACAACAGCGGCGCCGTGCTGATAAAGGCGGGCAGGCATCCGGTTGTAGAGCAGGTCATAAGCACTCCGTTTGTTTCAAATGATACTCTGCTTAATATGAAGGAGGAGCGCTGCGCTATAATCACAGGTCCGAATATGGCGGGCAAGTCCACCTATATGCGGCAGGTCGCGCTTATAGTCCTGATGGCTCAGACCGGATGCTTTGTACCGGCTCAGTCGGCTGAAATCGGAGTGACGGACGCGATATTTACCCGCGTAGGCGCGTCGGACGACCTTGCCTCGGGGCAGTCTACCTTTATGGTGGAAATGAGCGAGGTTGCGGATATTCTTAAAAACGCCACCTCCAAAAGCCTGCTTATTCTTGATGAAATAGGCAGGGGTACCTCCACCTTTGACGGGATGTCAATAGCGAGGGCGGTGCTGGAATATGTCGCGGATAAGAAAAAGCTCGGCGCAAAGACGCTTTTCGCAACCCATTATCACGAGCTTACCGAAATGGAAAACGAGCTTTCGGGCGTCAGAAATTATAATATCGCCGTTAAAAAGCGGGGAGACGATATAATTTTTCTTCGGCGCATTGTGCGCGGCGGCGCGGACGACAGCTACGGCATAGAGGTTGCAAAGCTGAGCGGAATACCCGACGAGGTGATAAAGCGCGCGAAGCAGATACTGAAAAAAACCGAGGAGGAGGGGCTTGTGACCTACAGAACGGCTCCCGACCCGGATATGCAGCTTCCGATCGAAATGCAGGAGGCGCAGGATATTCTCCGGGAGCTTCAGACGCTTGACGTAAATACCCTTACTCCAATTGAGGCTATGCAGCTTCTGTTTGATTTTGCAAGTAAGGCAAAGTCGGTTTAAATATAGCTTAAAGAGGTGTAAAAAATGCCGAAAATCAATCTTCTGCCTAAGCAGGTGTCCGAGCTTATAGCCGCTGGCGAGGTTGTGGAACGACCCGCGTCGGTTATAAAAGAGCTGGTTGAAAATTCAATAGACGCCGGGGCAAAACGCGTTACGGTTGAAATTCAGCGCGGGGGAATCACCTATATCCGCGTCGCGGACGACGGCTGCGGAATAGCGCACGAGGATGTGCCGACGGCTTTTTTGCGCCACGCCACAAGCAAGATAAAAAGCGGCGGCGATCTTGCCGCCATTGCCACCCTCGGCTTCAGGGGAGAGGCGCTCGCCGCGGTCTCGTCTGTTTCAAGGGTCGAGATGTTCACAAAACAGCCGGAGGACCGCTTCGGAACGCATTACATAATCGAGGGCGGGGAAGAAACGCTTTATGAGGAAGCGGGCTGTCCTGACGGCACGACAATAATAATCCGCGATATTTTTTATAACACGCCCGCCCGGATGAAATTTCTGAAAAAAGACGTTTCCGAAGCGAACGCTGCTGCGGCGGTGGTTGACAGGATAGCGCTTTCCCACCCCGAAATATCCTTTAAATTCATACGCGACGGCAAACAGACCCTTAACACCTCCGGGGACGGCAGAATAAGCGGGGCGGTTTACAGCGTGCTCGGCAGGGAGTTCGCGGGCAGCCTTATCGCGGTTGACGGGACGCTTGACCGTGTGACGGTCACGGGCTTTACCTGCAAGCCGGTCGCCTGCCGGCCTACAAGGAATTATCAGTTTGTCTTTTTAAACGGGAGGCTTGTGCGTTCGGGCACGGTGACCGCCGCGGCGGAGCAGGCGTACAAAAACAGTGCTATGGTGGGGAAATTTCCGGGTTTTGTGCTTTACCTTAACGTTCCGTTCGATTCGGTTGACGTAAATGTTCATCCCGCTAAAACGGAGGTGCGCTTTTCGGACGAGCGGCGGATTTTCGATGCGGTCTATTCGGCGGTTAAAAACGCGGTCGCGTCGGGAGATACCCGTCCGGAGGTAAAGCTCAGAGAGCCGGTTTTCAATCCGTTTGAGCGTATGAACACGGCTCAGTTCCGCCAGCAGGCTATTAAGGAGCCTACGATAGCGGAGCAGGCTTATCCTGAAAGCAGAGGTTTACATAAAGCGGCACAAAACAACAGGCTCAGAGACTCCTCAAAGCCGTTTTTTATGAATAACTATTCCACCGTAGGTGATAGAGGAGAAAAGGTTGAGGCATATAAAGAAAAGGAAGAACGCGAAACCGAGCCGCCTGCGCAGTCCGTGCTGAAAAATAACGCGCCAGTGCCTGATTTGGTTGACATAACAAAAGACGAGGAGGAAGAGCGCCCTCCGGTTATCCTGATAGGCGAGGCGTTTGAAACCTATATCATCGTGCAGATGGGCGACAGTGTGTTTATGATAGATAAGCACGCCGCACACGAGCGCATCATATTCAACCGTTTAAAGGAAAATCAGAGGATTGAGGTACAGGAGCTGCTGACGCCCGTTACGGTCACGCTGCCGCGCGAGGAATATTCCGCCTTGCTGAAAAATACCGGAAGGCTGAGTGAGGCGGGCTTTGAAATAGAGGACTTCGGCGGCTCGTCGGTCAGGGTTACGTCGGTTCCGGCGATGCTTACCTCGGAGGATATACCCGCCTTAATAAGCGAGCTTGCGGGTAATCTTATCAGAAATTTCACGGCGGACGTTGAAAGGCTGCACGATATTTATCATACGGTAGCCTGCAAAGCGGCTATCAAGGCGGGAAGCAGGACAAGCCCGCTTGAAATGAAACAATTAGCCGAAAGGGTGCTTTATTCCGACGATGTGATGTATTGCCCGCACGGCAGACCCGTGGCGTTTGAAATTAAAAGGCGGGAGCTTGAAAAGCAGTTCGGCAGGATACAATGAGCGCTATAAAAACAGTTTTTATAACAGGTCCCACCGCCTCGGGCAAAACGGCGCTCGGCGTCGCTCTGGCGGAGAGATTCGGCGGGGAAATAGTTTCGGCGGATTCGATGCAGATTTACAAGGGCATACATATAGCCTCCGCGGCGCCCGACGAAGCCGAAATGAGGGGGATACCTCATTATATGCTCGAATTTTTGGAGCCGGAGCAAAGCTTTTCGGTTGCGGATTATGTAAAAGCGGCGCGTGAGAGGATAAGCGAAATAAACGGCCGCGGCAGGCTTCCGCTTGTCGTCGGCGGTACGGGGCTTTACATAACCTCCCTTGCGGACAATACCGAGTTTGTACCGGAGCAGACCGACCCGGAGCTGAGAAAAAGCCTGAATAAGCAGTTTGACGAGATTGGGGCGGAGGAAATGCTCAGAAGGCTCTCCCAGTTCGATCCCGATTCCGCGGCGAGGCTTCATCCGAATAACCGCCGCAGGATAATCCGCGCCTTTGAGGTTTATCAGCTTACCGGACATACAGTGACTAGCCGGAACGCTCTTTCGCACGGCGGCGTAAAATACATAGAGCCGCTGATGATAGGAGTGACATTCCGCGACAGGGAAAGACTTTATGAAAGAATTAACCTGCGCGCCGAGCAAATGCTTGAAAACGGTATTCTGCAGGAAACGCGCGCCGCGCTTGAGCGCAAGGGCGGCGGAGCGCTTCAGGCTATAGGGCATAAGGAGCTGTCGGGATATACCGAGGGCAGATTAAGCCTTGAGGAAGCCGCGGAAAATTTAAAGCGCCAGACCCGGCGTTATGCCAAAAGACAGCTTACATGGTTTAACAGGGATAAAAGGATAAACTGGATATATGCCGACGAGACGGAGGACGTAACCGCCGCGGCGGCAGTCATAATTGAAAAATTTTTGGAAGGGAAGGATACGGTGTGAAGGGAACGTCGCTGCTTAAGGGCTTGATTATTCTGCTTGTTGCGGTTTTTGCGGGACATCAGTTTATTTCCTCGGTTTACAGTCCGGTAAAAACCGAAACGGCGGTTTACTATGAGGCCGCCGACGGTCTTAATATCACCGGTCTTATCATACGCAGCGAAACGCTTGTTACCGCCGCTCAGGACGGGGTAATGCATTTTGTGGTGAGCGACGGCAGCCGCGTCGCCAAGGACGGAGTGATAGCAAATATATACGACAGCGAGTCGGCTTCCATAACGCTCGGAGAAATAGATTCCGTAAACGCAAAAATAGCCGATATAGAAGAAATGCTGAGCTATAACGATTTGGAAGCGGCAGATCTTGATATGCTTAACGCGAAAGCGCGCCAGAGCTTGAATAATCTTATTGTAAGCGGCGCGAACGGAAATTACGAAAATTTTGCGGACTGCTCACAGGCGCTGCTGTCAGCAATGAACAGGCAGAAGGCGGCCATGGGTCAGACCACCGATTTTTCCGCCCAGCTTGAGGAGCTGAAGGCAACTCAGTCGACGCTTTCTTCTTCGCTTCCCGCAGCCAAGGGTACGGTAAAGGCGGCGGAGTCGGGCTATTTTGTTTCAAAGGCCGACGGCTATGAAAACGTGCTGAGCTGCGATAATCTGGACGGCGTCACTCCGGAATTTCTGAGCGGAATCGAAGCCGAGGAGGTACCTGACGGCGTAATAGGAAAAATTGTTTCCGACTATGAGTGGTATATAGCGGCTAATATGACAATCAACGAGTCGCTTAACTATAAGGAGGGGGATTCGCTCACGATT
>CALWUZ010000161.1 GCA_944384845.1 uncultured Clostridia bacterium
GCTATTTTTCCGGCTTCGGGAAAGGTGTGCCAGCCGCCCATATCTTCGCCGAAGCTCTCGCAAAGTCTTGAGATTATTCCTTTAATACGCTTGATATTGTTATTCTGTGAAATAATAAATGAGCAAAGCGTCTCCCACGGTTCCTGATTCAATATTCTTATTCCGTGGGAGTATTCGGCGGCATGCCGGAGGGTCTCATCGTCGCTGATAATCCTTATGATTTCGGAATAGTCGCGGTCAAGATCAAAGTAATTCCGCCACACGTCTTCAAAATCGTTTTTTGTGACGTTGTAAAGAACCACGGTGCCGTTCTCAAGCCTTTCAAGCTCGAGATACCTGCCAAATGCAACTCCGCGCCAGCGGTTGCTTTCACACTCCTCCCAGCGGAATGCCTGCCCGCAGTCAAGTGTGTGCGGCAGGTCAAAATCGCCTATATCTGATATGTATACATTATTATTGTCGAATTTTGCGGAAAACATGTTATCACCCTTTTCTTATTATAAGGGTTTTTAAAAAAATATCAATATTATTTTATCAGGAGAAAAGCTATGAGAGACGACATTTGCACCATACCGGTAAGCGAAATATTTGAAAAGAAGGACGGATGTCCTATATGCCGCATGCGGGACACGATAGAGGAGCGCATGACCGATTATATTTTAGGCGACGCTATGATGGAGCCGGACGTGCGCATTGAAACCAACAAAACCGGATTCTGCGAGTATCATTACGGAAAAATGATGTCGCGGCGGGGGAGGCTTCAGCTCGCGCTGATGCTTCAGACACATATAAACGAAATAAACAGCGGTATTTTTAAGAAAAAGCTTTTTAACTCCGACCGTAAAAAAGGGGAGAGCGCCAAACAAATTTCAGACACCTGCTTTATATGCACCAAAATAGAGTGGGGGCTTTCCAGAATGATAGACACCGTTTATCGCTGCTATGAGTCAGAAAGAGACTTCAGAGATATGTTTAACGGTCAGCCTATGTTCTGTCTTCCGCATTATGAAAGGCTTCTAAACGGCGTTTCAAAAAAGGATATGCGCCGCTACGGTTCGGAATTTGCTGAAAACCTTAACAGAATTACAGCGGCGTATTCAGGCGCCCTGTATGAGGATTTGTCAAAATACTGCGCGATGTACGATTACCGCAGCAAGGAGGGGGCGGACTGGGGAAGCAGCAGGGACGCCGTGGAAAGAACTGTTGCCTTTCTTAACGGACGCAGCTATGATCCGGATAAATAACCGGCAGGAATTTTTACATACATTATACTTTTAATTAAAAAAAAAAAAAAAACCGAGCGCCTCGGTGGATAACTTTTTCCCACAAACAGGGAGTTAATAGACTTTTCCACCGGGTTATCCACATTTTTTATGTAAACCTGAATATAATTTCCTTTTTTTGCCCACAATATAATTACTAAAAGCAAAGGGGCAAAATTATGGTAAAAGGCGTAAGCAAAACTGTTATCGTTGTAAATAACACCGGAAGCAAGCTGTTTGAAAAAATAGTATTTTATGTTACACCGGAATACGGAACCCTGAGCGCGAAGCAGCTGAAAAAAGCGGCAGGCAGCTTTTCTTTTAATTATGACGATTCATATGCGGAAAGGAAAGCCCTTCGCAGGCGCATACAGCGGAAAAAACGGATACGGGCGCTGGTACTCGGCGGCGCGGCTGTTCTGTTGGCAGGAATTATCACGCTGATTATTATATTGTAAATAAATTATTAAAAATGCAGGAAGACATACTGTCGTTCTTGCATTTATTTTTTATATGCATTATAATATATAAAGTATATTTTGAAAATAGGTGTGCTTATGAAGGAATTGCTCAAAAACGGCGGTTCGCTGTTTTTAAAAACCATAATAGTGAATATTATGTGTTTTTTTGTCGTTATCTCGTTCAGTGTGCTTACTACGGCTGTTTTTTCAAAAAATATCGGTTATACCGCATACGGAACCACAAGCACTTCAAGCGAACAGACGGAGCTTTATAAATATTATTATGAAGACGGCGACGATACGCAAAGACAGGTTTATGAAGAGCAGGGCTACGATATTGTCACTTCGACTATACGTTCCGAAATCTCCGGTGCCGGAACGGTTGTCTTTTTAACTGTTTCACAGATTTTCTGCACACTGATACTTATTTCATTTATTTATCCTAAGATATGGCAGCTCGGTACTAACGACAGCAATCTTGTCAGATTCAAGCATAAAAAGGAGGACAAGCTCAAGGGCTTTAAAATCGGAGCCCTGGCTGTTATTCCTCATTATATATTCCTGTTGTTTTTAGTTGCCGCGAAATACGGCGTTATGCCGTCCTTCCCGATGGCGCTTTATAAGTTTCTTAATTCTTCGTTTTATTCATTCATTGATATTATCGTTTCGGGTACCATCGCGGTTTCCGACCTCGCACTCTGGCGTCTTCTGCTGTTATTTATCCTTCCGTTGCTTATACCTGCGGTCGCGGGCGCCGCTTATCTTCTCGGATACAATAATTTCTCCATAGGCGAGAAGCTTGTCTATAAGAAAAAATAAACAGGAGTATACAAATGGCTGGTTTTTTTGGTTTATTCAATTATGAAAAAGAGGGTCCGGGGATTTCAAAAAACGCCCCTAAAAAGAAAACCTTTATTGTTTTTTTTGAGACCTTCTTTCGGAATTTCTGGAAATTTATTGTTATTAATCTGGTTTACTTTATTATTTCACTGCCGATTCTGACAAACGGTCTCGCCTCCGCCGGTATAACAAATGTCACCCGCAATATCGCGCGCGACAAGCATTCCTTCGGTGTCAGCGATTTAATTGACACTATTAAGAAAAACTGGAAGCAGGCGCTTCCGGCTGGAATAATAAACACTCTTATAAACCTGATACTCGCCTTTGATATATATTTCTTCTTTACCTCCGACACCGAATCAGGCTCCGGCATAATGAGCTCTATAGGTCTCGGGATCGCACTCTGCATGCTTTTCATTTTTACAGTAATGAATTATTACATATGGACGCTTATGATAACCTTTAAATTTTCTCTTAAGCAGATATATAAAAACAGCTTTAAATTTGTTTTTATAAATATGAAGATGAATTTGCTTTGCTTTTTTGTAATTCTGCTGATATATGCAATAAATATTGCGCTGATTTTCCTTCTGCTTCCGTACTTTTTCGTAGTGCTCACCTTTGAGCTGCTGCTGTATGTGCTTCTTTATCCGTCGTTCAGATTCTTGCTGGTGCAGTACTGTACTTTCCCCGCAATCAAAAAATATATAATTGACCCGTATTATCTCGAGCATCCGGACGAGGATATTGACAAGCGCCATGATTTGGGCATTGAAGTCGCCAAAAAACCTGTTGAGGTTCCTGAAGGCGAAACCCCACCCGAGGAAGAGCCTGAAAACGTGTTTGAAGACTAAAAACTCTTTTTGCAGCATATATTTTCTTGTAGAGCATTACAGGGAGTGAGTATATGGGCTGCAGAATAGCGGATTTACGAAACAAGCAGGTTGTCTGCATCAAAAACGGATGCGTTTTAGGTTATGTTTACGATGTGGAATTCAATACCGCGGACGGTGCGCTGACCGCGATAATAATACCCGGAAGACCGCGTTTTTTCGGTATTTTAGGTCACGATGAGGATATCGTTATCCCTTGGGCGGAAATTGAAGTGATAGGGCAGGAGACCGTACTGGTAACAACCGATTCCGCACAGTATAACGTGCGTCCTAAAAGAGGATTTTTTTAATAAAAAAACCGCTGAAAAAATTTTTTCGGCGGTTTTTTTTGTAATTGTTATATCGGATTAAAATGCGCAGAATAAATCATAGGAAGTGATTTATTTTGAAGTTTATGCGTGTTTTATCTAAAACGGTATTTTTTATATTGCTGATTATTGACACGGTGATTTTTTCGGCAATTATATATCTTGACACAACTTTAAGCGAGGAATATAAAATAAAAAGGGGAGATATGCTTGATTTCGATACGGCAGTTCCTATAACAGCCGTATACGAGGGAATGAAGCTGTCCCAAAGCGGCAAAACCAATAATATCGGCGAAGAATTTAACGTTGAGCTTAAGGCGTTCGGAATAATACCGTTTTCTACGGTCAACGTAGAGGTAGTTGACGAAATGCATGTGGCGGTGCTCGGTACGCCTTTCGGTATGAAGCTGTACACCGACGGCGTATTGGTAATAGATATGACAACAGTTGAGACCGAAAACGGAAGCGTAAATCCGGCGCAGTCAGCCGGAATAAAAAAAGGAGACTATATAGTTTCGGTAGACGGCAAAAAGGTTTTTACAAATGAAGAGTTAAGCTCGGTTGTCGAGGCTTCCGCCGGAAATCGTATGAAATTTGAAATCAAAAGAAACGGCGAGACTAAAATAATAAATTTTTCGGCCGTAATATCAAAGGAAACCGGCACCTATAAAATTGGGTTATGGGTGCGCGACAGCTCCGCCGGTATAGGCACGCTTACTTTTTACAGCCCCGCGACCGGAGTGGTCTGCGGTCTCGGTCATGGAATATGCGATGAAGATACTGAGGAGCTATTGCAGCTTAACAGCGGCGAACTCGTAAGCGCCGAGATTATAGGCGTTGAAAAAGGCGGAACAGGAAGTCCCGGGCAGCTGAAAGGCAGATTCACTTATAATTCGATAGGCGCTATTGACAGCAATACTGAAAACGGGGTATACAGCTTTTTAAAAGGCAATATAAATCTTTCAAATCTTACCGAGGTAGCTTTAAAACAGGAGGTAGAAGACGGCGAGGCGCAGATACTCTGCACGGTTGACGGTACAACGCCAAAGCTTTATTCCTGCCGGATAAAAAAACGCAGCTCATCGTTTTTATCGCCCACACAAAATATTATTGTAACCGTAACCGATAAGGAGCTTTTGGAACTCACCGGAGGAATTGTGCAGGGTATGTCCGGAAGCCCGATAATTCAAAACGGCAAGCTTATAGGCTCGGTAACGCATGTACTGATTGATGATCCTGCAAGCGGCTACGGAATATTTGCTGAAAATATGCTTTCAACAGCGTCTGATATGGCATATAAATCTGAAATAGACAAGGCGTCCTGATTGTTTTTTAATAGTTTTCGCCGTTCTTAACTATGTATAAAAGATATAAGAAAGCTGAGAACGGCGGGAACAGGCGAAAGGAGTAGCACAAGCCGAACGTTACAAAACGCGCATTTAGTACGCCCGAGGAGGACGCTTGTAATTGATAGCGTCAATTATACTAAATGAATATTTAGTATAATTCAGGGGAGTAATTTCAAAGCACTCATTACAGAGCCTATTTACAATTTAGTACGATACTATATAAATCATTGACTATTTGATTATAGCATTCTATTTCTATGTCCTGCCGCATTATCTCGTATAAATCCAAGCTGTCACAAGGACGAAATTTTCTCTGGTAATCCAATTCTTTTTTACTCTCTTCAAGCTCACAGCTTTTTCGATAAATATAAATCATTAAGCTTATCTTTAATATTCGTTCAAAAACACCTGCAATAGATTAAAAAGATATACCGCCGCAAAATTTTAAATATAAAAATTAAATTATACTTTACGAATAATAAACTGATTTTGAACTCTGATTTTAAAACAGCGGTAAATATTGAAACTAAATATTCAGTAAATAAAGTGTTTCTATATTTCTTATAATTTTTATTGGCTTGGTTTTATAAATTTTCGCCCCTTATTTTGTTAAAAAAGTAACGAAATAAGGGGCTTATTCTTTTTCGGTGTAGTTATCATAAAAATGAGTTATTTATTTCTGCGTTTTCTGCTTTCCATGCATCGCTGTCTTTCAGTTCATCTCCTGTGGGATTATTGCCTACAGGCGTAAATGTGGGTACGATACGCTGAACCAATTTGACGATATTATCACTGTTTTTATAAGCCGCCTCCGCAAGTCTGTCAAGCTGTTCAAAAAACGCCTTGACATTAAACGGCACAGGTTTTCCGATATAAATCAAATCATTGTCAGTCTTTCGCATGCCTTCTTCAGCCATAAGGCGTTCCTCAAATAGCTTTTCACCCTTTCTGAGTCCGGTATAACAGATTTTAATATCGACATCCGGCACATATCCCGAAAGCCTGATTAAGTTTCTTGCCAGCGTGTCTATTTTAACTGGAGCGCCCATATCAAGCACAAAAACCTCACCGCCCCAGGCATATGCTCCTGCCTGAAGAACAAGACTTACAGCTTCCGGTATAGTCATAAAATAACGGATTATATCAGGGTGGGTAACGGTTACCGGACCTCCCTCCTCTATCTGCTTTTTAAACAGAGGAATAACTGAGCCGTTTGAGCCTAAAACATTTCCGAAACGAACCGCTACAAACTGCGTACCGGTTCGATCCTTATTTTTAACGCTGCTGACATTAAGCTCAGAACCGTCGTTTTCATTATACGGAATTTTACTGCCGTCAGCTTCAAACACGGCGCCTTCAGCTTCAAGGTCATCGATATGAGAGTTTAAAAGCGGCAGAAGATCAAAACGTCCGTATCTGCTTATAACGTCCATACTTTGTATAACCATTTCGCAGATACGCTTGCTGGCGCCCATTATGTTTGTGGGATTAACAGCCTTGTCAGTGCTTATCAGGACAAATCGCTGCGCGCCGTTTTTAAGGGCGGCATACGCAGTTTTATAGGTTCCGATTACATTATTTTTTATAGCCTCGTTCGGACTTGTTTCCATTAACGGCACATGCTTATGCGCCGCGGCATGATATATGATTTCCGGCTTATAGTCTTCAAAAATCTGATTTACGCGGCCGCTGTCCCTTACTGAACCGATAAGAACGGTAAGCTTAAGCTTCGGAAAGCTTCTGTTAAGCTCCTGCTCAATAGCGTATGCATTGTTTTCATAAATATCAAAAATTATAAGATGCTTTGGACTGTGAGAGGCTATCTGACGGCAGAGCTCGCTTCCTATAGAACCTCCGCCGCCTGTAACAAGAATGGTTTTGTTTGTGATATATCGGCAGATTTCCTCCATATTTACCTTTATAGATTCGCGGCCGAGCAAATCCTCAACCGCGACCGGCTTCATTTTGCTTAACAGCACATCTCCGTTTGCAATCTGATAAATACCCGGCAGACTCATAAGCCTGCATTCGGTTTCCTTGCAGATATTCAAAATATCGCGCTTATCCTCCTGCGACGCAGAAGGAATTGCAAACATAATTTGATCAACATTATATTTTTTTACCGCCTGTAAAATATTATCCCTTCCGCCTACTATCGGTACGCCGTCAATCTGTCTGTGCCATTTATTCGGATTGTCGTCAATAACGCAAACCGGAAGGGCCTGAAGCTCGTCTGAGCTCTTAAGCTCTCTGATAACTATAAGTCCGGCGGCGCCGGCGCCGATTATCATTACATTATGCTCTGAAACAGATTTTTTCTGGAGCTTTTGTCTTTCAAGCGTTATATAACGGTATATGAAACGTACAAGAACTGTAAGCACAAACTGCATAAACGCGCCGATAAAATAGTATGTCATAGGCATTTGGCGCAGAAAAACCGTAATTCCGAAAATATGGAATAAAGTCGTAATAACCGTGGCTGCAAGTATACGGTTCAGCTCGCTGAAGCTTGCAAAGCGCCAAAGACTGTTATACAGCCGCAGAGCGTAAAAAACAGCCAATGAAAACACGGTATAAAACGGCGCGAATTTTAAGAAGGCTTCAAAATATATTTCAGGTATCTGTGAAAATTTAAGGTCAAAACGAATCCAAAGTGCAAAAAAGTATGAAAAATTTATAGCAAGAATATCATACAGAACCAGATACAGGGCAATAATCCTCCAGTGATGAAAAAATTTGGATTTATCAAAATTTTTGCCGCTTGAAGCGATATTGTTTCCTTTATTTTTTTCTTTCATTTCTTTTGAAGCTCAATTCCTTCCGTTTATCTTAAGTATAAAATTATCAAAGCAAAAAGATTCCTTCTTTTCTGCATTTTAAAATTTCCTTTTCAGGCCAGATAGACACCTGAACTTCTCCTATATGAGCCTTTTCAAGCAAAAGCATACAAAGTCTTGACTGACCTATTCCGCCGCCTACGGTTAAAGGCAGAGCGCCTGAAATCAGCAGCCTGTGAAATTCAAAATTCAGACGTTCCTCGGCATTTTCGGCTTTGAGCTGTTTTATAAGGCTTTTCCTGTCAACCCGTATACCCATAGAGGAAATTTCAAAGGCGCAGTCAAGCACGCGGTTATAAACTATTATATCGCCGTTAAGCGACCAGTCGTCATAGTCCGGCGCCCTGCCGTCATGCTTCTGCCCGTTCCTCAGTCTTCCACCTATCTTCATTATAAATACCGCCCCATATTCCTTAGCAGCACGGTCTTCCCTCTCCTTAGGTGTTAAATCAGGAAATTTTTCCTCAAGCTCATATGTAGAAATAAAGCTTATAGCGGACGGCAGATAATTATCGAGGCAGCTGTATTTTTCCGTAACGGCACGCGCAGTGCGCAGCATAGCTCCGTAGATGCTTCTTACCGTCATTTTAAGATATTCTTCATTACGGTCCTCAGCTGATATAACCTTTTCCCAGTCCCACTGGTCGACATATATTGAATGAACTCTGTCACAGATTTCGTCGCGCCTGATAGCGTTCATATCGGTATAAAGACCAGTATGCAGCGGAAAGCCGTATCGCATAAGCGCCATACGCTTCCATTTTGCGAGACTGTGAACGACCTCAGCTATTTCGCCGGTTTCCTTTATATCAAAATCTACCGGACGCTCGGTGCCGTTCAAATCGTCATTTATTCCGCAGCCCTTTTTTACAAATAAAGGCGCCGATACCCTTGAAAGATCAAGGGAGGCACAAAGCTCTGTGGAAAATTTATCCTTAACCATCGCAATGGCGCTCTGGGTATCAAATTCGCTAAGCTTTGAAACATATTTATCCATATCTATAACCCCTTTTTATTATGAAATACTGCCTGCCGTGCGCGGATAGAGAATAACATCTCGGATGTTCTGTACTCCGGTGACATACATTATGATTCGCTCAAGTCCGAGACCAAAACCGCTGTGAGGCACCGAACCGAAACGGCGCAGCGCAATATAGTGCTCATATTCGTCAAGGGTCATTCCGCGCGATTTCATAGCGTCAAGCAGCTTGTCAAGATCCGCTTCACGCTCGCTGCAGCCTATTATCTCCCCTACTCCGGGCACAAGCAGGTCGGTAGCGGCGACTGTTTTTCCGTCTGCATTCTGCTTCATATAAAACGATTTTATTTCTTTCGGATAATCGGTAAGAAAAACCGGCTTCCTGCATATTTCCTCTGAAATATAGCGCTCGTGCTCAGTCATAAGGTCGGAGCCCCATTCTACCGGATACTGGAAATCCTGACCGGATTTTTTAAGCAGCTCCACAGCCTCGGTATATGTCATAACCGCGAAATCGTGACTTGCCACGCTTTTCAGTTTTTCGATAAGACCGTTTTCAAAATGCCTGTCGAAGAATTTAAGCTCATCCGGGCATTTTTCAAGCACTGTGTTTATGATATGCTTTATAAGCGCCTCGGCAATTTCAATTATATCGGAAAGCTCCGCAAAAGCCACCTCCGGCTCGACATGCCAAAATTCCGCGACGTGTCTTGGCGTATTGCTTTTTTCAGCGCGGAAGGACGGTCCAAATGTGTATATTTTGCCGAGTCCCATAGCGGCGACTTCGCCCTCAAGCTGACCGGAAACGCTCAGCGATGCCTTTTTGCCGAAAAAGTCAGCGGCGTAATATTCTTCCTCATTTTTGTAAAGGCCGCTGTAGCCTATGGTCGTGACCTTGAACATTTCTCCCGCGCCCTCACAGTCGCTCGCGGTAATAAGCGGCGTATGGATATACACAAAATGCCGTGACTGAAAAAATTCATGAATACAGGCGGAGACAACCGAACGTACTCTGAAAACTGCATTAAAGGTGTTGGTTCTTACCCTTAAATGCGGTATGGTCCTTAAATACTCAAGCGTATGACGCTTTTTCTGCAGGGGATAATCCGGAGGGCATTCTCCCAATACCACTATTTCCTTGGCGTTGATTTCAACAGAATCAGCGGCAACGGCGGATTTTACCGCCGTTCCGATTACCTTAAGCGAAGAGCCGAGCTTCATATATTCGGCGGTATCCGGAATTTCCGCTTTGTTTATTACAATTTGCAGATGTTTAAGACTTGTTCCGTCGTTAAGCTCGATAAAAGCCATATTTTTGGAATCGCGCGAGGTCCTGACCCAGCCGCAGACTGTGACTTCGCTTCCGATAAATGCCGCGTTCTCAAAGATTTCAATAATATCCGTATGCTTCATAAAAATACTCCTTTATAAGATAATAGCGTCTACCGTCCCATAGAATTAGGACGAATAGACGCTATCCGCGGTGCCACCTAATTTACCTTGAAAAGGTCACTTTAACCTGATAAACAGGCTTGATTTAACGCATCATTACGGCGCACCTACTGACCTGTCGGCGTTCGGATTGCAGCTCCGGAGTGTTATTCATACTGCGGGACGGCCGGATTCACACCAGTGCCGGCTCTCTTTGCGTCTTTAAGCAGTATTACTTCTCTCCATCAAAGCCTTTACCATGAAAAATTATATCATTTTTATTATGCGGTGTCAATAAAAATCAAACCGAGGCTTCTATGATTCTGCGGATTTCCTCCGTACCTTCGTTATTATATGCCGAAAAAGGGATTATCCGTACATTTTCTCCTAAAACGCCGAGTTCATTTTTTATAAGCGACAGACGGTTTAAGGTCTCAGATTTATTCAGCTTATCGGACTTTGTGAGAACGACCGTATACGGGATTTTCATCTGACTGAGAAAATCAAGCATAGAAATGTCAAACTCCGAAACGGGATGACGCATATCTATAAGCTGAAAAGCCATAACGATATTGCGTCCCGAGCCGAAATATCCGTCCATAAGCTCTGCCCAGCGGTCCTTTTCGGAAAGGGAAACCTTCGCGTATCCGTAGCCAGGCAGATCAACAAGACGAACCGAGTCTGTGCGGTAAAAATTTACGGTTCCCGTTTTTCCGGGCTTTGAGCTGACCCGCGCTAAGGATTTTCTGTTTAAAAGCCTGTTTATCAGCGAAGATTTTCCGACGTTTGAACGTCCGCAAAAGCAAAATTCAGGCAAATCCGAAGCTTCAAGCTGATTTGCCAAAGCAAAAGCCTTTTCAAAAACAGCATTGTTGAAATTCATATTTTCACCGTCTTACTGACTTATTCTGTTTGAAGCGGTTTCGTGCATCATATTGTTTATTATTACCGTCTTATCGCTTTTTTTACCGGCGGAATCAGGATTTTCAAGCGCCTGACAGATAATTTCGTCAACATTTGACACCGGAATAAAACGCAGATTTTCCTTAACTGCCACGTCAACGTCTTCAAGGTCCGGAAGATTGTCCTTAGGGATAAATACGGTCTTCACGCCGCCTCTGTACGCCGCCATCGATTTTTCCTTAAGTCCGCCTATCGGCAGCACCCTGCCGCGTATAGTAACCTCGCCTGTCATTGCGACATCCCGTTTTACGGGTCTTCCTGTAAGCTCGGAAACAAGACCTACGGTCATAGTAACTCCCGCGGAGGGACCGTCCTTCGGAACTGCCGCCTCAGTTGCGTGGATATGTATATCACGGTTCTTATAAAAATCCGGGTCGACTGACAGTCTGTCCGCGTTTGAGCGCACATAGCTCACTGCCGCTATTGCCGATTCCTTCATGACGTCGCCCAAAGAGCCGGTCAGCTCGATTTTTCCCGTTCCGGGCATCGAGGTGATTTCAAGCTGCATTATTTCTCCTCCGACGGAGGTCCAAGCCAAACCGTTAATAATGCCCACCTCGTCCTTTTCAAGGATCTCTTCCGGCTTATAGCGGTGTCTTCCGAGCATTTTAACTACATCGTCCGCTTTGATAACAACTCTTTTTTCCTCTCCTGAGGCTATAAGCTTAGCAGACTTTCTGCAAAGCGCGGCGATAGCGCGTTCTAATTTACGAACTCCCGCTTCCCTTGTGTAAAAGTCTATAAGCGAATAAAGCGCGTCATCTGAAATTTTGATTATTTTATTATTAAGACCATGGCGCTCAATTTCCTTTTTAACAAGATGCTTTTTTGCTATATTGAGCTTTTCCTCCCGCGTATAGCTGCCAAGCTCTATTACCTCCATACGGTCCAGCAGCGGCGCAGGAATAGTATCAGCGTTATTGGCTGTGGCAATAAACACGGTGCGGCTGAGATCATACGGGATTTCTATATAATGGTCCGTAAATGTGTTATTCTGCTCGGGATCCAGGGCTTCAAGCAGCGCGGAGGACGGGTCACCCTTATAGTCGCTTCCCAGCTTGTCGATCTCATCAAGCAGAATCAAAGGATTTCCGCTTCCGGCGCGCTTTACGGCTTCGATTATTTTTCCCGGCATAGCGCCTATATATGTCTTTCTGTGACCGCGTATCTCAGCCTCGTCGTGAACACCGCCAAGAGATATACGAGAGAATTTTCTGCCCATACATTCGGCAATAGTTCTGCCTATTGAGGTTTTTCCGACTCCGGGAGGCCCGACAAGGCATATTATCTGTCCCTTTATATCCGGAGCTACAGCGTAGACAGAAAGCATTTCAAGTATTCTTTCCTTAACCTTTTCCATACCGTAAATGTCACGGTTTAGTATTCTTTCCGCCTTTTTTATATCCGACGAGGTTGCCGTTACGCTGTTCCACGGAAGTTCGATGCAGGTGTCAAGATAGTTTCTTAACACCGTTCCCTCATGCGAGCCGCCGGGCATTTTGGCAAGCTTGTTTACCTGCGACCTCAGCGTTTCCCTGACGCTGTCGTCGGCGTTGAGACTGTCTATCTTATAATGATATTCTTCAATCTCATCTGCGGTTTCGTCGCCGTACAGCTCGGAGCTTATAGCCTTTATCTGCTCGCGCAGGTAATATTCACGCTGATTTTCATCGATAGCGGCCTTGGTCTTTTCGTTTATGCGGCGGTCTATTTCCCCTATCTCACGCTCCTTGTCGAGCATTTCGATAAGTATTTTTGCCCTGCGCACCGGATCGGTCTGCTCGAGCACATACTGCTTGTCGTCATACGGCGCCGGAACGTTTGAAGCTATATAATCCGATAAATACCCTATATCCGACGTTTCCGCAATGCGCATAACCACATCGGAAGAAATATTGGAATACACCGACACATATTTTTCAAACTGGGCTCTTACGCGCCGCAGCAGCGTTTCTATGTATACCGGGCGGTTCTTTATCTGTTTATCCCCGACTTTTTCAATATCGGAAATCAAAAATCCGGATTTCTCCGAAAGACCGATATGGCGGGCGCGGTATAGACCTTCTACCAGCACCTTGACCACATTTTCGGAAATTTTCAGTATCTGGCGTATTTTTATAACGCAGCCCATTTCATACAAATCATCATTTTCCGGGCTCTCAACGTAAAGGTCCTTCTGAGCGACGGCAAAAACAAGCTGATTGCGCTCCATCGCGTATTTAAGCGCCGCAGCGGATTTTTTCCTGCCAACGTCAAAGGAAAGCACCGTTCCCGGGAAGACGACAAGACCTCTCAGGGCGAGCACCGGAAGAGTAGCGTTTTTTTCTTCAATAATTGCTGACATAATTTCTCCTAATTTTATAAAGTCCAGTTATCTGTATCATAAATAGCGGCGGCGCAAAGCATATTGTCTTCAAATACAAACATTATGACAATATTGTCAAAGGTATATTTTAAGACCGAGCCGCCGGAAAATCCCAAAATAAAGAAAACGTTATCTGAATCCGCGTCTTCCTCGGTGTATTCAAATCCGGAAAGAGCCTCCTTAACTTCAAGCACGGAAGCTCCGTTTTCAAAGCCGTAAGCCGAATTTAACGCCGCGATATACGACACGCCGTTTTCTTTTTTATCCTTTTCATAGTAATATAAATACGCGCCGTTATTTATCTGCACGGTTTTTTCACCCTCTGTCACCAGATAGACATAGTCCTCTCCGGCTTCCACAGCGGTCTTTTCCTCGGCAGAAAGGGTGCTCTGCAGCGCGTCTATATCTTCGCCGAGTCTGTACGGGCAGTCAGGAATTTCTCCCAGTCCCGCGAAATACTCTATATCCACGGCTGCTGTATCGCTGCTGTCGTCACCTCTGCCGCAGGCGGCAAAGGAAAACAGCATAACGGCGCAGATAAATATACTGATTATTTTTTTCATAATAAATTTTCAATTCCTTTCCTTTTTATGCCGCAAATTTTATTTTTCATGTTAAACCATGCTTTATCCCGGTTATGAAAGACTGTTCAAAAGATTATGGCGCAGCTCCCACAGGTCCTCCGAAAGATCAACATAGTATGTGTGCGGGTTTTCAAACCTTGTAACCTCATCCCAAAGCGACTCTACCTGCTCGGCACGGTACTTGGAAATTTCCCTGACGGACGGAGAAGTGTAAATCTGCTTTCCCTTTTCAAATATTTTTATCTGAAGCTTTTTAGCTATAAAATCGCTGACTATTTTGCGCTTCCAGGTGTGGTCGGGGTCAAACAGCTCATACGGCTCATCGGAGCTGATTTTTTCATATCCGAGCGTAATAACGTCGGCTATCGCCTTTCCTGTTTCGCGGTCGTAAAGCCGCCATGGAATCTTTACGCCGGGCAGGGTTATTTTCGAGGGGTTTTCGCTTATTTTGATCTTCGGTATTATTTCGCCGTTCTTCTCCACCGCGGCAAGCTTATAAACTCCGCCGAAAACCGCCTCGCTTGAAGCGGTTATAAGACGCTCTCCGACGCCGTAGCTGTCGACCCTGGCACCCTGGAAAATCATATCCCGTATAAGATATTCATCAAGCGAGTTTGAAATGCAGATTTTACAGTCGCTGTAGCCTGCCTCGTCGAGCATTTTGCGCGCGCGCTTTGTAATGTAGGTTATATCGCCGCTGTCTATGCGTATGCCTACGGGACGTTTTCCGAGAGGTTTTAAAACCTCGTCAAAAACCTTAATAGCGTTGGGAATACCCGATTTTAAAACATTGTATGTGTCGACCAGCAGCATGCAGGAATCGGGATATTGCTCCGCATAGGTTTTAAAGGCGGTATATTCATCGTCAAAAAGCTGAACCCAGCTGTGCGCCATTGTACCTGAGGCAGGAACGCCGAAATCCTTTGCAGTGAGAAGGCATGAAGTGCCGGTGCAGCCGCCTATAATTGCGGCTCTCGCGCCGTAATATGCCGCGCCGTAGCCATGGGCGCGCCTTGCGCCGAATTCCATTACTGGTCTGCCGTCCGCCGCTCTTACGATACGGTTGGCCTTTGTGGCGATAAGGGACTGGTGATTTATTGTCAGCAGCAGCATGGTTTCAAGCAGCAGCGCCTGAATCGCCGGACCTCTTACCGTTACAATCGGCTCGTGCGGGAAAATGACGGTGCCTTCCGGCACAGCCCAGACATCACAGGTAAATTTAAAATTCCTGAGATAATTAAGAAAATCCTCCGAAAAGAGCTTCAGGTTCCTGAGATATTCAATATCTTCATTTGAAAACTCAAGAGTGTTCATATATTCTATAAGCTGTTCAAGCCCCGCCATAATCGCGTAGCCGCCGTCGTCCGGAACGCGGCGGAAGAACATATCGAAATATGTCACGGCATCCCGCATATCGTTTTCAAAAATGCCGTTGGACATCGTAAGCTCATAGAGGTCCATTATCATTGTCAGATTTATATCCTTATTCTGCATTTTTAAAGCTCCTTATCGGTATTTACATTTTTTCCGGGGCGGTTATCTTCATCAGGGTAAGCACATTCTTTATAACCGCCGCGGTGTCGCTGCAAAGAGTAAGCCTAGCCTGCATCAGACTTTCATCGACGCCCTTTACGCGGCAGGCAGCATAAAATTTATGGAATTTTGTCGCAAGCTCCAAAACATAATGAGTAATCCGCGCCGGATCGTAGGTTTTTGCGGAAGCTATTATCTCGTCTGTCAGCGCCGCTATATGAAGCGTAAGCTCCCTTTCCTCCGGCGCTTTAAGAAGCATAAGCTCCTCCGGCAGACATTTGCGGCGGGATATTCCCTCTCCCTCAAGATTTCTTATTATGCTGCATATGCGGGCATAGGCGTACTGAACGTAATATACCGGATTTGAATTTGACTCCTTCACCGCAAGGTCAAGGTCAAAATCAAAGTGGCTGTTCGGTTCGCGCAGATTAAAGAAAAAGCGCGCGGCGTCAATGGGAACCTCATCAAGAAGAGTAACGAGTGTTATCGCCTTTCCGGAGCGCTTAGAGGCCTTTATGACCTCCCCTCCGCGGACAAGGCGCACCATCTGCATTAGCACGGCGTCAAGCTTGCCCGCGTCAACGCCCAGCGCCGTCAGCGCGGCTTTAAGCCTCGGAACATAGCCGTGATGGTCGGCGCCCAAAACATCTATCGCCTTGTCGAATTTTCTTATTACCAGCTTATTGTAATGGTATGCAATGTCCGGCACCACATAGGTAGGCACGCCGTTGGCGCGGACAAGCACAAAATCCTTATCGCAGCCGAAATCGGTCGCTTTAAACCAAAG
>CALWUZ010000162.1 GCA_944384845.1 uncultured Clostridia bacterium
CTGGCTGACGAGCCGACCGGCGCGCTCGATTCAAGAGCCACCGATGAGCTGCTGCGCCTTTTCAGCGTGATTAACCGCTCCGGTCAGACTGTGCTTATGGTTACCCACTCGGTAAAGGCGGCAAGCCACGCGGGACGGGTGCTTTTCATAAAGGACGGCGAGGTCTATCACCAGATATACCGCGGAAACAGCAGTGAAACCGAGCTTTATCAGAAAATCTCGGATACGCTTACCATGCTGGCTTCGGGAGGTCAGGGCATATGAAAAAGGGCTTTTACCGCACGCTTGCGTGGACCGGAATAAAGAAAAATAAAAAGCTTTATCTGCCGTATATCCTGACCTGCGTAGGCATGGTTATGATGTGCTACATCATTGCCTTTTTGGCAAGCAGCCCGAGCTTTGCCTTAGTAAGAGGCGGGCAGACGGTGCAGTCCTTTCTCGGGATGGGCTTCGGAGTTATGTGCGTGTTCAGCACGATATTCCTCTTTTACACCAATTCGTTTCTTATAAGAAGGCGCAAAAAGGAATTCGGACTGTATAACATTTTAGGTCTCGGCAAGAAAAATCTCGCGTTAGTGCTTTTCCTTGAAACGCTTATAATTGCTTTCTTTGCGCTGGCGGGAGGTCTGCTCGGCGGTATGCTTTTTTCAAAGCTGGCGGAGCTGGGGCTCATAAAAATGCTCGGCGGAACAGCGGATTTTACGATGAAAGTGAGCTTTGAGTCGATTTACAGAACTGTTCTGCTTTTTGTCGTGATTTTCAGCCTGATTTATCTTAATACGCTCCGTCAGATACATCTTACCAATCCCATAGAGCTGCTTCGCAGCGAAAATACCGGCGAAAAGCCGCCTAAGGCAAACTGGTTTGCCGCCGTTATCGGCGTGCTGATACTCGGTGCGGCTTATTATCTTGCGGTAACTATTCAAGACCCAATAACCGCTATGATGCTGTTTTTTGCTGCGGTGGCAATGGTGATTGTCGCCACATATATACTTTTTATTTCGGGCTCGGTCACTCTCTGCCGGGTTCTTCAGAAGAATAAAAAATATTATTATAAAACAAATCATTTTGTCTCGGTGTCGTCAATGCTTTACCGAATGAAGCGCAACGGCGCGGGACTTGCATCAATATGTATTCTATGCACCATGGTGCTGGTAATGGTTTCCTCGACCGTATGCCTTTTTACCGGCGTGGAGGGCAGCCTGCGCAACAGGTATCCGAGAAACATAAATCTCAATGCCGATGTCAGCGATGCAGATATGCTCGACTCTGATTTATCGGATCAGGTTATCGGGCTTGCGGTTAGTGCGGCGCGTGAAGGCGGAGCCGAGCCGGAAAATGTTCTCTGCTACCGTATGGCGGATTTCGGCGGCATTCTGACCGAAGACCGTATCTCGCTCGACGATCCGGTTTACAGCGGAACGCTTGCGGGTATAGCCGATCTGTGGCAGGTTTTTATAGTGCCGCTTGAGGATTACAACAGCCTTTTGGGAGAAAATGAGGAACTTTCGGACGGAGAGGCGATTATTTATACCACCAAGGAAACAAAGTATGAGTATGATACCCTCGCACTGGGCGACAGCGAGCCGCTTAAAATAGCAAAGCGGGCAGAAGATTTTGCCGATAACGGGGTGGACGCCATGCAGGTGATGCCGTCTATGTATATATTCGTTTCGAATTTTGCCGAGGTGACAGCTCCCCTTGAAAAATACACCTACGACGGCGGGCAGCAGTATGTTTCCTACGACTGGTTTTACGGCTTTGATTTAGACTGCTCCGATGAAACGCAGATAGCTGTTCAGAACCGCCTTTCCGAGAGTCTTTCGGCATTTGAGGAAAGCTTGGGTGACGATTCCTATTTTCATTTGATTGTAGAGGGTGTGGCAAGCGAGCGCGCCTACTTTTACGGTCTGAACGGCGGAATTTTCTTTCTCGGAATACTGCTCGGCGCCGTCTTTATCTTTGCCGCCGTGCTTATCATTTACTATAAGCAGATTTCCGAGGGATATGAGGATCAGTCCCGCTTTGAAATTATGCAGAAGGTGGGAATGACCAAAAAGGAAATAAAGAAGAGTATAAACTCACAGATTCTGACGGTGTTTTTCCTGCCGCTTATAACCGCCGGAGTGCATCTTGCCTTTGCTTTTCCGATAATAAGAAAGCTGATGCTGATTTTCAGCTTTACCGATTTCCCGGTTCTGGTAATCACCACCTGCTGCTGTTATCTGATCTTCGCGGTGTTTTATATGCTGGTTTACAAGATTACCTCACGCTCCTATTTTTCCATTGTAAGCGGTGCAAGGCAATGAACGCGGCGGAGGTGTCCGGAATTATGACCGCAAGCGATTTGCCTGAGAGCGGGCTCGGGGAGCGTGAGTATACTGAGGATTTTTCCGAAACTGCTGCCGTTCCGGAAAAAAAGGCGCTTAATGCAGCGCCTAAAAAGCGTATTTTCTTAAATATCATAAGCCGCGCCGTAATCTTTATCGGCTTTGCGGTTATAGGAGTTCTGGCGGTTCCGGCGGTGGTTCTTATCGCGCTTATATTAGCGGTGTGGAAGGGCGTCGACCGTCTTGCGGCAGGCTTGGAGGAAACGGAGGATAAAGAGGAATTTTAATGAAAAGGAAGTATTCGCGGGCTGAAAAGGCAGGAAAAATAATAAGAAGAACACTGCTGGTTCTTTTCTGTGCGGTATTAGCCGCGTCTGCCGCCGTATGCTTTGTTTACGGTGTAAAGGGCTACAATATGTATAAAGATGCGGTGGAATCAAAGCCGCTCGGCAAGATGGTTGACGGTATCCGCGGTATGGAAGGCTTTACCGAATATGACGAGCTGCCGGAAATATATATCGATGCGGTAATCTCGGTTGAAGACAAACGCTTTATGTCGCACGGCGGGATTGATCCCATCGCAATCTGCAGGGCGGTTTTCAACGATATAAGAACAATGTCCTTCGCGGAGGGCGGCAGTACCATTACCCAGCAGCTTATGAAAAACGAATATTTCACCCAGGAAAAAAAGCTGGAACGCAAATTCGCCGAGGTATTTGCGGCGCGGGCGCTTGAAAAGGAATACGGCAAGGAGGATATTTTCGAGCTGTATGTAAATACAATCTATTTCGGAAGCGGATATTACGGTATTCACGACGCGGCGCTCGGATATTACGGCAAAAGTCCTTCGGAGCTTACGGAATATGAATCGGTAATGCTCGCGGGGCTTCCGAACGCTCCGTCCGCCTACTCGCCGGACAGCAGCCCCGAGCTTGCCCTACAGCGTATGAGGCAGGTGCTGGACAGAATGGTTAAGTGCGGCGTTATTACAGAAAGCGAAGCGGAAGAAATAATCTCCGAAAAATAAAGGTATAAAAAACGGCGTACTGCCGCGCAGATTTCTATACTGCGCGGCAGTACGCTTTTGTGCGGAAAAAGTGTTTTAATCTATGTTTAATGGACTAAAGCTCGGAAAAACGCAGGGTGACAGAAAAGAGGGAAGCCTTTACCTCGGCGGATATTGAACCGCCGGTTTTTTCGGTGAGTCCCTTTGCAATGGCAAGTCCCAGACCGGTGGAGGAATTTGTCCTTGCGGGGTCGGCCTTGTAAAAACTTTTGAACACCTGTCCGGCGTCTATTCTGCAGGCGCCGTTGAAATTATTCGAGCATCTGAAAAATGCAGAGCCGCCCTCACAGTACATTGAAAAAACTATCCGGCTTTCACCGTGCTCAAGAGCGTTTTTTATTATATTCTGCAATATGCGCCGCAAGGCGCCGCTGTTGCCGTTTATAAAAAGTCTTTTTTCGGTGAAATCGATTTCCGGCTCGATTCCCTTTTCTTCAAAATCATTGTAAAAGGAAAATACCGCGTCAAAAACGCAGGCTGAAAAATCCGTTTTTTCAAGCGGAAGCACATAGCTTTCGTTTTGAAGCTTGGTATAGGTGAAAAGCTCCTCAAGCATGTTTTTAAGGCTTTCGGTTCTTGACAGGATAACCGAAAGGTAGCGCCGCCGCTCCTCCTCGTTATCAGCCTGCGCTAAAAGCTGTATATATCCGTCCATCGAGGTAAGAGGTGTGCGTATATCGTGGGAAAGGCTGGTTATGGCTTCCTTAAGCTCTGCTTCGCTGCGCATAGTTTCAAGATCGGTGCTGTGCGAAATATCGATGATTTCGTTTATTCCGTCAATAAGGCGGTTAAGCTCTCCGAAGGGAAGGGAGGCGGTAAGCCTCATATTTGTTTTATTGTTCTTTAAAAATTCCAGCCGCCGACAGATGTCTGAAATCTGCCTACGGTAGGAAACGAATATCAGCGCTGCGATAATTGCCGCGGCGGTCGCGGCAGAAGCCCATATAAGCATAATCTTTCTCCTATCGGACGTCTCTTTTCTGCATAATAAGCATAGAAAGCAAAATAAAAATCAGGGCGTATACCGCTCCGGAAACGGCGCCGCGCAGAAAAACCTCCGCCGAAGCGTCAATGCCTGTCAGTGTTATATTGCCGTCAGGCAGGAATTTGTTTATGTCAAAGCCGAGTCCCGGCCTGAAATTATAAACAAGCTTGTTAATCAAGGAATAAACCGGAACAGAGAGCCCGGAGCACAAAAGAATACCGAGGGTCATACTGAACGCGGAGCTGCCTGTGAGGACGGTAAAAAATATAATCATCGCCGAAAGGCTTAAATGAAGCAGGTACTGTATCGCCGCAAATTTGAACAGCGAGGCGGCTGAACCGATATAGAAGCTTCCGCCCCATAAAATAAAGCCTGTTATAAGCACGGTGAGAATAAATACGATCATCATAAAAAGCACCTGAACGGCGACCGCCGTAAGCTTGGATATTATCAGTTTTCCGCGCGAGTGAAGCTGACCCGCTATATTTTTTATAAATCCGCTTCTATGCTCGGCGTTTACAAACACTGCCGTAAAAATAACGCATAACAGGGCGAGAAGACCGCTTCTCATCTCAACGCTTACTATGCTTCCAGCCTCTATTTTTCCGGTCAGCCATTCCGGATCTGCTTCTACGTAAATTCCCATCTGTCTTTCGTCGGGCGCCTCTGTAGAAACCGAGGAGGGGTCTTCTTGCATAAGCTGAATGTCCGTATCGGTCATAAACACGCTGAAAACTGCGAGCAGAACCGCCATAACCGCCGTAATCAGCGCGGACGGCGTGCGCACAAGCCGGTATAAGTCCATTTTTATCAGATTAAACATCGGATTTTCCTCCTGTCAAATTTAAATAATAGTCCTCAAGCGATTCGTTTTTCAGAGATATTTCAAGCGTTTTTATACCGTCCGAGGCAAGGGCGGAGGTAATATCGCCGCTGTCGTTCAGGCGCTCAAAAATCTGGATCGTATCCGCATCAGCGACCTTATATTCGGTTATGCCGATTTTTTCAAGCACGGTGCACGCCATTGCGGTATCGTCGGCCTTAAGCTCTATGCGTTCGCTGCATTTTTCAAGAAGCTCGTCGCGGGTCATCTCCTGAAGAATGACGCCGTTGTGCATAATGCCGTATACGGTTGCTGTCTTTGAAAGCTCCTCAAGTATATGGCTTGAGATAATAAATGTAATATTTTTCTCCTTATTAAGCCGTGCAAGGGTTTCGCGCACCTCCGCGATGCCCTGCGGGTCAAGTCCGTTTATAGGCTCGTCGAGTATGATTAAGTCCGGATCGCCTACAAGCGCGAGCGCAATTCCGAGCCTCTGCTTCATCCCGAGCGAAAAATTTCTCACCTTTTTCTTTCCGGCGGAGGCAAGCCCCACTGTACCGAGCAGTTCCTCGATTATTCCGTTCCTGCGCACTCCTGCCGCGAGGCATTTGAGCTTGAGGTTTTGCGCGGCGGAAAGGTTAGGATAAAGTCCGGGGGCTTCTATGAGCGCGCCGATTCGAGACATATATCCGTATACCTCTTTTCCGCTTTTGCCGAAAAAGGAAAACCCGCCGTCCGTTGGCTTGGCAAGACCGCTTATCATTTTAAGCAGCGTTGTCTTGCCCGCGCCGTTGCGGCCGATAAGTCCGTAAATATCGCCGCGTTTTACGTGAATGTCGGCGGCGTTTACGGCTTTATGCCGTCCGTACTGCTTTGTAAGACCGTTTGTGGTCAGAAGATATTCCATATTTTTTTCCTCCTTTGCTTTATGTCATGTATTTTACCGGGAAAATACTAAAAAAACGCAAAGCAAAGTTAAAGAAAGGTTAAAGCTGTTTTTTCAGCCTGAAGCCGATTCCCCAGACCGTTTCGATATACTCCTCGCCGCATGCCTCTTTAAGCTTTTTGCGTATGTTGCTTATATGCACGTTTATGGTTTTATCTTCACCTATGTATATATCGTCCCACGCGTAGTCGTAAATTTCCTGCTTTGAATAGACGCGCTGAGGATTTGTCAGAAAAAGCTCAAGAATTTTGAATTCCTGACGCGTCAGGTCTATGCTTTTCCCATTTGCTGAGACGGTGAACGCGCCGGTGTCAAGCGTCAGCCCTTTGTAGGACAGCGCGGCGCCGGGAAAGCTTTTTTCCGCGCGAAAACGACGTATCTGAACGCCTGCGCGCGCGACAAGCTCCTTTATTTCAAACGGCTTTGTTATATAATCCTCGGCTCCCGCGGTGAGAAGCTCCACCTTGCTGTCAAGCTCATCCTTTGCGGATACCACTATCACCGGCGTTTGACCGCGTTTTTTGATTTCCGGCAGCAAAGCCTCGCCTTTAAGTCCCGGAAGCATCAGGTCAAGAATAATCAGAGAAAAATCTTCCTTTTCGAGATATAAAAGCCCTTCGGTTCCCGAAAAGGCCTGACTGCATTCATAGCCCGCCTTTTTAAGCGCTTCGTATATTATGCTGTTTATGTCGGTGTCGTCTTCTATTATAAGAATTTTATCCATTCCCGGTTTCTCCGTTTCGGCTGTTGTCAAACCTATTATAGTCTATTGATTCCGCAATAACAAGTCCCGCAAAAAAATACTCTTGACAAATCTGTTATTACTGTATATACTGTTTATATACAGTATACTGAAGAGGCGATCACGTGAATATTTTTATTGACAATAAAAGCGGCGCCCCTATTTATGAGCAGATTTATACGCAGATAAGAAATCAGATTATCAGCGGAGAGCTTGAGGAGGACGCTGCGCTCCCCTCCATACGCAATCTGGCAAAGGACCTGCGGATAAGCGTTATAACCACAAAGCGGGCTTATGACGAGCTTGAACGAGACGGCTTTATTTACACTCTTCCCGCTAAAGGCTGTTTTGTGGCGCCTAAAAATGTTGAGCTGCTGAGGGAAGAAAATCTCAAAAAAATAGAAGAGTATATGAGAAGCATTTCAAAGCTTGCCGCGGCGTGCGGACTTGGCACGGAGGAATTGCTGGAAATGTTTCGCGTCAATCTGGAGGAATGACTATGAACGCGCTTGAAATTAAAAATCTGTATAAAAGCTATTCCGGCTTTAAGCTTGAAAATTTAAGCCTTACGCTTCCGAGCGGCTGTATTTTGGGGCTTATCGGTGAAAACGGAGCCGGAAAAAGCACGACCGTTAAGCTTATCCTCGATATGGTAAGAAAGGACGGCGGAACAATTAAAATATTTGGAAAAGAGGGCGATATACGTCTTTCAAAGCAAGAGATAGGCGTTGTTCCGGACGAGGTAGGCATACCCGAATGCCTTACCGCAGCACAGGTGGGCAAAATTATGCGCCGCAGCTTTGACAACTGGGACAGCATAGCTTACGGCGCTTTCCTTAAAAAGCTTGATATACCATCGGGCAAACCGTTCAGGGAATTTTCCCGCGGTATGAAGATGAAGCTCGGAATAGCGGTTGCAATGTCACACAGACCTAAGCTGCTGATTCTTGACGAGGCGACCTCAGGGCTGGATCCGGTTGTCAGGGATGAGGTGCTTGAAATATTCAGCGAATTTACAAGAGATGAGGGACATTCGGTTCTGATTTCCTCACATATAGTAAGCGATCTTGAAAAGCTGTGCGATTATATCGCGTTTCTGCATAAGGGCAGGCTGCTGCTTTGTGAGGAAAAGGATGTTTTAACGGAAAAATACGGTCTGCTCCAGTGCGCGCCGGAGGAGCTGTCACGGCTTGATAAATCGGCGGTAAAGGGAAAGCGCGTCTCGCCGTACGGCGTGCAGGCGCTGGTTTTGAGAGACGCCATCCCGCGCGGTATGCGGGTAAGCCGCGTCAGCATAGAGGAGCTGTTTGTTTTTATGGTTAAGGAGGCAGGTTAAGGTGAAGGGTCTGCTTATTAAGGATTTTTATATGACGGCGCGCTACTGCCGCGCATTTTTGCTTATAGTTGCGGTATTTATCGCGGTTTCTTTTTTCGGTGACGACAATATCTTTTTTATCGTTTATCCGGTTATGATAGCCAGCGTGATTCCTATGACGCTGATTTCCTATGACGAGCGGGACAAATGGACGCAGTACAGCGGCACTCTGCCGTATACGCGCGCACAGCTGGTATCCTCAAAATATCTGATAGGGCTTATTTTCGGTTCGGCGGCGTTTGTCCTTTCTGTTGCGGCGTCGGTATCGCGCATGCTGGCTAACGGTTATTTCTCATTAACCGAGCTTTCGGTTATTTCGGCGGTGCTTCTCGTTTTAGGACTTATAGGACCGTCCCTGATTCTGCCGTTCGCCTTTAAATACGGAGCGGAAAAGGGCAGAATAGCGTTTTATATTATGATAGGCATAATCTGCGCCGCGGGAGTTTTATTATCCGGATTGGGCTTTAATGCCGTTATGCCCGAAAGTCCGTGGGCGCCGGCGGTAACAGCCGCGGCGGCGGTGCTGCTGTATGCGGCTTCCTGGCGGCTTTCGGTGGCGTTTTATAAAAAACGCGAACTGTAAGCGGAGATAAAAAGGTCTTTATTGCGATTTGACAATACTGTTTCTTTGGTTTATACTGTCTTTGATAAGCTGCTGTGCGGAGTCTTATTAAGGGCGGCGCTTGCTGAAAGTTCGGCGGACAGGTATAGAATAGAAAACGGGAGGGCAAAGGCGGCTATGAATTATTCTGTTGAGGAAAGCCTTGCGGCATGGAACGCCAACGCGGAGTTTTGGGACGGCTGTATGGGAGACGAATCGAACGACTTTCACCGAGAAACGGTGCGCCCTAAGGTGACTGAGCTGTTAAATCCCGAAAGGGGTGATTTCATTTTGGATATTGCCTGCGGAAACGGTAATTATTCCGCTTATATGGCGCAGCGCGGCGCGCGGGTAGTTGCTTTTGACTACAGTGAAAAAATGATAGAGCTTGCCCAAAAAAGACAGTCGAGGCTTTCAGGGCTTATAGAATTTGTCACTGCCGATGCGGCGAGCGCGGAAAGCCTCTTATTGCTTAAAAGAGACCGCCCGTATACAAAAGCGGTTTCCAATATGGCGGTTATGGATATTGCGGACGTAACCTTTCTGTTTTCGGCTGTAAATAAGCTTCTTGAAAAAGACGGAGCGTTCGTCTTTGCAACCCAGCATCCCTGTTTTGTTACGCTTACAGATAAATATATGACGCCTCATGCTTACCTTGGCGAGGCTATCGCTGGGCAGCCCGTGAAGCAGTGCTATTACCATCGCTCTATGCAGGATATTTTCAATTTATGCTTTGATAACGGCTTTGTGATAGACGGCTTTTATGAGGAATGCTATAAGGAAAACGAAATCCCCGCAGTTATAATCGTAAGGGCAAGAAAATGCCGGTAAAAAGCTGTTAAGAAGATTTAAAAGCTCAGGGTCTATAAAACACAGTTTTATAGACCCTGAGCTTTTAACGTCAGCAATATATCCGCGCTTTTACAGCCTCAGACCCTTGATGTCCTTTATCCTTGAAAAAATCATATTGCAGGTGCATTCCTTTACGCCGGGAAGTCTGTCGATTGTTCCGGTAATCAGCTCTTCCATCTCCTCATTTGAGGCGGTTACAGCGTGTACATGCAGCCGGCTTTTTCCGGTTACGCGGTAAATCTGCGTAATGCTGTCATTCCGGCTCAGCAGCTCTGCTGTTTTATTGAGCGTGTCCGGAAGCGTTTCTATTTCAAAATAGCAGGATACCGCCCCGCTGATTTTCTGAGGATTGATGATTGTCGTATATTCTTCGATTATGCCCTTTTTTTCAAGCGCCTGCACCCGCATTTTTACCGCCACGCGCGAAATTCCGATTTCTTTTCCGATTTCAGAATAGGAAATCCTTGCGTTCCTTATCAGAAGCTGTACTATTTTTCGGTCAAGCCCGTCAAGTCCGTCCAAAAACATCAGCAGTATCTCCCTTAACACTTTATGCGGTAATTATACAGCCGTTTCCGCAATAAAGTCAAGTGATATGTAAATTTAATAATTGACAGCAGGTATAACAAATATTATAATATGTTACGATTGTTAAGCAATATGTTTCGTTATGAAAGGCTGATGTTATGAGAAACGGGCTTACGGACGGACCGGTTATAAAGACGATGCTGAGATTCGCGGCGCCGATGATACTCGGCAATCTTCTTCAACAATGCTACAATATTGCCGATACGCTCATCGTAGGAAGGTTTCTCGGCGCGGACGCGCTCGCAGCGGTCGGCTCGGCGTTTTCGCTTATGACCTTTCTTACCTCTGTACTGTTAGGGCTTGCTATGGGCAGCGGAACCGTTTTTTCCGTCCGTTTCGGTCAGAATGATTATAAAGGTCTCAAGGAAGGGATAATTGCCTCGTTTGTTCTGCTCGGCGCGGTTACTTTGGTTATGAATCTGCTGATTTATGCCGCAGCCGACTGGATTATAGGCGTTCTGCAAACTCCGGAAAGCCTGTTCGGTCTTATGCGGGATTATCTTGCCGTTATATTTGCAGGGCTTGCGGCTGTTTTTCTTTATAATTTTTTTGCTTCTCTGCTGCGCTCTCTTGGAAATTCGCTTGTGCCGCTTGTTTTTTTAGCCGTTTCCGCTCTTCTCAATATCGTGCTTGATATTTGGTTTGTTGCAGGCTTAAACCGCGGCGTGGCTGGTGCGGCGGAGGCAACCGTCATTTCCCAGTATGCTTCGGGAATAGGAATAGCGGTTTATACGCGGGTAAAATGTCCGTGGCTGTTTGAAAGAGATAAAAAAATCCGGCTCCGTTTCAGCCGGATTAAGGAAATAGGCGGTTTTTCCGCTCTGACCTGCCTTCAGCAGTCAATTATGAATCTCGGCATCCTTGCGGTGCAGGGTCTGGTTAACAGCTTCGGTACAGCCGTAATGGCGGCGTTTGCCGCCGCGGTTAAGATAGACGCCTTTGCGTATCTGCCGGTTCAGGATTTCGGCAACGCCTTTTCCTATTTCACGGCTCAGAATTTCGGCGCCGGACATGACGGACGCATTAAAAAGGGAATACGTGCGGCGTTTTTGGTTTCTACAGCATTCAGTCTTATAATTTCCGTTTGTGTTTTTGTCTTTGCCGGACCGCTTATGGGTCTTTTTATAGACTCGGGAGAAACGGCGGTTATTTCGGAGGGAGTGCGTTATCTGCGAACGGAAGGCGTTTTTTACTGTCTGATTGGCTGGCTGTTCCTGCTTTATGGGCTTTGCCGCGCCGTAGGCAGACCCGGCATGTCTGTGGTTCTTACGGTGGTATCGCTCGGCACAAGGGTGCTGCTTGCTTATTGGCTTTCTTCAGTTTCCGCCTTAGGCGTCGCCGGTATCTGGTGGTCCGTGCCGATAGGCTGGCTGCTGGCGGACGCGCTCGGCGCCGGTTACTGTTTCGTAAGGCGGAAAAGCCTGCTGTCTTTAAAACAAGGGACGAAAAAAATATTTACGATTAAAAAAGCCTCAGGTTAAACTGGGGCTTTTTATCGCTTATTCCGCGGTGTGCCTGTCTGCTGTGACCTGACCTTCCTTTACACCCTCAGTGCTTTCGGGTACAAAAATAATTTTAAAGGTAAGCATCATAAGCTTTATATCCTGAAGTATGGACTGGTTCGCGATATACATAAGGTCCATCTGCACCTTGTCGTACGGCGGAGTATTGTATTTTCCGTAAACCTGAGCGTAGCCGGTAAGACCCGCCTTGACCTGAAGGCGAAGAGCGAACTCCGGCATGGTTTTTTCGTACTGTTCAAAAATTTCGGGACGTTCTGGACGTGGACCGACGACCGACATTGACCCGCTTAAAATATTGAAAATCTGAGGCAGCTCATCTATGCGCAGCTTTCTGATTACCTTTCCGACCGGCGTTATCCTGTCGTCGTTTTCGCTTGCAAGCCTTGCCACGCCGTCCTTCTCGGCGTCAACCCGCATGCTGCGGAATTTAATGACGTGAAAAACCTTTTTATCCTTGGTGTAGCGCGCCTGCTTGTAAAATATCGGACCGCCGTCATGTGCTTTTATGGCTATTGCCGTACCGAGCATAATCGGACTTGTTATAATGATGCAGAGCAGTGAGAAAACAATATCTATTATCCTTTTAATGAAAAGGTATAAATAGGAATTTCCGGCTCTCGCGCAGCGGTAAATCGGAACATTCAAAATCTGGATTGTTCTGCTGCCGCGTATAATAGTGTCTGAAATTTTAGGCTTGACATAGGCTATCCGCTGATTTGCAATGCAGAACTTTACTACCTCATTTCGGTATTCAGAGGGTACTCCGCAGATAAAAACAGCGTCAACCTCCATAATTTTTTCGTAAAGCTCTTCAAGCGGAACCTTTTCCGCGTTTATGGTTTTTACAACGTTAAAGCGCCTTTCCATGCTTCTGAGACCCTTCATCGAAAGGTATGAATCAATGTTGCTGAAAACCACAATCGTGCGCTTCGGCTTGTGAAGCATATAGTAAATCCTGTCCGCTGCCATTGCCCAAAAAATCGCAAAAACTGAAAACAGAGCGAACATTACGGCAAACACCGTTACTTCCACCAGGCGGAAGCTGACCAGAGAAAACAGCAGGTAGCAGACTATCTGCCAGATGAAAATAGTTATGATCTGGGAAAACGCAAGGTCGGTGACAGAGCTTGTCCCTATATTATAGGCGCCGTATATTTTGGCGATAAAAATAAATGACGCCAGCACCAGTGCAAACATAAAATAATAGCCGAGCCTGTAAAAAGGCGTAGGCACCTCGGCATTAAAAAATCTGGCCCAGCACCAGGTTACCGAAAAAGCAAATACGCATGAAATAAAGGCCTTAAGAAAGCTGAGAATTAGTTTTTCAAATATATATTTTTTATTATTATTCATAGTCACCATATACTTTCCGGGAGCCGGCAGCTTGGAACGGTATTGGAAAATACTGCGTTAAACGCATCCCATACAATAATTATTATATTGCGTGCTTTGTGATATAAGCGATGTAAATATAATGATATTTTACTACAAATTTCTAAATATTACAACACTTTTCTTTTTAAGCTGTCCGCAGTCGGGAAGATTACATATAAAAACAAGGCGGAAATTTGATATGGAGATGATTGTCCGTACCGCTTTTATGAGCAGACGAGTTTTATTTTACTGCCGGAAAGGCGTGGAGGACATGCCTATAATTCAATTTTGCTGAGCATTTTTTGCCTGTATTTAAGCGGGGTTATACCTGTATTCTTTTTAAATATATAATTGAAATACGCCTGTGAAGAAAAACCGCAGTCAGCCGCAATTTCCATAATGGTTTTTCCTGAGGCTATAAGCTGCCGCTTGGCGGCGGATATGCGGATATTTAAAATATAGCGAGCCGGAGTAATGTTGTAATATTCCGAAAAAAGCCTGTGAAAATATACCGGACTCAGATTTGCGCGCTTTGCCAGTATTTCGAGTGACAGCTTTTCCGGATAACTGCTTTTTATATATTCCCTGATACTGCGGAGCGTATCTGCATGAGCAGATGTATCGGATAAAGCGGAGCCGCGGTTTTCCGAAAATCTAAGAATACCGTACAGTATGCGGTCTATGATGCTTTGCAGCAGAAGAGTGTCGCAGGGATTTTTATTGGGATGCGCCGCTGCTTTGTAAAAAAGCTCGGCAAGCTCGTCGTAATCGGCTATCAGCATAGCGTCGCTCAAACTGTATAAAAGCTCTGAAAGCCGTGTGTCGTTTGTTTTTATATGCAGGCAGCAGCACTTGAAATGCAGTCTGCTGTGCCGCAGCTGTCCGGGCTTTCCGCAGATAAGCAGACCCTTTACAAGCCTGTGAGGAACTCCGTTTATATATGCCGTTCCCGGGCAGTCGGAGGTGAAAAGCTCAATTTCAAAAAATTTCAGCCGTCTTTCTTTGGTAGAGACGGCTCCGGGGAATTTTACCGCCGAATCAAAAATACCGTAATTTATGATTTCATAGCTTATGTTATTCATAACAATCACCGCTTTTTATAACACCGGCGGGTCCATTGCTTTATTTTGATTTCCCGCCGCTTAAAAAAGAGAAAAAATAAAAAATCTAAAAAATATAATAAGAATCGCTGTGGATTTTATTCCCTATGTAAGCTATATTGATTATAGCAATTACGTAACCGTTTTTCAAGCGGTTATAAAGAAAGAGAGGAAAAGAAAATGAAAAAATTTGAGGTGGCGGGACATGAGCCCAGCCTTTTGCCCGACAATATGGATTTTACCCTTGTGTTCAGCGACGAGTTTGACGGCTATACCCTTGACCGTGAAAAATGGGATTACCGTTATTCGATGATGGGGAAGACTCATCCTGCCTGGACAGATAAAGGAGTAACACTTGACGGAAAGAGCAACGCAGTTTTTACTCTTATGCTTGAGGACGGCAGACCGGTAAGCTCTCAGCTCCAGACAGGCTATAATTTTATGGATGAGCCGGTAAAGCGGACAAAATTCGGCAATGATGATCTGCAGTGGAACATAGGCAAGCTTAAAAGGAGCAAATTTACGCATAAATACGGCTATTATGAGTGCCGCTGCCGTCTACAGCAGAAGCCTGGCTGGTGGAGCGCCTTCTGGATGCAGTCGCCTATAATAGGGGCTTCGCTCGACCCTGAGGACAGCGGAGTGGAAATAGATATTATGGAGTGCTTTGAACCGGGAAATATTGTGGGCCACAATGTGTTTACTGCCGGTTACGGTCAGGATATACGCCATCACCGCGTTGGGGGTATGAAGGGTCTTGACATAAAGGAATTTCACCGTTTCGGTCTTTTGTTTGATGAAACCGGATATACGTTTTATATTGACGGTAAGGAGGACGGAAAGATAACCGAGGATATTTCCGGACATGATGAATTTCTCCTGATAAGCACCGAGGTAAAGGGTTATCGCTTAAGCGAGCATAAGCCCTGCAAGGAAGCCTTTGACGCGATTGGGGATACCTTTCTGGTTGATTACGTTCGCGTTTTTGATTTAGGGGCTTGAAAATGATGAAAGTTATATGGCTCGGTCAGGCGGGTTTGCTGTTTGAAAACAACGGCTTCAAGGTTATGATAGATCCTTATCTTTCCGACAGTGTGGAAAAGATTAATCCTGAAAGCTGCCGCCGTGTTCCGGTCGATGAAAGCTTTTTTAAGGTAAAGCCCGATGTAATGATTTTTACGCATAATCACCTTGACCATTACGATCCCGAAACTGTTTCGCAGTTTATTAACGAAAGCAGTAATGTTACTGTTTTAGCCCCGAAATCCGTATGGGACGAAGTCAGGAAAATCGGCGGCAGCAATAATTATGTATTGTTTAACCGCCATACCGAATGGAACGAAAACGGCATAAGATTTACCGCGGTCAGGGCGGAGCACAGCGATCCCGCGCCGATAGGCGTTATTATCGATGACTGCGAAAGAAAATATTATGTGACGGGCGATACTCTTTACAACAGGAAAATTTTCAAAGATATACCGGATGGTATTTACGCCGTTTTTCTACCGATAAACGGTGCGGGCAATAATATGAATATGACCGACGCCGCAAGGTTTTCAATGAAAATAGGCGCTGAAAAAACGGTTCCGCTCCACTTCGGTATGTTCGACGGCATAGACCCGAACCGCTTTGACTGCGGCAACAGGGTTATACCTCAGATATATAAGGAGATAATTTTATGAAGATAACCGATATAAAATCTTTTGTTGTGGACTGCTTCCGCACAAACTGGGTGTTTGTGAAGATATACACCGACGAAGGGATTACAGGGGTCGGGGAGGGAACTCTTGAATATAAGGAAAAAGCGTTCACAGGCGCGCTTGAGCACATAAAAGAATACCTTATCGGCGAAAATCCTCTGGATATAGAGCGGCATTTCCATAATATATACCGCGACGCCTACTGGCGCGGAGGGGCGGTGCTTACGTCGGCTCTGTCCGCGGCAGAGACGGCAATGTGGGATATTTTAGGCAAGCATCTGGGTGTTCCGGTTTATCAGCTGCTGGGCGGGAAAGTAAAGGATAAGGTGCGTATTTACGTAAACGGCTGGTTTTCAGGCGCGAAAGAGCCGGAGGAATTTGCAGAGAAAGCAAGGCAGGCGGTAAAACGCGGAGTTACGGCGCTGAAATGGGACCCGTTCGGCAAGGCGTATCTTGATATTTCAAACGCTGAGCTTGACAGAACGCTGAGCTGCGTTGCCGCGGTAAGGGAAGCGGTAGGAAACGGAGTAGACCTGCTTATAGAGGGTCACGGCAGATTTAACATACCTGCCGGAATAAAAATCGCGAAGGAATTGGAGCAGTTCAAGCCGATGTTTTTTGAAGAGCCGGTACCGCCCGACAGCCTTGAGGCCTTAAAGGCGGTAAGGGATAAATCCCCCGTTGCAATAGCGGCGGGCGAGCGCCTGTACACAAGGTGGGATTACCGCCGTTTCTTTGATATTATGCCGGCAGACTATATACAGCCCGATATTTCGCATGCCGGCGGCATTATGGAGCTTAAAAAAATAGCCGCCGAGGCGGAATGCCGCTATATTCCGTTTGCGCCGCACAATCCGTCCGGTCCTGTTGCAAACGCTGCTACCCTTCAGCTTGCGGCGAGCTGCCCTAATTTCTGTATTCTTGAAATAATGTACAGCGATGTCTGCTGGCGCAAAGATGTTACGGATGAAGCGCTTGATTGTAAGGACGGATATATGACCGTTCCGGACAGACCGGGCCTCGGTATCGAGATCAACGAGGAGGAATGTCTGAAGCATCCGTATCAGCCGCATACTTTAAGGCATTACACCGGAGCTTTGACCGATATAAGACCGGAAAAAACCGAATTTTATTTTTGAGGAGGTATAATATGGGATGTAAAGCAAGTATCGTAAGAGATAACGGCGTATTAAAAATAAATATAGACGGCAGGCTTTATCTGCCGCTTTCATTTAAGTCATTCAGACCAAATTATCAAAATGTTTCTGAATTTTACGAAGCGGGCGTGCGGCTTTTCAGCGTGCTGACAAGCGGAGTGACCTCGGCATTGGGGGTTCCGTATTCGCTTTACGGTGAATCCTGGATTGGTCATGGGCAATATGACTTTTCAGTAATTGACAGGCAGATAAATATGTTTATCGAAAATGCTCCTGATGCCTATTTTGCGATTATGCTTCAGCTTGATACAAGGGATTGGTACTTAAAGGAGCATCCGGAGGTTCCTAATTCTTTTACACATCTTTCGCAAATTGCCTGTGACGAAAATTGGAAAAGAGAAGCTTCAGAATATATGAAGCAGGCAATTCATTATATTGAGCAGAAGTACGGCGACATAGTTTACGGATATTTTTTGCTTTGCGGGACAACCACCGAATGGTTTTCCGAATATGATTATGAAGCGCCGCACCCAATAAAAAACGAAGGCTATAAAAAGTGGCGCAACGATCCTGAAGCTAATCTGCCGCAGCCGGAAGCGCTTAATAAAACAGGAGATGTCTTTTTAACCCCCGAAGAAACCGAGGTATATCTTGCGCGAAAATTTCACAATGAACTGATAGCGGATCTTGTGCTTTATTATGCGGAAGAAGCTCAGTCGGTCATAAAAAAGAGCAAGCTTTTAGGGGTCTATTACGGCTATCTTTTTGAGCTTGGCGGCAGAAGGCTTTATGATGCGGGAAGTCTCGGGTATGAAAAGGTGTTTCTTAGCCCGAATATAGATATGATATCAAGCCCGTCCTCTTACGCCTACCGAAAGCTCGGCGATCCGAGCGCGTTTATGGTAACGCAAAAAACGCTTGACGCGCACAATAAGATTTATTTCCTTGAATTTGACCATATTACCCATGTTGCGCCCGAAAGAATAACCGACGGCTTGGATGGCAGCGCCGACAACTGCAAAATGGTTACTATCCCGGGGGCGGGCAATAAGTGCAAAAGCGAAACCGAGTCCCTAAACCTTATGTACCGCGATTTTATTCTTTGTATATCAAAGGGCGCGGCTTTGTGGTGGTTTGATATGTTTGACGGATGGTTCCGCTCAAAAGGTATGATGGAAGCTATCGGAAAAATGATTTATATTTCAGAGCATCTTTCTATGAAACCCTCGGAAAGCATAGCGCAGATAGCTGTGTTTGCCGATGGTGAGTCAATGTACAGAGTGCGAAAATCGGCAAATCTTGCTTCGGTATGTCTGTCTGATATCCGCAGAACTCTTGCGGAATGCGGAGCACCCTATGATTTATATTCGATATCCGATATTGCGCTGCCTGAAATTGAAAAATACAGGATGTATATTTTCATAAATCAATACGATATAGATCCCGGAATCAAAGAACTGATAAATAAAAAATGCAGGCGTGCCGGTAAAACAGTTTTGTGGCTTTATGCGCCGGATTATGCAACCGGCGGAAGCTTGAATACTGAAAATATATCTGAGATTACCGGAATGACGGTCATATCCGGAAAAGTTTACCATGGGGGTATGCTTTACAATGGAAGGGTGTTTAATTATCGCTTAAATCCTCCGTATTTTTCGGCTTTCGGAAGCGATGCTGAGGCGCTTGCTTTATTTGAAGATGGTGCTGTGGCGGTTGCTGAAAAAAACATTGAAGGCTGTAAGAGTATTTACTGTGCCGCCTGCAATTTGCCGTCGGATTTACTCAGAGATATTTTGATGTACTCAGGAATTTTTGTGTACAGTAAAAACAGACTGGTATATACTTATATAAATTCAGCTGGCATAGGTGTATATAACGCATCAGGCAGCAATGCAGAGATATTTCTTAATGAGGACGGAGTTTATATTGACCTTATAAGCGGTAAAGAGTTTAAATGTGAGAACGGGATGCTTGAAATTAAAAAAAGTGCGATAAACGCATTTTTTTTAACAAAAAAATAGGAGAGATTTCTGTTTATGAAAAAAGCAGTATTTGTAACAGGCGGTACGGTCGGCAGCGGACTCGCCATAGCCGAGAGATTTGCAAAAGAGGGATACGACGTATTCATTACGTCGAGGGAAGCCTCCCGCGCCCGAGCCGCGGCTGGCGGAGTTGCTGAAAGGTACGGCGTATTCGCAAAGGGCTACGGATTGGATATCCGCAGCGAGCAGGCGGTCAAGGATATATTCAGCGATATTGATAAAACCGGCAGGCTGGTAAAGACGGTAGTGCTTAATTCTGCGGATATGGGCTTCGGCAGCGACCCTTCAAAGGGGCAGCCGATTTTTGAGGTGAGCATTGAGGATTTTCAGCGCGTGTTTGAGACAAACCTTGTCTGGAATTTTATGATCATCCGCCAGGCGGCGCTGCGTATGAGGGATAACGGCGGCGGAGCGGTGGTCTTCATCAGTTCAAATACCGCCTGCCGCGCAATACCGAACCGCTGCGCGTACAGCGCTTCAAAGGGCGGTATAAATTCAATGTCAAAAGCGCTTGCGGTTGATTTGGGACCTTACGGAATACGCTCCAACGTGGTTCTGCCTGGCACGATCAAGACTGCGCGCTGGGTGGAAATGGGCGATAAGCAGATTGTAAACGGTTCGCTTACGCCTATCGGAGATATTTCGGATTTTGAGGATATTGCAAACGCCGCATGGTTTTTAGGCTCCGACGAGTCAAAGAACGTAACCGGCGCCGAAATTATCGTCGACGGAGGTATGAGCGCTCAGCTTTATCCGCAGATACTTGCCGATTTAAAAAGAAAAATTCGCAGCTGATATTTATGCTCTTATTTTAAAGTTTAAAAGCCGTTTCGGGGGAATACGCCTTTGAAACGGCTTTTTCTAATAAATTACGATTGACATTACAGCAAAACAACTTTATAATTTTATTGTATACAGCTTATAAGCGCCGTTGGCAAATCGGCTGATATTTTTTATTTGCAAACAATATTATGTATCAGGAGATTGATTATGATGGAGGAAATTGGAAGCGTAACCGGCTCCGACGGAGTAACGCTTTTAAAAATGTGGCGGGCTTCGGTGCCGTCCGGAGAACGCGTCCTTCAGCGGCACAGCCATATTTGCTTTGAGATAACCTCTGTCAATTCCGGAGGCGGCGTTTATACGGTCGGCGGGCGGCAGTATCCGATGCGGCCGGGCGATATGTTTGTGTTCGGAAGCAATGAGCAGCATTGCATTACGGATGTCTCGGAAAACGGGCTTGAAATTACAAATCTGCATTTTGAGCCGCGTTATCTTTGGGGCGGCTCTGCTGACAGCCTAAGCGCCGAAAACATAAACATATGCTTTGCGCATAACGAAAGCTTTGAAAACCGTATTGAAGCCGATAAAGCGCAGCCGGTTTTATCTTTTTTCAATCAGATAGCAGAGGAGCTTGAAAAGCAGAGAAAGGAATATTTTCTTTTAGTCAAGTCTCTGCTTAACATTATATTGGTTACCCTTATACGCCGGTTTGACTATACCGGAGGAAAGGCTGCCGTAAGCAGTGACAGGCTGCACTGTGTGCGCCGCGTAATCAGATACATAGACATGCATCTGACGGAGGAGCTGACTCTCGGAGCTTTGGCTGAGATCGCGGGAACCACACCGAATTATTTTTCCTCGGTTTTTCATGAGGTTGTCGGTATTACTCTGTGGGAGTATATTAATTCAAGGCGCATAGACGAGGCCGTAAGGCGGCTTACGGCCGATGACGGGAAAAGCGTGCTTGAAATCGCGCTTTCCTGCGGCTTTAACAACACGGCAAATTTTAACAAGGCGTTTAAAAAAATTACCGGTATGACTCCTAAACAGTGCAGGGAGCTCGGCGGCACGTTTATAAGTATATAGAAATATTGATTTAGCCGATGGCTTTGGTTTACAGCAGCAATCTGATGTGTTATAATATTATGCTGATTTATCGCTGCGGGCTTTCATATTGTTTTATCTGGGTATGATTTTTGCGATCACGGTTTATTCGGAGGTTTTTACGACCGATTTTGCGAAAGATAATACAGAAAAACAATTTTCAGTCACGCAGCAGATTATATCATGTTGAATTATAAGAAGAGGCGAATCAGAGTTGGATAAATTTGTTTTGAAGTCTTCTTATCGTCCTACGGGCGATCAGCCCGAGGCGATAGAAAAACTGAGTGAAGGCATAAAAAACAGATTAAAGGAGCAGGTGCTTCTTGGCGTTACGGGCTCCGGCAAAACCTTTACTATGGCGAACATTATCGCGAACGTCAACAAGCCGACCCTTGTTTTAGCGCATAACAAAACACTCGCCGCACAGCTTTGCTCAGAATTTCGTGAGTTTTTTCCTGACAATGCGGTTGAATATTTTGTTTCCTATTATGATTATTATCAGCCTGAGGCGTATATACCCGGAACTGATACTTATATTGAAAAGGATTCCGCAATCAACGATGAAATAGATAAGCTGCGCCATTCTGCAACCTGCGCCCTTTCAGAGCGCAGGGATGTTATAATTGTTGCGAGCGTTTCCTGCATATATTCTTTAGGAAATCCTATCGACTATAAAAATATGGTCATATCATTAAGGACCGGAATGGAAAAAAGCCGCGACGAGCTGCTGCGCAAGCTTGTGGATTTGCAGTATGAGCGCAACGATATAAATTTTGTGCGCAATAAATTCCGGGTCAGGGGAGACACGGTGGAGATTTATCCCGCCAATGCTTACGAGAACGCGATACGCGTTGAGTTTTTCGGAGACGAAATTGACAGAATAAGCGAAATAAACACGGTTACGGGCGAGGTTAAGGCGCTGCTGTCACACGCTGCGATATATCCGGCTTCGCATTATATAGTTTCACATGACAAGTTGGAGGACGCTCTTAAGGACATTAAGGATGAGATGGAGGAAAGGGTAAGGTTCTTTACCGAAAGCGGTCAGCTTATCGAAGCGCAGCGAATACGTCAGCGTACTGAGTATGATATTGAAATGCTTAGGGAAATAGGCACCTGCAAGGGCGTTGAAAACTATTCTAGGGTACTTTCGCGCAGACCGCCCGGTAGCGTTCCGTCAACTCTGCTTGACTATTTTCCGGATGACTATCTGCTTTTTGTGGATGAATCGCATGTTACCCTGCCGCAGGTGCGCGGAATGTACGGTGGTGACCGCGCCCGAAAGGAAAACCTTGTCAGGTACGGCTTCAGGCTGCCATCAGCATTTGACAACAGACCTCTTAACTTTGAAGAATTTTACGGTCATGTCAATCAGGCGATTTTTGTTTCCGCAACGCCCGGCGACTTTGAAAAGGATCACGCGGCTCAGATTGTGGAGCAGGTTATCCGGCCTACCGGGCTGCTTGACCCGAAAATATCGGTGCGTCCGAGCGAGGGTCAGATAGACGATTTGGTATCTGAAATCAATATCCGCACCTCCCGCGGCGAAAGGGTGCTTATTACTACCCTTACCAAAAAGATGGCGGAGGATCTTACCGACTACCTTAACGATCTGTCAATCAGGGTGCGCTATATGCATTATGATATTGACACAATGGAGCGTATGGAAATTATCAGGGATCTGCGTCTCGGTGAGTTTGACGTGCTTGTAGGCATCAACCTTCTGCGTGAGGGACTTGACATACCGGAGGTTTCGCTTGTTGTGATACTTGACGCCGATAAGGAGGGCTTCCTGAGAAGCGAGACTTCTCTTGTACAGACCATAGGTCGCGCGGCGAGAAACGCGGAGGGAGAGGTTATTATGTACGCGGACAGCGTCACTCCGTCAATGGAACGCGCCATAGCGGAGACCGAACGCCGCCGTTCGATACAGAATAAATATAATGTTGAGCACGGTATTATACCGAAAACGGTTACCAAGGACGTAAGGGATATTATTGAAATCGGTACAAAGGTAAAATCGGAAAAGCCGGTTTCAAAAATGTCGCGCACTGAGCGGGAGGCAGAGATTAAGCGGCTGACCGCCGAGATGAAGCAGGCGGCAAAAATACTTGAGTTTGAGCATGCGGCATACCTGCGCGATAAGATAAACAGACTCAGAGAGGGAAAATGATTTTATGCAGAGACGGAGTATATTCTAAGCTCCGTCTTTTTTGCGCATATTCAGCGGAAACGGCGCGATTAAAATATAAATATCGGCGGCGCGGCGATAAATACTAATAATATCTTTAAAAAAGGTTTACAATAAAAATTTTTTGTATTAAAATATAGAGGATAATTTTTATATGGGTGAAAATATGGCAAACGATAAAATAGTAATAAAGGGTGCAAGAGAGCATAATCTTAAAAATGTGAATGTGGAAATTCCGAGGGACAAGCTTATCGTATTTACGGGTCTTTCGGGCAGCGGCAAATCCTCGCTTGCCTTCGATACGATATATGCGGAGGGGCAGAGAAGATACGTCGAGTCGCTTTCCTCTTATGCAAGACAGTTTTTAGGTCAGATGGAAAAGCCGAACGTTGACAGCATAGAGGGGCTTTCTCCGGCAATTTCAATAGACCAGAAAACCACCTCGAAAAACCCGCGCTCAACCGTCGGTACGGTTACCGAGATTTATGATTATCTCCGCCTTTTATACGCGCGCGTGGGAATACCGCACTGTCCGGTTTGCGGAAAGGAAATAAGCCAGCAGACCACCGACCAGATTGTGGATAAGGTTATGGCGCTTCCCTCCGGCAGCAGGATACAGATACTTTCTCCTGTCGTAAAGGGAAGAAAGGGCGAGCATGCAAAGGAGCTTGAAAACGCACGTAAGCAGGGTTATGTGCGCGTTCGCATAGACGGCAGTATTTATGATCTTTCGGAAGAAATAAAGCTTGAAAAAAACAAGAAGCATATTATAGAAATCGTTGTTGACCGCCTTGTCGTAAAGGAGGAAATACGTTCCCGCCTTGCGGACAGCATTGAGACCGCCGCTAAAATTTCGGGAGGAGTTATTGCGGTGGACGTGATAGGCGGCGAGGAAATGCGTTTTTTTTTTTTTTTTGCCTGCGACGAGCACGGTATAAGCATACCGGAGCTTACTCCGACGATGTTTTCCTTCAACAGTCCTTTCGGTGCATGTCCCACCTGCACGGGTCTCGGAATTTTTATGAAGGTGGATCCGAGGCTTGTTATAAACGATGAAAGCAAATCGCTTTCGGACGGCGCCATAAGGGCGTCCGGCTGGGGAGTAAACTCCTGGTTCTATCCGGATGCGGGAACCGTGGCTGCAATGTATTATAACGGGCTTGCGGAGCACTACGGCTTTGACATTAACACTCCCTATAAGGATTTGCCCAAAGAGGTAAAGCATGCTGTGCTTTACGGTACGGGAGACGTAAAGCTGAAGCTCAGAAGAGGAAACACTCTGGGCGGCGGAACCTACGAGGCCCCGTTCGAGGGGGTTATAAATAACCTTGAACGCCGCTACAAAGAGACGAGCAGCGACTATGCGCGCGCCGAAATTGAAAGTTATATGACCGAGCTGCCCTGCCCCGAATGCCACGGAAAAAGACTCAAGCCGGAGTATCTCGCCGTTACGGTAGGCGGTAAAAATATTATGGAATTCTGCGATATGTCGATTAGCGAGTCGCTGACCTTTATCAATTCGCTTGAGTTCGGTCAGCGGGACGGTATGATAGCAAAACCGATTTTAAAGGAAATCAGGGAAAGGCTCAGCTTTCTTGAAAGCGTGGGGCTTGAATACCTTAATCTTTCCCGCTCGTCGGGCACGCTGTCCGGCGGCGAAAGCCAGAGAATACGCCTTGCCACTCAGATAGGCTCCTCGCTTATGGGAGTGCTGTATATCCTTGATGAGCCGAGCATAGGTCTGCATCAGCGCGACAACGACCGTCTTATCGGCACGCTCAAGCGTCTGCGCGACCTCGGCAACACGGTGATAGTAGTTGAGCACGACGAGGATACTATGCGTTCGGCAGATTATATTGTGGACGTCGGTCCGGGAGCCGGAATACACGGCGGCGAGATAGTATTTTCCGGAACGCTTCCGGAGCTTGAAAAATGCAGAGACTCTATAACCTCGGACTATCTGACCGGAAGAAGGAAAATACCGGTTCCCGAAAAACGCAGACAGCGCAACGGGGCGTTTCTTGAAATAAAGGGCGCCGCGGAAAACAATTTAAAGAAAATCAACGTAAAAATTCCGCTGGGAACTTTTGTCTGCGTCACCGGCGTTTCGGGCAGCGGCAAGTCCTCGTTTGTCAACGATATAGTGTATAAGGTGCTTGCAAACAGGCTTAACCGCGCCAAGACCATTCCCGGAGAATATAAATCGCTTACGGGTATTGAAAATCTTGACAAGGTTATAAATATAGACCAGGCTCCCATAGGCAGAACGCCGCGTTCAAATCCCGCGACCTATACGGGAGTTTTCGGCGATATACGCGAGCTTTTCGCCTCTACAAAGGACGCTAAAATGCATGGATATACCGCGGGGCGGTTTTCCTTTAACGTAAAGGGAGGACGCTGCGAGGCATGTCAGGGCGACGGCATTCTTAAAATAGAAATGCATTTTCTTCCCGATATTTATGTTCCGTGTGAGGTCTGCGGAGGAAGGCGCTATAACCGCGAAACCTTAAGCGTAAAGTATAAGGACAAAAATATTTACGATGTGCTTGAAATGACGGTGGAGGAGGGTATGGACTTTTTCGAGAGTATACCCAAAATACACCGAAAGCTTAAAACTCTTTTTGACGTCGGACTCGGCTATATCAAGATAGGTCAGCCGGCGACCACGCTTTCAGGCGGCGAGGCGCAGCGGGTAAAGCTTGCTGCCGAGCTTTCAAAGCGCGGCACAGGAAAAACAATATATATTCTTGACGAGCCGACCACCGGTCTTCACACCGCCGATGTTCATAAGCTTATAGAGGTATTGCAGAG
>CALWUZ010000163.1 GCA_944384845.1 uncultured Clostridia bacterium
TGTGGCGTCTGTACGTCCGCTGGGACCAGTCGCTCCGGTTGCACCTGTGGCGCCTGTAGGTCCAGTAGGTCCTGTCGCTCCGGTCGCACCTGTTGCGCCTGTAGGTCCGGTAGGTCCTGTCGCTCCGGTCGCACCTGTTGCGCCTGTAGGTCCGGTGGGTCCCGTGGGACCTATCTTGTCCGGACAAAACGGAGGACAGGGACAGCAGCAGCCCGATCTGCAGCAGGGACATGAATAATTTCTGCTCTCCGAGCAGTTTATTATATTCATTCTCGGAAATTCTTCTTGTCTCATAATACTCTCTTCTCTCCGTAGCACTTATAGACAACGCTATCGGTAAAGCGTTATTTTACTTTACCCTTCCATACTATGCGCCGCCGGCAGTAATGTTACAGCTGTTATAATAAAACACACTTAACGTCTTCTGCTGATTTTATAAAAACAAGCACACAGCATAATCCGTCGTTATGCTGTGTGCTTTTAAGCTTTAAAATACCGTATTTTTCAGCAGAGCTTGGAATATTCCTCATCATTTACCGGTTCAAGCCACTCGCTGCCCGTATTTTCACCCGGAACCTCAATCGCGATATGACTGAACCATGAGTCCTTCTTCGCTCCGTGCCAGTGCTTTACATTCGGAGGTATTATTACCGTATCGCCCGGCTTCAGGCTCTGCGCCGGCCTGCCGGTCTCCTGGTACCAGCCCTCTCCGTCAACGCAGAGCAGAATCTGACCGCCGCCCTTTGAGGCTTTATGAATATGCCAGTTATTGCGGCAGGCAGGCTCAAAGGTGACGTTGAATATACCCACGCCCGCAGTTGAAATGGGATTAAGATAGCTTCTTCCGATAAAATATTTCTCAAATGCCGTATTAGGCTCGCCGAGACCGAAAAGCGGCTTAAAATCTCCGTTATGCTCCTCCGCGTATACCTCCCGTACCATGGGGAAAACCGCCCAGGCGTTAGGCCAGCCGACATAAAAGGCTATATGGGTAATAATTTCTACCATTTCGGTTTTGGTTACACCGTGATTTTTCGCGTTCAGAATATGATATTTAAGCGAACTGTCGGTTATTCCTTTAGAAATAAGTGCTGTCACGGTGATAACGCATCTGTCACGGACAGAAAGCTTATCCTCCCTTGCCCAGACCCTGCCGAACAGTACGTCGTCATTAAGCACCGCAAATTCCGGCGCGAGATCGCCGAGCTTGTCTCTTCCCGCTGTTTGCTTCATATGTTTTTCCTCCCTGAATATTTATTGATTATTTAAAGAAAACGTCACCGAAACGTCTCCGCTTCCCAATACCGAAAGCAGCTCCTCACCGGAGACATTTTCTATTTTGGCAAGCCTCGTAAAGCTCCATGTATTCGTATCGTAATAAATTGTTACGGAATTTCCCTGATAGAGTATAATATCGCCCGGCTCCGTGGTTATACGAGTGTCATTTCTCGGCAGGCTGAAGCCCAAATCGCCGACCTTTTCAAAATTTCCGTAATCACTCATCAAAACAGTAATATCGCCCTCCGCCAATTTTTCCTTAAACGCCTCGGCGCTTGAGTTTTCGGCGAAAACCGCCGTAAATGTTGTGTTGCCGGCGGTAAGATACAATAAATTACTGTCCGTTTTCTCCGCTTCCTCTCCGTGGTCTCCCGTCTGACCGATGCTGTTATCACTTTCAGCGCGGCTTGAAGACAAGTCCGTACCGCTCCTGCCCGTGCTTTCGGAAGCTCTATCAGAGCATCCTGCGCAGAAAAGCGCTGCCGCAAAAATCAGAACCGGTAATATTATTTTTTCCTTTTTCATTTAAAGCGCTCCCTTCAAAGCCTTGCACAAAGCTGCTCAGGCGCTTTCCTTAGAGAGCCCGCTGCAAATTATTATATTTCCTTTATATTCGCCGCCGTCACGTATTATCTCGCCGACAGACGGCAGGCAGATTTCTCCGGACAGCGGGTTTTTAATGCTTATAACCGGTGTGGTTACAGTCGCGTCGAACTCCGATTTTTCAAAGCAAAGGTCCGCGTTATACATCTCACAGTTTACGAGCCTTAAATTTTTGCAGTAGCAAAGCGGCTGGGTTCCGGTAATTCTGCAATTTTCAAAGGTAACTCCGTCAGAATACCAGCCGAGATACTCGCCGTTTATAACGCTGTTTCTTACCGTAACGTTTTCCGCGTGCCAGAAAGCGTCCTTTGTATCCAAAACGCAACTGTCAAAAACTGCGTTTTTAATGTACTGAAAGGAATATTTCCCCTTAAAGCTTACGCCGGAAAACTCAAGCTCCTCCGACCGCAGCATAAAATACTCGCTTTCGGCAGAGGTATTCTCCATTTTAATATTTCGGACAGACCAGCCGAACTCAGGCGAAACAATGTCGCAGTTTTTCACCGTTACCCCGCCGCACTCGCGCAGAGCCTTGATGCCGTGCATTTTTGTATTTGTAATTTCAATATCGTCCGAATACCACAGCGCCGCGCGGCAGGCGGAGGTCATTTCCGAATCCCTTACTTTAAGCCCGTGAACATGCCACAGCGGATAGCGCAGATTAAAAAAACAACGGTCTGCAATAATATCGGAGCTTTCCTTAAGGGCGCTTTCACCGTCCGCCGGACCGTCAAAGCGGCAGCCCCTTACCTCAAGAGACCGGCTGCCGTAAAGCGCGCGCTCGGCGTCAAAGGTTTTGTTTTCGATTATTTCCATTTCGGCTTTCGCTTCCTTTCTCCATGCCGGTGACTAAATAATCCAGACAGTCAATGCAGTACTTGCTTTTGTGAAAACTATCGAGCAATGCCTGCCGGTGCTTTGCAAGCATGGCAAGCGCCCGCTTTCTTTCGCCGTTTTCCAGCGCGCTCATAATAGCGCGGATTTCATTTTCATCGCAACCCGCGTCCTCAAGATTACGCAATATATGCTCCTCTGTATTATCCTTATACATAATACCACCCGCCTTTTTGGCTTCATGCGGTCACGGACGGACTGCCTGCTTTTGTTTTCCTCTATAATTATATACCTTTCCATCAAAATAGCAAATACCTATTATTTATAATAAATAATGCTTGAAAAGCATATTGTATTCTGCTATAATTTTACTGAAAAGAGATGATTTTGAATGGAATTGCGTGTTCTGGAATACTTTCTGGCTGTTGCGAGAGAGCAAAGCATAACAAAGGCTGCGGAATATCTGCACCTGACTCAGCCTACCCTGTCAAGACAGCTTAGCGAGCTTGAAAACGAACTGGGCAAGCAGCTGTTGATACGCGGAAAACACCGCATAACACTTACCGACGACGGTCTGCTTCTGCGCAAGCGTGCAGGCGAAATCGTAAGTCTCGCCAGACGCACCGAGGAGGAAATTAAAAATCCCGGCAATATTCTCGAAGGCAGCATTTATATCGGAACCGGCGAATCAGGCTCGGTACGCAACATAATCCGGGTGGCGTGCGACATGCAGAAGGATTATCCGGGAGTGCATTTTCATTTTACAAGCGGAGACAGCGAAGACCTTGTAGACAGGCTTGACAAGGGGCTTTTTGACTTTTGTATTTTATACGGGGACATTGATCAGTCAAAATATGAATATATCTCTCTTCCCTACACGGAGCGATGGGGTCTCATTATGCGAAACGATTCCGAACTTGCGGGCAAAAAACAGGTGACCACCGAAGATTTGTGGGACAAGCCGCTGATTCTGTCGAGACATTCACTGACCTGGCCTAAATTTTTCAAATGGATAGGAAAATCACCGGATGAGCTTAACATACCGAGCACCTATAATTTGGTATACAACGGAGCCTTGATGGCGCAGGAAAAAATGGGCTATGTGCTTACGCTCGAAAATCTCGTAAATACCAAAGGCACGGACCTTTGCTTTAAATATGTATATCCTATACAGACGCTTAATCTTTCGATAGTGTGGAAAAAATACCAGACTCAGTCCAAGACCGCCGAAAAATTTGTCGATTTGCTGGTTGACTATATCGGTAAACAGACGCGTATCTGACTGAAAACCAAATGCCCGACTTTCCGTATAATAAGACTGAATCCGCGTGAGGAAGACTAAATGCTTTCCTCACGCGGATTTTATAGTACTAACAGGTTCAGACTGAGCGGAAACCGCTCGCAGAAAAACTAAGGCTTTACAACGGGACTGTAATTTTCCATCGAGAGCTCAGAATAGCCCCAAAGCTCCTCGAAATCACTGATTTCGCCCAGAAGATACCTTTCAAGGCAAATCATATCGGCGGAGTTGATCTCACTGTCGTTATTAAGATCAGCCGCAGCAACGACCGCATCGGTGCCGTTGTCCGCGATATATTTTTTAAGTCTTACCAAATCCCTGAGATCAACCGCGCCGTCGCCGTTGATGTCGCCGAGAGTTACGGTAACTGCCTCATAGCGCGCGTAAATATCGTCTATGCGTAAGTTTATGTTATATCCGAGCTGCTCGGCGGTAAAGCTGCCGTCGGTGAGCCTGAAGGAAAACGAGCTGAGGCTTGAAAGATCAACACCGGACGCCTCCGAAAGCTCAACCGAGAACCTGTACCAGCCGTTTTCAAGCGCTTCAACCTTCATATCGGACAAAGAATAGGAATGCGAAGCGCCGTTCTCATCGCTTATCACAGCGGCAATATAACCGGCGTAATTTTCCCTTATATCGCCCCACACATCATCAGCGGTTCCCGCCCTTAAAAATCTCAGGTTCCAGGAAATTTCCGTATGACGGCTTATGTTCAGCGCTTCATCAAAGGTAAGGGTTACCGGCACGACCTTTCCGTAGCCGGCAAAAATCTGCACGGCAGAGCCTGAATATCCGTTTGCGTTAAGCATCATATTGACGGCGCTGCCCTCATAGCTCCAGCCGTCAAGCGAGGAGGCATCATTGAGCAGCATATCCGAAAGCCTCGCGTAATCATAGCCGTTAGGCGAAACCTCCGCCTTTGTTACAATAAAATTATCAAGCTTATAGATTGTGTTTGAAACGGAAGTATCCGGAACGCCGAGACCCGCGTCCAGAGTATAAAGACGGACAGAAGCTATATTTGAAATTCCGTCAAGCGAAAGCGATATATGATACCAGCCGCCGTCGGTCTCGGTTATCTGCAAATCCATTATATCATAAGTATAGGTATCTGTTCCGTCCGATATTTCAACCGCGAGATAGTCCGTATAGCTTTCCATAATATAAGCAAACTGATCGGTAATGGTATTGCTGTTCAGCACGGTTATATCAAATTCCAAAGCGGTATAGCCGCTTACGTCAACCGGCTCGTCCGCGGTAAAGCTAAGCGGACGAAGCACGCCGTAGCTGGTGTTGAAATACAGCGAACTGCCGTCTCTGCCGGCGGCGCTTGTGCCGACGCCGCCGCTCCCCTCATAGCTCCAGCCGTCGGTTGTCTCGCATTCGCTCAGCACTATGTTTTCGGACGGGTCTGGCACATATCCGGTCATTATTATATTGTCAAGACGTATAAATCCGTTATCCACTGTTTCGTCATAGTCCCCGTCGCAGGTGGTGAAATAAAATCCGGTGATCTGCGCCGGGTCAAATTCCCCGTTTTCGGTATTGAAATCGTCAATATCCACTGAAAAATGAACCCAGTTGGAATCAGATGCCGAAACCTCGGTATTCATTCTGGAAAGGAAATACACCCTGTTGGCGCCGTTTGCCGAGTAGAGTCTCAAAAACATATTGTTTTTCCCCGAAGTACCGTAGGCGTCGACAATCTGTTCCCACATTGTTCCCTCGGCTCCGTTAGCCCGCTGAGTATAGAACATCGCGTCCCACTCAACAGAGGTATAATCAGAGCCGTCAAGCGGTCCGAAATTAAGGGTTTTGCCAGAGAACTTTCCGTAATTCACCTGACAGCGGATCGCTGTATTAGAATTATAGCCGGTTTGATCTACCTCAACACCGTTTCCGGCGGAAACGGTCCATTCCGCCGTGTCCGAGCAGTCGGATATAACCACGTCGGTTTCCGCCGCACCGGTTACAGCCGCGAAAGAAGCGGCGAGCGCAAGCGCCGTAATAATGGAAATTGTCTTTTTTAATAAGCTTTTCATACTCTGCCTCCTGTTTTAATTTTTATAGCCACCAATCAAACAGCATACTGACGCAGCCGTTCGATT
>CALWUZ010000164.1 GCA_944384845.1 uncultured Clostridia bacterium
GACGCCGAAATAGAGGACGGCTTTACCCTGCCGGTGGCGAAGGGAACTCAGAAAACCGTCGGTGTGAAGGCTGAAAGCAATCTGAATGTGCTCCTGCCCAAAACCGCGTCGGGAGAAATCGAGCGCGAAACGGTTTTCAGCAAGGATATTACGGCGCCCGTCAGGGAAGGCGACGTGCTGGGAACGGTCACGGTTACCTTAAACGGAGAAAAGCTCGGGGAAATACCGGTAACTGCCTCGGAAAATGTCGAAAAGCTTACCTTTCCGGTGGCGCTCGGCTGGATTTTAAAAGGATTATTTCAATTATGAAAACTTTTGATGAATATCCGTAATTTGTCTTGAAAAAGACTGTGAGATATTGTAAAATAAAATAAAGAAATAAAAAAAGGAAACAGGGTAAAAAAATGTCTGTTAAATTCAATTCATCTTACGCAGAAGATTTCTTAAGGGGAAACGACCTTAAAGGGCTGGAGGCTCAGGTTGCCGCCGCGCACAGGGCGGTGAACGGCAAATCGGGGCTGGGCAGCGATTTTCTGGGCTGGGTAAGCCTGCCTGCCGACTACGACAGGGAGGAATTTTCCCGCATAAAGGCTGCGGCGGCTAAAATCCGGAGTGACAGCGACATTCTCATTGTCATCGGCATCGGCGGCTCCTATCTCGGAGCGAGGGCAGCTATCGAATTTCTTAAAGGACCGTATTACAACAGTCTGAGGGATGGTGCGCCGGAAATCTATTTTGCCGGAAACAGCATAAGCGGAGCTTATCTTTCGGATATTATGGAGCTGTGCCGCGGCAAGCGGGTTTCGGTCAATATAATTTCAAAATCCGGAACTACTACCGAGCCCGCCGTGGCTTTCAGGGTTCTGCGCAGGTATCTTGAGGAGCAGTACGGCGAAAAGGGAGCGGCGGAACGCATCTACTGCACTACCGACAAGTCTAAGGGCACCCTTAAAAAGCTTGCCGACGAAAAGGGCTATGAATGCTTTGTGGTGCCGGACGATGTGGGCGGCAGATATTCCGTTCTTACGGCGGTCGGGCTTCTGCCCATTGCCGCGGCCGGCGCGGATATTGACAGGCTGATGCAGGGCGCTGCAAAGGCGATGGAGATATACAACGAGCCGGATATGTATAAGAACGGCTGCTATATTTACGCCGCGCTGAGAAACGCGCTGTACCGTAAAGGAAAATCGGTCGAGCTGCTTGTCAGCTACGAGCCGCGCTTTACAATGATGGCGGAATGGTTTAAGCAGCTTTTCGGCGAGAGCGAGGGAAAGGACGGCAAGGGACTTTTCCCGGCGTCGGTAACCTTTTCCACAGACCTTCATTCAATGGGTCAGTTTATTCAGGACGGCAGCCGCATAATGTTTGAAACGGTGGTCGCCTTCGGCGAAAGCGACAAGGACATTACCATCAAGGCGGAGACGGACGACGGCGACGGGCTTAATTTCCTTGCCGGCAGGACTATGTCCTATGTCAATTCAAAGGCGTTTGAGGGAACCGTCCTTGCGCATACCGACGGCGGAGTTCCGAATTTTGTCATCACGGTCGACAGACCCGACGAGGAAAATCTCGGTGAGCTGATTTATTTCTTTGAAAAGGCGTGCGCGGTCTCAGGCTATCTTCTCGGGGTAAATCCGTTCGATCAGCCGGGTGTTGAAAGCTATAAGAAAAATATGTTTGCTCTGCTGGGAAAGCCGGGCTATGAGGAGCGTAAGGCCGAGCTTGAGGCTCGTCTTAAATAATTGTTCAGAAGAAACTGCTTTGCAGTGGAAATAAAAAAGGAGTTGTGGCAAATGATTAAACTCATCATCGGAAGAAAAGGTTCGGGTAAAACCAAGAAACTGGCGGATATGGTAAACGAGGCCGCTGCTGCCAGCCTCGGCAATGTTGTTTGTATTGAAAAGGGCGACACGCTGACCTATTCGGTTACACATAAAGCGCGTCTTATCGACGCTGAAAGCTATAGTATATCCGGCTATGACGAGTATTACGGCATGGTTGCCGGAATCAAGGCGGGCAATAACGATATAACCCATATTTTCGGCGACGCCACCCTTCGCATAGGCGAGCGGGATTTTGATAAGCTGGCGGCGTTTTTCAAAAGGATTTCGGAAATTTCCGACGTTGAGTTTGTATTCACGGTATCCGCCGATAAGGAGGATATTCCGGCAAAAATATTTGACCTTGCCGAAATTTGCTGAAGCAATGCTTAAAAGGGAGATTGTGAAATCTCCCTTTTTTGCGGCGGCAAAATAAAATTCTTGACAAAGAGGCTGTACGGCGATATAATATTCTTTGCGACGATAGAGGTGTAAGTATGATTGTTGATTTAAAGCATATTTTTGTCAATGAGAATACTTCTTTGCCGATCGAGTATTCGTTGGATATGAGCGCGGTGGATTTTTCGGGCGTTTTTCCGCTGAAAAAGCCCGTCACTTTAAGCGGCGCCGTTTTCAACAAAGCAAGCCTTGTGGAAATTGACGCGGTTATATCGTATGTGTACGGCGCGCCGTGCGACCGCTGCGGCGTTTTTGCCCAAAAGGAGCATACCATCCGCCTTAAAAAGCCGCTTGCCCCGAAGATCGAGGGGGACGGGAGCGACACTATCCTGCTGGTTCCGGATATGAAGCTTGATTTGGACGAGCTGGTCTATTCCGAGGTTATAACAGATATTCCTATGAAGCATCTGTGCCGTCCGGACTGTAAGGGCTTATGCTCAAAATGCGGCAAAAATCTTAACGAGGGCGCGTGCGGCTGCCCCGAAAAAGAGACAGACCCGAGGCTTTCGGCGCTTGCCGAGCTTTTAAATGATTAAATTACTTTTACTTTTTTAAGGAGGTGCTGAAAATGGCAGTACCGAAGAGAAAGACCTCTAAGGCAAGGCGTGATAAGAGAAGAAGCAATGTCTGGAAGCTGAGTGCTCCGACATTGGTAAAATGCTCTAACTGCGGTGAATATAAACGTCCGCACAGACTTTGCTCTGCCTGCGGCCAGTACGACGGACGCGAGGTTGTCAAGGCCGGCGAATAATCGCGGAGCTTGTCTTCGTAAATAGGCAGAGGGGGAGTTTTCCTCCTCTGCTTTTTGTTAATGTGCGTCTGAGGACGAGGGGAGGCGGCTTATGTCTGTAATCATAAAAGCCGTGGCTGAAAACAGTCCGGCTTATAAGGCGGGTATACGCGGCGGCAGCCTGATTTCAATCAACGGCAATGAAATTATGGATGTCCTCGATTACCGCTTTTATCAGAGCGCTCAGTCTCTTGAGCTTAAATATATCGATGCCGGCGGCAGTGTGAAAACCGTTCCGGTAGAAAAAGGTGAGTATGAAGAGCTGGGTCTTGAGTTTGAAACCTATCTTATGGACCGTCAGCGCTCCTGCCTTAATAAATGCGTCTTCTGCTTTATCGACCAGCTCCCTGCGGGACTGAGAAAAAGCCTTTACTTTAAGGACGACGATTCGCGCCTTTCGTTTCTTTTCGGAAATTACATTACTCTTACCAATATAACTGAGCACGAAATAGAACGGATTATAAAAATGCGTATCAGCCCCGTAAATATCTCGGTGCATACCACAAATCCGGAGCTGAGGGTAAAAATGATGCGCAATAAAAACGCCGGCAGGGCGCTTGAAATAATAAACCGGTTCAACGACGCGGGAATAAGGCTTAACTGTCAGCTTGTGCTGTGTCCCGGCTATAACGACGGAGCGGAGCTTGAAAAAACGCTTGCGGATTTAAGCCGCCTTGAAAACGCGGAGTGCATCGCCGCCGTTCCGGTGGGGCTTACAGGATACAGAGAAAGACTGACCTCGCTTGAGCCGTTTGACGGCGCTCTGGCGGCGGAGGTTCTTGATATAATCGACAGGTACGGCGATATATGCCTTGAAAGATACGGTCAGCGCAGGATATACGCCGCCGACGAGTTCTATCTGCTTGCCGGCAGGGAAATTCCCGACGCAGAATATTATGGTGATTTTCTCCAGCTTGAAAACGGCGTGGGGCTTTGGGCGCTGCTCAGAAGCGAGGCTTCCGCCGCGCTTAAGGACTGCGGAAGCCGGTCTTGCGGAAAACGGAAAATATCTATGGCGACCGGTGAGGCGGCGTATCCGCTTATACGCTCTGTGGCAAGGCAGTGCGAGAAAAAAATGCAGGGGCTCAGCGTAAGCGTTTATGCCGTCAAAAATAATTTTTTCGGAGGAAAAATAAATGTCGCCGGTCTTGTGACCGCCGCGGATATTACCGAGCAGCTTAAAGACGCGGAGCTGGGAGAGGAGCTGCTTATCCCCTCGGTTATGCTGAGAAACGAGGGCGATATGTTTCTTGACAGCGTCACGCTTGACGAGTTGTCCGCGCGGCTGGGCGTGAAAATCACGCCGGTGAGCAACGACGGCTATGAGCTTGTCGCGGCGATTTTGGGAGAGTAATATCAGAAAGGAAGAACGACCATGCAGAAAAAGATAATTCTTTTGTTTTTAAGTGCCCTTTTAATCTGCTCCGCTCTGCCTGTCACAGTTTTTGCGGTATCCGAAGGAAAATGCGGCGACAGTCTTTTTTGGAGCTTTGACAGCAAAACCGGAACGCTTACAATATCGGGCAGCGGCGATATGTACGATTACGGATCGGGCAATGAACCGAGACGTACTCCGTGGTATGATTATGAGGAAAAAATAAAGCACATCAATATCGGCGAGGGCGTCACATCGGTGGGAGATTTTGCGTTCAGAGGAGTTTATTTTGAAACGGTCGATTTTCCCGATACGCTTGTGAGAATAGGAGAACATTCATTTTCCTCCTCGGGAGCGGTGAGCGTCACAATACCCGCAGGCGTTGAGACGATAGAAGCTTATGCTTTACTTTCCTGCGACAGATTATCTTCGGTTTATTTTGAAACAGGGCGGCTCAAAACAATAGGAGACAGCGCTTTTTCGTCCTGCACACGGCTTGAGAGCGTGCGTCTCCCGCAATCCGATGTGAGTCTCGGCAAACAATCCTTTGAAATGACCGGGTTAAAGGAGCTGTATATACCCGGTGAAATAACGCATATAAGCGCCGGCGCCTTCCAGCAGTGCAAATCGCTTGCTTCGGTCACTTTAGAGGACGGTGTCGCCGTAATCGGCGACAGTGCGTTTTCCGGCTGTATTTCTCTTTCGTCGGTTGCATTTCCCGAAACTCTTTTGTCGTTAGGCGATTCGGCGTTCGGGCTCTGCTCGTCGCTTGAGAGCGTAAGGTTGCCCGATTCGCTTATTGAAATAGGAAGCCAAGCCTTTTCGGCAAGCGGCGTTAAAGATGTGATTTTCGGCTGCAATATTGAAAAGATCGGGGCTTTCGTGTTTTATTCTACTCCGCTTAATGCGGTTTTTCTGCCGCCCAGCGCCGTTTATACTGAACAGGCGTTTGATAATGCAGCCGACAGTATAATTACGATATACGGCGTTCCGGGCAGTATGGCGGAAGTTACGGGCGGAAAAAACTTTATTCCGCTTGATTTGCCCGCCGCCGAAAAAACGGGGCTTACCGAAATCACGCTTGTTTCCCGTGACGGTCTCGAATACAGCACCGACGGCGAAAGCTGGCAGAGCAGTCCTGTTTTTTCGGGACTTGAGCCTGATACCGAATACACATTTTATCAGCGCTATGCCGCGACCGAAGCCGCCGACGCGTCGCCCCGCACTACCCCGTCCGTTATAAAAACCAATGCCGGAGAATCGGCGGGCGAGGATTACTGGGAGTATGACCCTGCGTCCGAAACGCTGACGGTTTGCGGAAACACATATCTTTGCGATTACACCTCTGATTACCGTGCGCAGGACTGGTCTGATTTAAAAAACAAAATCAAAAAACTCGAAATAATCAATGCGGAGGGTAAAATCGGCTCCTTTGCCTTCAGCAAGCTGACCTCGCTTGAAGAGGTATCGCTCTGTGAAGGGATTACCGCCGTGGGTGACGGAGCCTTTGAAAACAGCGTAAGCCTTGCCGGTATTTTTTTGCCCCAGACGGTGACAGAGGTCGGGAATTACGCCTTTTGCAATTCTGGGCTTAAAGGAGCGCTTGATTTAAGCGGCGTTTCGGTAATAGGCGACGGCGCGTTTATGAACACGCAGCTTAATGAGGCGCGCTTTTCTGAAAGCACGGTTTATCTGGGCTTTGGCGCATTTGAGGGAGCAGGGCTTCAAAAGGCTTTATTTTCGGGAAACGCGGAATTTATTGCAAAAACGGCCTTCGGCAATAATGCCCGGACGGTTATATACTGCGGCAGGGGCGCGTCCGCCGAAAAATACGCGGCGGAAAACGGAATGGAATGCAGATATTTCGGAGATCTTGATTCTGACGGCTTGTTTACCGCGGCAGACCTGTTACTGCTTAAAAGGATACTATTGAACGGCGAAGCCGTATCAGACCCGACCGCGAGCGACGCCAACGCAGACGGCAGTGTCAATATGCTGGATTTGGTAAGACTTAAAAAGCTGGCGGCGGAAATTTAAAAACGAAACACTAAAGGAGGCGGAGCTATGGCAAAGCCGGTTGTGGCTGTCGTAGGGAGACCGAACGTGGGAAAATCCACTCTTTTCAACAAACTGATAGGCAGAAGGCTTTCTATTGTGGACGATACCCCGGGCGTAACGCGCGACCGCGTATACGGCGGCGCCGAATGGCGCGGCAAAAGCTTTATGCTGGTGGATACCGGCGGCATAGAGCCTGACAGCGGCGACGCTATACTGTCCGCGATGCGGGCGCAGGCAAGGCTTGCGGTTGAAACCGCCTCGGTCATAATTTTTGTTACCGATATCAAGGCCGGAGTGACGGCGGCGGATATGGAAATCGCGGCCATGCTTCAGAAAAGCGGAAAACCGGTGGTGCTCTGCGTCAACAAGTGCGACGGCATAGGCGGTCTTCCGCCCGATTTTTATGAATTTTACAATCTCGGAATAGGCGACCCCATCGCGGTCTCTTCGGTTCACGGTCACGGCACTGGCGATTTGCTTGACTCGGTCATCGCCCATATTTCGCAGGAGGAGTTTGAGGAGCCGGAGGGGGAAATAATAAACGTCGCCGTAATCGGCAAGCCGAATGCCGGCAAATCGTCTCTTATAAACCGCATAGCGGGGGAGGAGCGCTCGATAGTCTCGGATATTGCCGGAACAACGCGGGACGCAGTGGATACGCAGATAGAGCGCGGAGGCATGAAATATAATTTTATCGATACCGCCGGACTGAGGCGAAAAAGCCGCGTGGAGGATAAAATTGAAAAATACAGCGTGCTGCGCGCACAGATGGCGGTCGAACGCGCCGATGTATGCGTTATAATGATAGACGGAACCGAGGGCTTTACCGAGCAGGATTCCAAGGTGGCGGACCTTGCGGTGGAGCAGGGCAAGGCGTGTATAATAGCCGTAAATAAATGGGACGCCGTCGATAAGGACGGAAAAACAATGGACGACGCCCGCAAAGCGCTTATGAAGGACTTTTCTTTTATGCCCTACGCGCCCATAATATTCATTTCGGCTAAAACCGGTCAGCGCATAGAGCGGCTTTTCGAGCTTATAAAATATGTTCATTCCCAGAACACTATGCGGATTTCCACCGGTATGCTCAACGATATTCTGGCGGACGCCGTCGCGCGGGTGCAGCCGCCGACGGATAAAGGCAGACGCCTTAGAATATACTATATTACTCAGGCGTCCACAAAGCCGCCGACCTTTGTCTGTTTCTGCAATAAGGCCGAGCTTTTCCATTTTTCGTATCAGCGGTATCTTGAAAACCAGATACGCTCCACCTTCGGGCTTGAGGGTACGCCGGTGCGTTTTGTAATTCGTGAAAGGGGAGATAAATAGTGGCTTTCTTATGTGTCGCCGCCGTTATAGCGGCATATCTCTTAGGAAGCATAAATTTCGCCGTTATATTTGCCGAGGCTTTTCTGAAAAAGGACGTGCGGAAGCTCGGCAGCGGAAACGCCGGAACCACCAACGTGATGCGCACCGCCGGGTTTCTGCCCGGAGCGCTGACCTTTATATGCGACGCGCTTAAGGGCTTTGCCGCCTGCTTTATAGGCAGAGCGGTATTCGATTATGCTTATTCAGCCTCCGGCAGCGAATGGGCGCTTCCGGTTTACGGCGCTTATCTCTGCGGGGTTGCGTGTATGCTAGGTCATGTCTTTCCTGTTTTTTTCCAGTTCAGAGGCGGCAAGGGCGTTGCCACAAGCGTTGGGATTTACGCTGTATGCTGCCCTCCCGCCATTGCAATAGGGCTGGCGGTTTTCGCGGCGGCGGTGCTTATAACGAGAATAGTTTCGCTCAGCTCGCTCGCGGCGACTGTTACTGTGATAACGCTTTCCATAGTGTTTTTTGACGGCAGTGAGGGGCTGCTTGTTTCCTCCGTCCTGAGCGTGGCTATGGGTGTAATAGTTTTCGCAAAGCATGCGGAAAATATTAAAAGGCTGATAAAGGGCGAGGAAAAGAAAATAAAAATCAGGAGGAACAAATAGTGGCGAAGATAACTATTCTGGGCTCCGGAGGCTGGGGAATGGCTTTGGCTATCTCCGCTTTCGGCAGCGGGCATAACGTCGTTTTATGGTCCCCGTTTGAAAACGAGGTAAAAATGCTTAAGGAAAGCCGCGTAAACGAGCGGCTCTTAAGCGGTGTAAAGCTTCCGGACGGGATTGACGTCACTTCGGACATATCTGCCGTATCCGGCTCGGCGGTCACTGTAATAGCAACGCCGTCAACCGCCATCAGGGAGGTGGCGTCAAGGCTTTCGGTATGCAGGGATTTCGGAATTGTGGTAAATGTCGCAAAGGGGCTTGAAAAAGGCTCGCTTTTAAGGCTTTCACAGGTCATAAAGGAGGAAATACCGGGCGCGAAGATCGCCGTGCTGTCCGGTCCCTCGCATGCAGAGGAGGTCGCCCGCGGCGAGCTTACAACGGTGGTAGCTGCGTCGGATTCGCCGGTTACTTCGCAGATAGCGCAGGATATAATGTCATCCGATAATTTGAGGGTATATACCTCGGATGATATGATAGGCGTCGAGCTGGGCGGGGCGCTGAAAAATGTCATTGCCATCGCCTCCGGCTTCTGCGACGGTTTGGGACTCGGAGACAATTCCAGAGCGGCGCTTATAACAAGAGGGCTTGCCGAAATGGCGCGCCTCGGCGTTTGTATGGGTGCGAAGGAGTATACCTTTTTCGGGCTTGCCGGTATAGGGGATCTTGTAGTTACCTGCACCTCAAGGCACAGCCGCAACCACCGCTTCGGCTACAAGGTGGGCTCTGGCACTCCGATCGCTCAGGCACTCGAAGAGGTCGGCACGGTGGAGGGCTATTATGCTGCCGATATGGCATACCGGCTCGCGCGGAAATATAATATCGAAATGCCGATAATTGAGGAATGCCACGCTGTGCTTTATGAAAACAAGGACGTTCGGGGCGTGCCCAACGACCTTATGCGCCGCCCGCAGAGGAGCGAGCACTAAGCCGCGGGTATCCTGCTTTACGGCGCTGTAAAAAAATACTTGATTTTTGTCCCTTTATCTGTTATTATTATATTTACTATGTGGCTCGGCGGTCAGCCGGCGGAAAGAAGAAGGAGGTGCAGACCATGGCTAAATGTGATATCTGCAGCAAGGAAATTGCTTTCGGCATAAAGGTTTCTCATTCGCACAGGCGTTCAAACAGAACCTGGAAGCCTAATGTCAAGAAGGTAAAGGCGATCGTAAACGGTACTCCTCGTCGTATCAATGTTTGCACCCGCTGCCTGCGTTCGGGTAAGGTTACCAGAGCGATCTGATTTCAGAGCTTAAACCTGCAAAAATAACCCTCGGTGTGAGCTGAGGGATTTTTTGTGTCTGGGATACATTTTATTTTCGGTGAATGTTATGATAAAAGCGGTATTATTTGATCTTGACGGTACGCTGGTAAATTCCCTTGCTGACCTTGCGGACAGCACTAATTATGCCCTTTCACTGATGGGCTTTCCGCCGCATGAAACGGAGGAATATAAGTACCTTGTGGGGGACGGCATACCAAAGCTTATAGAGCGCGCCCTTCCGGAAGGTGAGAAAAGCGAGGAAAACCTAAGGCGCTGCCTTGAAATATTTATGAAGCGCTACGGGGAGCATTACTGCGATAAAACCGCGCCCTACGGCGGCGTCATTCCGCTGCTTGCCGACTTGAAAAAGCGCGGAATGAAGCTTGCGGTCATCTCAAACAAGGCGCAGGAAATGGCGGACAGGGTGGTAAAAAGCCTTTTGGGCGGCGTGTTTGACGTCGTCGCCGGAAAAAGAGAGGGCTATCCCGCGAAGCCTGACCCCGCCCTTACCCTTGAGGTCATAAGGGAGCTTAGCGTAAAGCCGCAGGAGTGTGTGCTTGCCGGTGATTCCGGAATGGATATGGCGGCGGCGAAAAACGCGGGAGCCGTCGGGGTCGGGGTGCTCTGGGGCTTCAGAAAAAAAGACGAGCTGGAAAAAAACGGAGCCGTATATACGGTCTCTTTTCCGGCAGAAATTTCGGATATAATAGGTAAGATAAACTATGAGTGAGAAAATCAGCTATACACCGACAAAAATCGCTTCATACGCGGGCTTTTTCGTTCAGGCGATAGTAAACAACTTTCTGCCGATTCTTTTTATAGCCATTCAGGACGTTTACGGAATAGGCTATGAAAAGCTCGGCAGGCTTATTATGATAAATTTTCTGACGCAGCTTGTGACCGATATGCTCACGCCCAAAATCGTAAGCGCGCTGGGCTACAGGAAAACGGCGGTGATGTGTCAGGGCTTTGCCGCGCTGGGGCTTTCAATGCTTTCCTTTATGCCCCGCCTGCTGCCCGACGCGTATGCCGGAATTATCGTGTCGGTTATGGTTTACGCCTTCGCGAGCGGGCTTATGGAGGTTATATTAAGCCCGAT
>CALWUZ010000165.1 GCA_944384845.1 uncultured Clostridia bacterium
CTCACCCTTTTTTGCATATATCCGGTAAAAAACGCCTGCTTAAAAGCCGCAGCTAACCGCCGCGGCTGAAAAACTTATTTGACAGTAAGCCGCTTTATCAGCTTTATCAGCTCACAGAGCGGCAGAACAAGCACCGAAAGCAGCAGACAAACCGCAAACTGCCCTACAGTAAGCACGGTCATTCCGAAAACAAAGCCCGCCGGAGTAAAAACAAGAAAAATTATTATAAACAGCGCAAGAATTGCAGATAGATTCATAAACCTGTTTGAAAAAATCCGCCTGCTTATCAGCGAGCCTTCAAGCTTATTGTTGTAGCAGTGAAAAATCTGAGACATACCCAGCACAGCAAAAGCCATAGTCAGCGCGGCTGAAGAACCGTAGCCGCTTCCTACAGCATAGGCAATAAGAGTTACAGCGGCGATAAAAATGCTCTGTACCGCAAGCGAAATTACCGCGGCGCCGTCAAAAAGCTTTCCTATAGCCGTATAAGGTCTGCGCTTCATCACCGAATCCTCTGCCCTCTCCATGCTTAAGGAAATTGCCGGAGCGCAGTCGGTAAGCAGGTTTATCCACAAAAGCTGCACGGCGTTTATCGGTGAGCCTGAAAAAATTATCATTCCGAAAATAACCGTTATAAGCTCTGCAAAATTGCAGGACAAAAGATAATAAACCGATTTTTTAATGTTTTCAAACAGACCGCGGCTCTCCTTTATCGCACGGACAATAGAGTTAAAGCGGTTGTTTGCAATTACAATATCCGCGTTGCCCCGCGCGACGTCGGCGCCGAATTTACCGATGGCGCAGCCCACGTCCGCCGTTGCAAGAGCGTCGGCGTCCTGAACGCTGTCTCCCGTTATTGCGACCACGCTGCCGCCCTTCTGCCACGCTTTTACTATGCGAAGCTTGTCTGACGGTGAAACGCGCGCGTAAACCGAATAATCCGAAACGGTTTCGGCAAGCGCTTCATCGCTTATTTCAGACAGCTCATCACCTGTAAGGGTCTTATCTGTATCTCTTAAAATGCCTACCCGGCGGGCTACGGATTTTGCCGTAATAAGATTATCACCTGTTATCATAACCGTTCTTATTCCCGCCTCTTTGCAGGTTTTAATATCCTCGATATCTGTTTCGCGCGGAGGGTCGTAAAGTCCTAAAAGACCTGCAAAGGTCAAACCTTTTTCAATATCGTCCGAATTGGGATTCGCCGGAATATTATCAAGCGGCCGCATCGCGATGCAAACTATGCGCAGTGCCTCGTCGGCGAGCGCGTTATTTATCTTCAGTATTTCCTCGGCGTCGCAGCCCGTGCAGTTGGGAACCACAATTTCCGGAGCTCCCTTTACTATGGCGAAAGGCTTTTCGTTTATCATTGTAATTACCGTCATAGTCTTGCGGTCGGAGTCAAACGGAATAACCGCCAGCTTCGGAAAAATATTCTCAATATCCTTTTCAGACATTGAATTATAGGCAAGACACGCCTTTTTTATAGCGTCCTCGGTGGAGTCGTTCCTGAGCGTGGAGCAGGCGGCGGCAAGCTTAAGCACCAGCGAAGTTTTTTCATCGAGAGCCTCGCTTTCCACATTGGTAAGCTTATCTCCGTCATAAATACGGCTGAGCTGCATTTTATTGCGGGTAAGCACTCCGGTTTTATCCGAGCAGATAACGTCGGTTTTTCCGAGAAGCTCAAGAGCGTCAGAATCCTTGATTATAATCTTGTCACTGACTATCCGCTGAATACCCACGGCAATTACTATTGTAGCTATGGCGGGGAGGCCCTCCGGAACGGCGGCTACTCCGAGTGCTACCGAATTGACAAGCATTTTGATTGTGGTGCTGGCAAAATTGCCGCGGCTGAAATTCTGAATCATACCGATTATAAAGACCAGAATACAAACACCGAGCACAATAATGTTTACGATTTTCCCGACGCTGTCAAGCTCGCTTTCAAGCGGAAGGGATTTTTCGCCGGTCTGCTGAAGTATGGAGGCGGTGCGCCCCATCTCCGTATTCAGACCCGTGGCGACAACTACCGCCTTTGCGCTTCCATGGGCAACGCTTGAGCCGGCAAACACCATATTTGAACGGCTTTCGACCGCTGTTATATCCTCATGCAATGAGTCGCCGTTTTTCTCGATGGGGATATCATCACCGGTAAGCATTGTTTCGACGCAGCGAAGCTCATTGCTTTCGATTATACGTGCGTCGGCCGATATATAGTGACCCGTTTCAATGAGAATTATATCACCGGGCACCAGCAATGACGCATCAATATTCTTTATTATCCCCTCCCTGAGCACCGTAACAGAGGGGTTGGTTATGCTCTTCATGCGGTCAAGAGCGTTATCACAGGTATAAAGATGATAAGCGCTGACCGCCGCGTTAATCAGAACTATGCCGATTATAAGCAGCGGCGAATAGCTGTTCACTTCTTTATACATAAGGGAAACGACAAACGAAAGCAGCGCCGTCACTATAAGAAATATAACTATTCTGCTTTTAAGCTGACCGAAAAATCTTTTCGCATAGGTGGATTTTTTTAGGCTCGAAATAACATTTTTGCCGTATTCCTCAAGCCGCATATCCGCCACGCCGTTTGCAAGACCCTTTTTATCATCCACGTCAAGCTCGCGGAGCACCTCCGCCGCGCCCGTGCTGTGCCAAATCATAGCTGCACCTCCGAAAAATTACTTGGAAAGCGATAAGTAATACTCCTTCATTGCCTTTGCGTCCTCCGCCTGAGTGCCGGCTGACTCGCATATAAACACCGGATCACAGCCGTATTTATACGTAAGCTCCATTACAGGCTCAAAATCAGGACCGTAAACGCTGTCCGCAAAGGTAAGGTGGCGTTTTTCGCCGCCGGTAGTATATTCTATTTTTGAAAAATGCGAATGAAAGCTCTTAAGCCTGTCCGCTCCGAGCGCGTCACGTATACTCTTAAAAACGCCCTCGTAATCGGCAAGAGTTTTGAAAGCGCCCAAATCACGCGCGTTAAGATGACCGAAATCGATACAGGGTATAAGCCTTTCGTCAAGACTGCAAAGCTCAAGCACCTCGCCGAGAGTTCCGAGCTGATTTACCTTTCCCATAGTCTCAGGACAAATATGAATATGCCCAAGACCCTCGCCGTCAAGCGCGTCAAGCGCTTTTTTCATAGTGTCGCAGGCAAGTCTCAGCGCTTCTTCCCTTGAAATCTTGCCGCAGGAGCCGGTATGAACGACGATTCTGTCACCGCCCATCGCGTTTACCGCCCTTGCGGAGGCTAAAATATAATTTATTGAATTAAGGCGTTTTTCCTCGTCGACCGACGACATAGATATATAATAAGGCGCATGCAGTGAAAGATAAACACCCGCGTCCGCCGCCTTTTTTCCGAGCTGTACTGCCTTCTCCTCGCCTATATTGACTCCCCTGCCGCATTGGTACTCGTAGCAGTCAAGCCCCATTTCAATAATATATTCCGGCACGTCAAGACTGTTTTTGTAGCCCATCGCAGCAAAGCTTTCGGAAGTCCCCGCGGGACCGAATTTCGGCATATTCAGCGCACCTCCGTTTTTGTGATACCTAATTTTTTTATTACAGCACGCTCGACAGCACGCTTGAAACGAAAGCTTTTAGAGGTCTCAGGCTTTATCGGGTCGAGCAATATAGTTTTTATTCCGAATAAATTTCCGCCCAGCGTGTCGGTGAAAATCTGATCCCCGACGATAGCGGTCTCTTCCTTTTTTGCACCGGCAATTTTAAGAGCGCTGCGGAACTTAAACGGCAGCGGCTTCAAGCCGAGGCTTACAAACGGAAGACCGAGACCTTCGGCAAAGGGCTCTACCCTTTGCCGCTTTGAGTTTGAAAGAATAACAAGGCTTATCCCATCGTCCCGCATAGCGTCAAGCCATTCGGGAAGCCCGTCTGTCAATACCGTGCCGTGATGGGTGGAAAGAGTATTGTCAAGATCAAGAATAAGCGCTCTGATTCCGTTTCTGCGAAGCAAATTAACGGTGATGTCTGTAATTTTAGTTAATTTAATCTCTGGTCTAAGCAGCATAACTACTCCTTAATATTAAAAAAAGCGGTTTCTCAACCGCTTTTTTTAAAAGTAATTATCAGCGGAACTTTCTTTTACGAGCAGCTTCCGACTTCTTTTTACGCTTGACAGAGGGCTTCTCATAATGCTCTCTTTTGCGAACCTCCTGGATAACACCGTCTCTCGCAGTCTGCCTTTTAAAACGGCGCAGAGCGTTATCGAGCGATTCGTTTTCTTTGATTCTTACCTGACTCATTTATATTCCCTCCCTCCGCAAAATAGCAGGGGTTAAAATTAAACCACAGGGCTAATTATACAATACTTTACCGTCTTAGTCAAGAAATACTTTGTACGGCAGACCCCGCGCGGATATAACTATCCCCTTAAAGCAATAATGTTAGCAACTATGGACAGAACGAAGAAGAGAATGGCAATATACTTTGTCCAGCGGGACAGCGTAGCATCAAAGGTCCTTGCCTTGTTTTTGGAAAGAAATGTATCAGCTCCGCCGGATATCGCGCCGTTTATTCCGGCACGGTGACCCTGCTGCAAAAGAACGACCGCTATAATAACAAGCGAAACCAGTATAACGGCAATTCCGATAATTATTTCAACTGCAGTCACAGATTACACCTCCACTACACAGATAACAATAAATATAATATCACAAAAAAGCTGAATATGCAATAAATATTTTTCACAAACGCCTGAATTATTTCACTACAATATTCACAAGCTTTTTGGGCACATAAAGCTCCTTGACAATAGTCTTTCCGGCAATCAGCGAAGCCACGGCTTCATTCCGCTTTGCAAGCAGAACGGCGTCCGCTGAGGAAATATCCGCGGGAACGTTAATTCTGGCCTTGATTTTACCGTTCACCTGTATCGCTATCTCAACGGTGCTTTCGGCGCATTTTTCCTCGTCAAACACAGGCCATTCAGCTTCGTTAAGCATTCCTTCAAATCCGGAAAGCTGCCAAAGCTCTTCTGTCATATGAGGAGCAAAGGGATTAAGAAGCGTTAAATAGACTCTGTATTCGCCCCCTGTTATGCTCCCGGTAGCCTGAATATCGTTGAGCAGCGACATCAGCGCGGCTATGGCGGTGTTCATCTTAAGCCCTTCAATATCCTCAGTCACCTTTTTTATTGTGCGGTGAAAAGCGGATTCAAGCTCTTTTCTGAAGCCCTCGCCGTCGGTAAGCATATCGGAAAGCGCCCATACCCTGTCAAGAAAGCGCTTGCTTCCCTTGATTGAAGACTGGCTCCAGGGAGCCGCTTTTTCAAAATCACCGATAAACATTTCGTAAACCCGCATGGTGTCTGCGCCGTAATCGCGAACAATATCGTCCGGATTTACTACGTTTCCGCGCGATTTTGACATTTTCTCGCCGTTCTCACCTAAAATCATACCATGGCTCGTGCGCTTCCTGTACGGCTCCGGATTAGGCACCTCACCGATGTCATAGAGAAATCTGTGCCAGAAGCGGCTGTACAGCAGGTGCAGTGTCGTATGCTCCATTCCGCCGTTGTACCAGTCTACCGGACACCAGTATTCAAGCGCCTCTTTAGAGGCAAATTCCCTGTCGTTATGCGGGTCGCAGTAACGAAGGAAATACCACGACGATCCCGCCCACTGCGGCATGGTATCGGTCTCCCTGACCGCATGACCGCCGCAGTGCGGGCAGATTGTATTAACCCAATCCGTCATTTTTGCAAGCGGAGATTCGCCGTTGTCGGTCGGCTCATAGGACTCGACATTAGGAAGCACCAGCGGCAGCTCGCTTTCAGGCAGCGGAACCCAGCCGCATTTTTCGCAGTAAACCATAGGTATAGGCTCGCCCCAGTAGCGCTGACGCGAAAACACCCAGTCGCGCAGCTTGTAATTGGTCTTTACATAGCCTAAATCATTTTCAGAGAGCCATTTCTGCATAGCCTTTTTGGCTTCCTCCACCGAAAGCCCGTCAAGAAATCCGGAATTTACAAGACGGCCGCTGCCGCAGTCGGTAAACGGCGCTTGCTGAACATCCTCTCCGCCTTCAACCACCTCGGTGATCGGCAGACCGAATTTTTTGGCGAACTCCCAGTCGCGCTGATCATGCGCGGGCACCGCCATTATGGCTCCGGTGCCGTAGGATATAAGTACGTAATCGGAAATAAAAATCGGAACTTCCTTTTTGTTTACGGGATTTACCGCGGTAACGCCCTTAAGCCGGACGCCGGTTTTATCCTTAGCAAGCTCGGTGCGCTCAAAATCGGACTTTTTAGCCGCCGCCTGCTGATAAGCCCTGACCTCGTCCATATTTTCTATTTCACATGCCCATTTTTCTATAAGCGGATGCTCCGGTGACATAACCATATACGTCACGCCGAAAAGAGTATCGGCTCTGGTGGTGAATATTTCAAACTCGTCACCCGTACTGGCGGTAAATTTAACCTGCGTTCCGTAGGAACGCCCGATCCAGTTGCGCTGCTGAGTTTTTACACGCTCGATGAAATCCACGTTATTAAGACCGTCGAGCAGCTTTTCCGCATAGTCGGTTATCTTAAGCATCCACTGGCTTTTTTCCCTGTGAACAACCTCGCTTCCGCAGCGCTCACAGTGACCGTTTACAACCTCCTCGTTGGCAAGCACGCATTTGCAGGAGGTACACCAGTTGACCGACATTTTTTTCTTATAGGCAAGCCCGTGCTTATAAAGCTGAAGAAAAATCCACTGCGTCCATTTATAGTAGGACGGGTCCGTGGTGTTTATCTCTCTGCTCCAGTCAAACGAAAAGCCGAGAGACTTTAACTGTCTTTTAAAATTCTTTATATTTTTTTCGGTGACGGCAGCGGGATGAATATGATTTTTTATCGCGTAATTTTCAGTCGGAAGACCGAAGGCGTCCCAGCCCATCGGGTAAAGCACGTTGTACCCCTCAAGCCTTTTTTTGCGGCACACTATGTCGATAGCTGTGTATGAGCGCGGATGACCGACATGCAGACCCTGTCCCGACGGATACGGGAACTCGACAAGACCGTAAAATTTAGGAAGCGAGTAATCGTCCTTGGCGGCAAAAGTCTGCTTTTCGTCCCATATATCCTGCCATTTTTTTTCTATCCGCGCGTAATCGTAGCTGCTTTTCACTCTTAATCCCCCTCGGCTTCAATCAGAATATCGTTTAAATCAACCTGCTGACCGTCGCTCCACATTTTATCAAGCGCGTAAAACTCCCGCTGGTCGCGGCTGAAAACATGTATTATAACCGACCTGTAATCAAGCACGATCCAGC
>CALWUZ010000166.1 GCA_944384845.1 uncultured Clostridia bacterium
CTTGATAACATAGGACGGATTGTGGCAGGCGACAAAGTCGGCCTTATTTATATAATAGGGGCTCTTTATGGGCTTGTCTCCGAAGCGCAGGTGCGAAATGGTGATGCCGCCCGTTTTCTTTGAGTCATACTGGAAATAAGCCTGAACATACTTGTCGGTATGGTCGCCGATGATTTTGATGGAATCCTTGTTGGCGCCGACGGTGCCGTCGCCGCCCAAGCCCCAGAACTTGCACTCGATAGTACCCTCGGCAGTGGTGTTCGGAGCCGGCTCCTCATGCAGGGAAAGCTCAGTAACATCGTCGGTGATGCCGATGGTAAAGTTGTGCTTCGGAGCGTCCTTGTCAAGCTCCTTGTAGACCGCGAAAATGCTTGACGGCGGAGAATCCTTCGAGCCTAAGCCGTAGCGGCCGCCGACAAGGGCATCAACACTTCTGCCTTGAGCGGCAAGCGCAGCCACAACATCAAGGTAAAGCGGCTCGCCCAAAGCGCCGGGCTCCTTAGTTCTGTCAAGAACCGCAATCTTCTTTACGGTCGCAGGGATAGCCTCGGCAAGCCTGTCCGCACAGAAAGGACGGTACAGACGCACCTTCACGACGCCCACCTTCTCGCCCCTGGCAGTCAGATAGTCGATAACTTCCTCGATAACGTCGCAGACGGAGCCCATCGCGATTATAATCTTCTCGGCGTCGGGAGCGCCGTAATAGTTGAACAGCTTATAATCGGTGCCGATTTTGCTGTTGATCTTGTCCATATATTTCTCGACGATGGCGGGAAGCGCGTCATAATACTTGTTGCAGGCCTCGCGGTGCTGGAAGAAGATGTCTCCGTTCTCATGAGAGCCGCGCATTACCGGGTGCTCCGGATTAAGAGCGCGCTTTCTGAACGCCTCAACCGCGTCCATATCGCACATTTCCTTAAGATCGTCGTAATCCCATACCTGAATCTTCTGAATTTCGTGAGAGGTACGGAAGCCGTCGAAGAAGTTGATAAACGGAACCCTGCCCTCGATAGCGGCAAGATGCGCCACCGGACCTAAATCCATAACCTCCTGAGTGTTGGTTTCGGCAAGCATGGCAAAGCCGGTCTGACGGCAGGCGTAAACATCGGAATGGTCGCCGAAAATGTTAAGCGCATGGGAGGCCACGCAGCGCGCCGAAACATGGAACACGCCCGGAAGCAGCTCGCCCGCGATTTTATACATATTCGGAATCATAAGTAAAAGTCCCTGAGACGCGGTAAAGGTGGTAGTGAGAGCGCCGGCAGCTAAGGAGCCGTGCACGGTGCCCGCGGCGCCCGCCTCGGACTGCATTTCGACAACGTTGACTTTTGTGCCGAAAATGTTTTTAAGTCCCTGTGCAGACCACTGATCAACATAGTCAGCCATAGGACTGGACGGCGTAATCGGATAAATTCCGGCTACTTCGGTAAACGCGTAAGCGACATGCGCCGCGGCGTTGTTGCCGTCCATGGTTTTGAATTTTCTGGCCATTGAAAATTCCTCCTGTAATAAATTTAATGAGATTTTCTCATACAATGTATATAATAACACTTTTTTCGCGCCGTGTAAATATTCAATCTCACAAAATCTTTTGACATATACATATAATCTTTTGGGATAAGTTCAAGAAAAGGTCCGCAGAGGTTTTAAGCCGCCGGAAAAGCGGACGGTAAATCGATGCGGTATAAATAAAACAAGAAAAAATTCCACCGTATTTTATATTGATTTTCCGCGGCGGCGGAATTATAATGTGGCTGTGGCAGATCGGTATTATTTGCATAAGCTCCGCCCGCACAATAAAATCGGGCAAAAAACCAAGAAAAGGGGTTTTAAAAATGACAAATTTTCAGGAAAATATCGTTCCGGCGGAAAATCAGAATTCAGGTAATGTGTTTCTGCATATAAACGGCGGTATTAAAATTCTCTTTGCCGGCAATTCAATTACCAAGCATGAGCCCAAGCCCTCAATCGGCTGGAACCGTGACTGCGGAATGGCAGCCTCGTGCGCGGAAAAGGATTATGTTCATCTTATTGTTGAAAGGCTGAAAAAATACGATCCGCGTCTCTCCTACGGAATCGCGCAGGTGGCGGCCTTTGAACGCGGATTTTTTAATAAAACTCCGGATATGCTTTATTCCGCAGCGCGGGAGTTTGATCCAGACATTATAGTAATGTTTTTCGGCGCGAACGTGTCAAAGGATTACGACAATATGCAGAATCCGCCTAAAAAATTCGGGGAGGCATACGCCGAGCTGCGCAGATACCTTGACAAGAGCGGTAAAGCAAGGGTATTCCATTCTGAGGGCTTTTACATACGTCCGGTGCTTGACGCCGAAAAGGAAAAGGCCGCCGCTGAATCCGGCGACGTTTTTATCCGCATCGACGATATACGCACCCGCGAGGATACCCACGGCGCCTTCAACCATCCGGGAGATACCGGCATGCAGGCTATCGCCGACCGTTTTCTTGAATACCTTGAGCCGGCAGTAAAAAAACTTACGGAAAAATAACGTCAAAAAAAGTTTAAAAAAAGCTTGACAAAGGCGTAACGCGGTGCTATAATAAGCAAGCTGTCAGAAAGACGGCGCGCAGTTGGTGTTGATTGCGGCGAGGGTCCACCTGTTCCCATACCGAACACAGAAGTTAAGCTCGCTTGCGCTTACGATACTTGGCGGGAAGCCGCCCGGGAAAATAAGTAGATGCCAACACAAAGCCCTGTATTTTTATACAGGGCTTTTTTGTTTGTATGTCATCTGCCGCCCGGCGGCGGAAAGCAATTCTCAATTTTGACCTGACACGGAGGAAGGCTATGGAGGCTAAGGTTTTCAGCTCACTGCCAAGTGAGGCCGCTAAAATACGCAGAGCAGTATTCATTGAGGAGCAGGGCTTTAAGGAAGAGTTCGACGAAACGGATTCCCGCGCACGGCATCTTGTGCTGTACGACGGTGAAAAGCCCGTCGGAGCGTGCCGTTTTTTTGCAGGAGATACAGTGGGAGATTACATAATTGGACGGCTTGCAGTCATAAAGGATTACCGCGGACGCGGCGCAGGCGCAAGACTTCTCGGCGAAGCTGAAAGCGCGGTCCGCCGCGAGGGCGGAAAGCGCGTTCTGCTCCATGCGCAGATAAGCGCAAAAGGCTTTTATGAAAAGCAGGGATACTCCGCCTTCGGAGAGGCGGATTCGGAGGAAGGCTGTCCGCATATCTGGATGTGCAGACGGCTGTAACGCGCACAGCTATGCTTATTCCAGGCAGAACCGGCCGCATATTTTTACGGTTCAGCGCGGCAGCGCCGCTATGTAACCGGCAAGCTCCTTAAAGCCGCCCTGCGGATAGCCTGAAATATCCTTTCCGGTCTTGTTTATCAGGCAGTCGGTCAGAAGAAAGACTTTTATGCCCAGCGTTTCAGCAGGAGTATCCTCCCCCGCGTCGTTTCCGACCATAAGGCATTCCTCCGCTTTAAGCCCGGCTTTATCAAGTATTTCCCTGAAATAATCAGGATTTGGCTTGCAGTAATGCGAGTTTTCATAGGTGGTGTAAAGCTCAAAATCCGACTTATCCAGCCCCGCCCAGCATATGCGGCTTTCGGTTGCGACCGCCGGAAAAATCGGATTTGTGGCAAGCAGCAGACGGAAGCCGTCTGACTTAAGACGCTTTACGGTTTCGGCGGCGGCGGGATTAAAGCCGCAGTCCGAGGCGACCTGCTGAAACTCCACGCGGTAGTATTCGTCGAATACCGGCTTATCCTCAAGAGACTTTTCGCCGAAAAGCTCGGTAAACTTTTTCCAGAACGCCTCCTCGTTAGTGCAGGAGCCGTCGTTTCTCACCATCGCGGCAGTGCCTGCCCAGATACCGTCCACAAGCCTTTCGGGCTCGTAGCCCAGCGGCGCTACCTTTTTTGCCAGCCGTTTGAAGTAGCCCTTTGTAAATTTATCCTGATCCATAGGAAGAAGGGTGCCGTCCAAATCAAAAAGAATATTTTTTATCATATGCATCACCGAATTTATTTTATCATTACAGCACGGCTTGTCAAGAAAATCTTGTAATAAGGTATAATCTTCCGCTGAAGGGTAAAAATATCAACGGGGTGATAAATATGCAGTTAACTCAAAAGGAAACCGAATTACTGAAGGATTTAAAAAATCAGGAAAAGCTGTGCGCCGAAAAATATGAAAAATATTCCGGCGAAGCTGCGGATCCTCAGCTTAAGAATCTTTTTTCACAGATAGCGGGAGTCGAACGCGGGCATCTGAATACTCTGACGCAGATTGAAAACGGCTCGGCGCCGCCGGCCGGCGGCTCTGGCGGGACGGCTCAGCCGACCTTTACCGCCGCATATTCGATAGCCGACACCGAGGACAAGAAGCATGACTGCTTTCTGTGCAGCGATCTTCTTACAATGGAAAAGCACGCCTCGCATCTCTATGACACCTGCGTTTTTGAATTTACGCAGCAGGAGCTGAGAAATACGCTTAACGCCATTCAGAAGGAAGAACAAAATCACGGAAAAATGATTTACGACTATATGTCGAAAAACTCAATGTACGGCTGACTGCCGGCATAAATAAAAATCCCCCGAACGTGCCGGGGGATTTTTTATTTTATGCTTGATACGGGAGGCTTTGTCGGTTATAATGGAAATATTCACAGTTTGTTTAATAATTGCGTAAATTTGTTTGCTATTATATCAATAATTAGGCGGCTGGCTTCCGCAGCCGCGCAGACAGTGAAAATATTATCTTGGAGGAATACAAATGATTGAAGTGACCGGACTCAGCAAACGGTACGGTACTCATCTTGCCGTTAAAGACGTCAGCTTTAACATCGAAAAAGGTGAGATAATCGGTTTTCTGGGGCCTAACGGCGCGGGAAAATCGACCATTATGAATATCCTTACCGGATATCTGTCCTTAACCCAGGGCAAGGTGGTAATAGACGGCTACGACATTACCGAATACCCTGAGGACGCAAAGCGCCGGATAGGCTATCTGCCCGAAATACCGCCGCTTTATATCGATATGAAGGTGAGGGAATATCTGAATTTCATATACGACCTCAAAAAGGTAAAATTCCCAAAAAAACCGCATATTGACGAAATTTTAAGGCTTGTGAAAATCGATAATGTCCAGAACCGCCTTATTAAAAACCTTTCAAAGGGCTACCGTCAGAGGGTCGGCGTGGCTCAGGCGCTCGTGGGCAATCCGGATGTACTGATACTTGACGAGCCGACGGTCGGCCTTGACCCCAAGCAGATAATTGAAATACGCAACCTGATAGCAAGGCTCGGAAGAAATCACACTATTATACTTTCCTCTCATATTCTTTCAGAGATACAGGCAGTCTGCAAGCGTGTAATTATTATAAACAGAGGGCAGATTATCGCCGACGATAATCCCGAAAATCTTTCAAATAAGCTTTCAAGCGACCATTCGCTTGTCGCCCGCATAGTCTGCGCGGAGCAGGATATGCTCGACGCACTCAAAACCGTCAAGGGCGTGAAGAACGTTACCTCGCTCGGCTGCAAGGAATCAAATTCCTATGACTTCCTCATTGAGCCTCAGCCCGGCGCAGATATCCGCGGCGAGGTCTTCAAGAGGGTCGCCGCAAGAGGAAGGACTCTGCTGTCACTGACAAGCAACAGGGTGTCGCTCGAGCAGATATTCCTGCGGCTTACCGAAACCGCCGACAACGACGAGGCAAGAAAGCTGCTTGGAATTACAGACGGGTCCGAAGGCGGCGAAAAGCCGGTTATAGAAATTACTGACGGCGATACCGTAACGGTAAAAGCCGGAAAAAACCAAGCTGAGGAGGAAAAATAATGCGCGCGGTATTTAAAAGAGAATTCCGGTCCTATTTCTCAACGCCGGTCGGATTTATTGTTTTAGCGGCGTTTTATTTCTTTTTAGGACTTTATTTTTCACTGATATACAGCTACGGCAGCCCCGACGTGGCTACTGTCATAGTCGCGATGTCTACCGTTGTGGTTTTCGCTATGCCGATACTCACGATGCGCCTTATGAGCGAGGACAGGCGGCAGAAGGTCGATCAGGCGCTGCTTACCGCTCCGGTCAGCCTGACCTCCATTGTAATGGGCAAGTTTTTCGCGGCGCTGGCGGTTTTTGCAATAGGCTTCGCTCCGACCCTTATTTTTGAGATAATAGTCGCGTCATACGTAAGCGTAAACATTATGTCCTATATATATGCGCTTTTCGGAATGCTGCTGCTGGGCAGCGCCCTTATCGCGATAGGCATGTTTATTTCCTCGCTTACCGAAAGCGCCGTAATATCGGCTATACTGACGCTGGTAATAAACATACTCGTGCTTTATATGTCAAGCTTCGCAAGCATGGTTTCCGTATCCTGGATTGCCACGGTGCTGGAAAAAGCGGCGTTTATCACCGCCTTTGAAAACTTCGGGCAGAGCATCTTCTCGGTTTCGGACGTCGTATACTTTGTAAGCATCAGCGCCGCCTTTCTCTTCCTGTGCGTGCGCTCGCTTGACAAGAGAAGATGGGCATAAGGAGGTAGCCTTAAGATGGATGAGAAAAAGAACACTGTCTCCGGCGCGGAGGAAGAAATAATGGCGGATCAGGAATCCTCCGCGGATACACTTAAAGACGCGGAAGCCGCCGAAAAAAAGGACCAGGCTGAAAACGAAGGCTCCGCCGCGGCTGAAAACGCCGCGGAAGCCGGCGAATCCGAAAAAGCTGCCGGCGACGGGGAAGCCGAAGAAAACGGCAAGAAGAAAAAAGCCAAAAAAGAAAAAAAGCCGAAAGGTCCCAAAAAACCGAAAAAGCTTAAAAATCAGGCGCTGTTCCGCCGCGGCGGCTACTCTATAGCCATTACGGCGGCGGTGCTGGCAGGCATAATTGTATTCAACGTGCTGGTAAGCGCTCTTTCCGACCGCTTTGTGCTTGAATTTGATATGTCCTCCGAAAAGGAAAATTCGATGAGCGAGGAGAATATCGATTATTTAAGAGATCTTGAAAACGAGGTCGAGATAATCGTATGCGCTACTCCAGAGGACTATGTCGGCGGCTATATGAGCTACTATGCCCAGAATATGTACGGAGTTTCGTCCGATGCCACCGATTATTATAATCAGACCATACGGCTGCTTGACAGGTATCCCGCCTACAATGACAAAATAACACTGCGCTATGTGGATACGCAGAGTACCGAGTTTACCGAAATCGCCCAGAAATACTCCAACGAGCAGCTTTATTACGGCGACATAATTGTCTCCGGCACTGTCGGAGACAGCGAGCGCCACAAAATAGTAGGCTTTGACGATATTTACAGTCTTTCACAGGACGAAACCTACGCCGCCTACGGCTACACCGTTTCCACGGTCAGCGGAAACAATGTCGAAACAGCGGTTACCGGCGCCATTGCCTATGTCACCAGCAGCAAGACAAAAAGAGCCGCCTTTTTAACCGGACATTCGTCGACCGATTATTCCGCCTCATATCAGGAGCTTCTTGAAGACAACAATTATGAAATAGAAATTATTTCCGACAGTATGATAAGCTCCGTTTCAAGCGACTTCGATGCGGTTATCATCGCCGCTCCCACCACCGACTTTCTGGGCAGCGAGCTGGATGCTATTTCAGAATTTCTTGAAAACGACGGAAAGCTCGGAAAGGGTCTCATTTTCTTTGCCGATGCCTCGGCTCCCTATCTTACAAATCTTTACGATTTCCTTGAGCAGTGGGGCATAGCCGTCGGAGAAGGCATACTCTTTGAGACAAATTCTCAGAATTACATGCCGGACGACCCGATGACCCTCGGAACCTATCCGGTCTCCGACAGCGATGACGATATTTTAAGCGGTATGAATCTCTGTATCACGGGCTATAACGTTCCGCTTACGGCGGCGTTCGAGTCACAGGATTCCATAACCGTCACCTCCCTTATGGTGACTCCTGAATCGGTTGTGGCAGCGCCCGCGGGCACATCGGCAAGCTGGACCGGCGCCGACGAATACACCAAGCAGAGTTATTCGTCGGTAATTCAGGCGCAGCTCTCGGAGTATGATGACGACAATAATCTCATTTCCAGCTATGTTATAGCTTTCAGCAGTCCGCAGTTTATAGAATCGGTCTATAACGAACAGTCCTCCGTTTCCAACAAGAATATGATTTTAGCAGCAGCGGAGCGCGCCGTCGGCGCGGAGGATACCGGCATTTCCTTCGTTTCCAAGGTCATTACCAACGAAAGCTATGCCGACGCAGTAAGTGAATCCTCAGCCGGCACCGTAAGAATTATTTTCATGTTCATTCTTCCGATAGCCTCGCTTGTAATCGGTATATATATCTTTATTAGGAGAAAGAATGCGTAATGAGTGATTTTCCCGAAAAGGATAATATGAATAACGGCGAACAGCTCCCTGACGGTAAAAACGCTGACCGGTCTTCCGGACAGGAAAACCAAGCGGCCGCCTCACGGACCGAAAGCGGAGAACAGACACCTGCCGACAGTGCCGCCGGCACGTCGGACGCTCAGACAACAGAAGACGGAGAGCCTTTTTCCACCGTTTTTTCCGACCCGGCCGAGCATAAAAAAAGCCGCGGCGCACAGAAAAAAAAGCTTCTTCCCGTGATAATAGCGTCAGTGCTCGCGGTGGCGGTATTGGCAGGCGGCACCGTCGCGGTCATCAAGCTTATACCGGAGCGCGAGGAGGAAACCTCCTCCCCCGGAATCGAAACAATTACCGTTCTGGAGCTTGATTCCGACGATTTCAAATCCGTAACTGTCACCAACGAAAACGGCACCTTTAAGTTTTATTCCGAGGAGGAGCAGCCTGAGGAAGACGACTCATCATCGTCGGACACCTCAAGCACGGAGCCGGACATACTTTGGTATCTTGACGGCTACGAAAAGGACGTAATAAACACCTACTCTACCGAGTCGATCGCCGGCTATGCCGCGAGCCTCAGCGCCACAAGGGAGGTCACTGCGCTCTCCGCCGCCGACTGCGGACTTGAAGACCCGGAGGTCAGAGCCGACGTAGTAAAGGGCGACGGTTCCGAATATTCGCTGCTGATCGGAGACGACTCGCCCGACAGCACCGGAATTTACGTCAAGCTTTCAACCAGCGACAAAATTTATATCGCCGACAGCTCGGTAAGAGATAATTTTACATTTGATGCGCTAAGCTTTGCCTCAACCGATTCCATCCCCGGAATAGAGGTAACCGACGATATGGACGACTATACCGATGACGAGGGTTCGCTTATCTCGTTTGATACCATCACCCTTTCGGGCGTCAACTTTTCCGAGCCGCTGGTGCTCGCGCCCAGCACCGATGAGAATCTCTCGACCTACGCGGCATATATGACCCTTGCGCCCACAAAGCGGATTGCGGAAAATGTGGACGGAATATTCTCCCTGTTCCAAAGCGGTGTCTCGGTTTCGGGCGCCTATTCGTTCGACACCTCCGGGGCGGAGCGCCAGAGACTGGGACTTGACAAGCCCGACCTTGAGGCGCAGATTAAAATCGGTGATTTTACGCAAAGCTACTCCTTCAAGCAGCAGTCAGACGGCGATTACGCGGTATGGTACGAGGGCTGCCCGCTTATAAAAAAGGTCTCTGCCTCAAATCTTGCCTTTATAGATTACGGAACAACCGATTACTATGCCTCCTGGGTCTGTCTGCAGTCGATAAACGAGCTTTCAAACTTTACGCTTGTCACCCCCGACAAGACCTACAGCTTTGATATTGTCTACGACGATTCAGAGGACGCCGAGGAGACCTACGTCATAACCTATGAGGGCGAGAAGCTTGTTGCCTCCAACTTCCAGGATTTCTATCAGGAATGTATTTCACTCTCCTGCTCTGATTTTACAATAGACGATATAAACGGGGAACCCGAGGTGTCGATAATATTCACCTACTCCGACACCTCGCGTGAAAAAACCGCCGTTGAGTTCAGAAAAGCCAGCGAAACAAAATACCAGTACAGCGTAGACGGCATCCAGATGGGCAAGATAAATTCCTCCGCCCTTAACCGCATACTGAGACTTGTCGAAAAGGTCGCCGCAGGCGAAAGCATAAATTAACGGTTGACAAAAAGGCTTTTTTGGTTTAAAATATGAACGCAGTAAGGGCTGTGCTTTCCCGCGCGGGAGGGCGCAGCCCGATTTGTTGCGTAAATCCGTTGACAAAGGAGCTTTGAAATGTCCTTAAAAAAATATGATGTCGTAATAATCGGCGGCGGCATAGGCGGTCTTATGGCGGCTTACCGGCTGCACCGGAATATCCCCGAAATTAAAATAGCAATAACCGAACGCGGAAACCGGCTTGAAAAACGGCACTGCCCCGCGGGGAAAAACAATACCTGCGTACACTGCAAGCCATGCTCGATAACCAGCGGCTTCGCGGGCGCCGGCGCCTTTTCGGACGGAAAGTTCAATCTCGGCACAGCCTACGGCGGCACCTTGGGCGAGGAGCTGGGAGATGACACAGCCAATAAATATATAAACGAAGTAGACGAGGTTTTAAAAACCTACTGCACCTCCGGAGAGCCGAAGGTATATAAATCAAACGAGGCTCTCAAGCTAAAATGCCTGCAGAACAATCTGCGCCTGCTGGATATGAACGTAAAGCATCTCGGAACCGACAAAAACTATGTCACCATGCAGAACCTCATAAGCTCGCTTGCCGATATGGGAACCGACCTTTATACCTTTTACGACTGCGAAAGGGTTGAAGAAAAGAACGGCGGCTATCTGCTTCACTATACCAACGGCGAAACGCTTGAAGCGGAAAAGGTCATTATTGCCACCGGCCGCGGAGGAGCGAACTTCGTGGCGGATTTCTGCCGCTCCTTCGGCGTGCGCACACGCTCGAACTATGTTGACATCGGCGTAAGAGTTGAGATGAAGGACATTATCTGGAAGGAATTTTCAGACCAGATATATGAGCCGAAGATACTTTACAAAACCAAAACCTTTGAGGACCGCTGCCGAATGTTCTGTTTCAACAAGGGCGGGCTTGTTTCGGCGGAAAACAATCATGGAATAATAACTGCCAATGGTCATTCCTTTGCCGATCCCGGCAAAAAAACCGAGAACTGCAACTTCGCCATACTTTCCAGCATACGCTTTACCGAGCCGTTCAATCAGCCGACCGAATACGCCGAAAGCATTTCACGCCTTGCAAATATGATAGGAAAAGGCAACGTACTTGTTCAGCGCTTCGGCGATTTAGTGCGCGGAAGACGCACAAACGACCACCGCCTCGGTCAGAACACCGTTATTCCCACTCTTAAGGCCACCGCGGGCGATATTTCACTGGTTCTTCCGCACAGAATACTCACAAATATAATCGAAACCATTTACGCCCTTGACCGCGTCGCCCCGGGCACCGCCAACGACGATACGCTGCTCTACGGCTGCGAAAGCAAATATTATTCAATTCGTCCGGTATTTCTGAACGACAGCTTCGAGCTTATAAGAAACGTCTACATAATCGGCGACGGAAGCGGCATATGCCGCGGACTCTCTCAGTCGGGAGCTATGGGCATATATGTCGCCGACCGTATATCGGAGGCTTAAGCCCATATTCAAGAAGTTATATGAACAGTTTTTGTCACTCCGTCCGTAAAAACGGGCGGAGTTGTGATTTTTCGACAATTTGCGTTCCGGCTAAAACATCAAATTGTAAATGTGAACAAATTTTTAAAAAGAAAAGCTAATTTGTTGACTTTAATTCGGCGATGTGTTACGATTACATTATAAATTTAATATCTGCTTTAATTTCTGCCGATATAGTTTTGGATAAATGGCCCAAACGTTTCTACCGCACGCCTGAAAGTTGCGACTATTGGTTTAAAGCAGCGGCATTTTCTTTCGCCGCAAAGCGTTTCCGGTTTTCCCGAAGGTTCGGGGATGACGGTATTGGCACACAGACTTAAAGCTTTTAAGTCTGTTTTTTGTTTTTTAAAAAGGAGTCTTAATAGATGACAGCCCTTGAGGAAAAGATATTAAAAGAGGGAAAGGTGCTTCCCGGCAATATTCTGAAGGTCGGCTCGTTTCTCAACCATCAGATAGACGTTGACTTTATTATGGA
>CALWUZ010000167.1 GCA_944384845.1 uncultured Clostridia bacterium
AAAAAAAGGAGTGTTGAAGATGAAATACGTTTGCCCGTGCGGATATATTTATGATCCCGAGGTCGGCGACGAGGAGAGCGGAATAGCTCCGGGCACTGCCTGGGAGGACATTCCGGAGGACTGGGTATGCCCGGTGTGCGGTCTCGGCAAGGACGCCTTTGAGGCAGAGGAATAAGCTTATTTGATAAAGCGCGCTTAAAACATTGTTTTAAACGCGCTTTATCACTGATTAACATTTTGGATTTGCGGTGATTTTTTTGTAGTAAAAAATTTTGATTGCTGCTGCTGCGGTTCTGGTAGCGGCGACAGGGGTATTCGGCTTTTTTGTTGTTTCGGATATGATTCAGGAAAACAGACTTGAAGCCGAGCTTGATGAAATAAATGCTATGGTCAATGCCGAGAATATAGATTTAGATGCGGTGTACGAGCGGCTTGACACTACGGTAACGGGCGGAGACTATGCCGTGGTCGAGACGGCGGTCAAAAGCTATTTGAGGGACAGCTTTGACAACAGCGTCAGAATAGCCGAAATACTTAACGATGAAAGAATAACCGGAATACTGACGGCGGAAAATTATGAAGCGGACGGAAAAGCATTTGAACAGACCAAAAAATATATAACCGAGACAAGAACCGAGCTTGAAACTCTTAAGTCGGATTACTCGGCGTTTTTTACCGAGGAAAAGGCTATGTCCTATATAAACGATAAAGGTCTTGACAGCTATTATACCGATTTATATAAAGACAGGTATATCGGTGATCTCGAGGCGGCGGGAAGCGATAAAACCGTTGAGAATTCCATCGATGAAATAATAAATACTCTCAATATTTCCGAGGATGTAATAAATTATCTTGCAGAAAATCAGAGCTCATGGCAGTTAAGCGGCGGCAGCATAGTATTTGACAGCGAAGAGCAGTCTGCGGAATATGACAGGCTTATTGCCGGGCTTTCCGGTGGTGCGGAGACCTGACGGCAGGAGCCCTGGCAGCTTGGCTTTTTGCTTGGTATAGTGGATAAGACTGAATGTTCTTCGGGGGAAAAGCGTTTTATAAAGGCGCAGAGGGCTGCGGAATTATTTGGTTTTGCTTGCGGTCATTTTTTATTGTATAAAACCTGCTTTTATGACAGGCTTTTAAATAACGGCTATCCCGCGGGAAAAAGGGCGTTTTGCCGCATCCTCCGCGGGATATTTCTTTTTGTTTCTTTAATTTTGTGCGCTTCGGAGCTTCTTAGAGTCAGAAATACGTCGGCTTTACAGGCGTTGGTCAGTCAAGTATCCTGCCGTCGGCAGAGAGAGTCACTACCTGCCACGGAATAAATTTTCCGCTCGCCTGAAGCGCTTTTCTGGCGGCAAGCTCAAGCCCGCCGCAGCAGGGAACCTCCATTCTTACAACCGTAACGCTTTTTATATCGTTGTTTTTGATTATTTCAGCAAGCTTTTCAGAATAATCCGTGCTGTCAAGTTTGGGACAGCCTACAAGCGTGATATGACCCCTGATAAAATCCTCGTGAAACGCGGCGTAGGCATAGGCGGTGCAGTCGGCAGCGATAAGCAGCTTTGCGCCGCCGAAATACGGCGCGTTTACAGGTACCAGCTTTATCTGAACAGGCCATTGAGAAAGGCGGCTCACTGGCGCCGACGAAACTGCGGCGGTGCTGTTATCTCCGTTTTCATGGCGTATTTCTTTTGAATGGCTGCCCGGGCAGCCGCAGGGAAGAGCGCCGTCTTCCGTCTGCGCTTTTTTCCTCTTGTTTTCCTCTGCCGCCGCTTTGTCATACGCCTTTGCTTCGCGCTCGGTAAATGTGATAGCTCCGGTCGGGCAGGCGGGCAGACAGTCGCCCAGTCCGTCGCAGTAATCTTCGCGCATAAGCTTTGCCTTTCCGTTTACTATTGCGATAGCTCCCTCGTGACAGGCCTCAGCGCAGGCTGAGCAGCCGTTGCATTTTTCCTCGTCTATATGAATTATTTTTCTTATCATACTTTATAACCTCCGTTTTTTAGCTGTGTATCTTGACTTTGTGATTTGAGTATACTATAATTTAAAAATAAAATCTGTTGTTAAAACAACAAAAAGGTAAAAAATATGAATTTTTCATTTTTATCCGGCACTTTGCTTTTCCGCGGCGTTCCGGAACCCGAAATCGGCGGTCTGATTGAAAGTCTTTGCGGAAGGTCAGGGCATTATGAAAAGGGCGAAGTTATTTACCGCTGCGGAGAAACGGCGAAAGACATAGGATTGGTGCTATCCGGCGGCGTGATAATAAAAAACGATGATTTCTGGGGCAATCAAAGCGTGCTTGCGCGGATTGAGCCGGGCGATATTTTTGCTGAAACCTATGCCTGCATAGGCGGAAAGGCGCTGCTTGTGGATGCGGTCGCCGCCGAAAGCACCGAGGTGCTTTTTATAAGCGCCGCTGAAATCTTAAGTCCGAAAGACGGAGTGAGCCGATACTGCCAGACGCTTACGGGAAATCTGCTGACGATATCCGCCATTAAGAACATACGGCTTTCATGCCGTATACTTTACACCTCTCCGAAGCATATACGCGGCAGGCTGACTGCCTTTCTTTCGGATGCCGCGAAGGAGCAGGGAAGCGAGCGTGTGACGGTGACGTTCAGCCGTCAGCAGCTTGCCGATTTTTTGAACGTTGACCGCAGCGCTATGTGCGCTGAGCTTTCAAAAATGCAGAAGGACGGCATAATCGAATATAAGAAGAATATTTTTTTGCTTAAGAATATACCTTGAAAACCGCGGGGTGCTTTTTATAAGCACCCCGCGGTTTTCATAATAATTAAGCTTTTGTGTTTTTATCTGTCCTTTTCTTTTTTGATAATATCTCCGGTAGAGGCGTTTATTTCATATTCGTATTCATATCCTCCGGCGGAAAACTCTATCTCATACTTGTTGTCATCGCGGTCGTAATCTATCTCGTAACCGTATACGTCGGTGACTCCGGCGTCGCCGAGCGCTATGCTTTTAGCCTTATCCGGCGTAACTGCGGCGCCTGAGGAGCCTGACGAGGAGCTGCCTGATGAATTACTTGCCGCTTCCTTTTTCCATTCAACGATATTACCGGTAGAGGCGCTTATTTCATAATCGTATTTGTAGCCGCCGGAAATAAATTCAAAATCGTATTTATTGTCATCAAGCTCAAGCTTTGACACCGTAATGTCCGAAACGCTTATACCCGCGTGGTTAAGGGCGATTTCCTGAGCCTGCTCCCTTGTGATCGCTCTGCCTGACGAGCCTCCGCCTGACGAGCCTGCACCTGATGAGCCGCCGGCGTTTTCGGTTTCCTGCTTGATAACCGCGGCGCTTTCCGCGTCAATTTCATATTCATATTTTACTCCGCCGGCTAAAAACTCAATTTCATATATCATACGGCCGTCGTCAAAATCCATTTCGTAGGAGATGAACTCCGCGCTGTCGGCGCTGACGCCGGCGTGCGAAAGCGCCGCACTTTTAGCGTCATCCGCGCTGATATACGCGCCCGCGCTGGGACTGCCCTGCGACAAAACGCCGCTTGAGCTGACGCTTTTTGACTCCGCCAGCAGGTACAGGTCGTTTACCGAAAGCTGTGCGAGAGCGTCAAAGGTCTTGGTGGGATCGGCGTCGCAGATTTTTTGTATAAGCGAGGCCCTTCCGAGCGATATATTATATTTTGCGGCTAATTCCTCAAGCTGAGCGTCGCCGCTTACAGACTGGGCAAGCAGTGCCGGTTCGACAGAAGAGCCCGAAAGAATTTCGTTGATTTCCTTCATCAGACGTTCCTCCAGCTCGGCGCTTTTCTGAGCATCCGCGTTGTCCACCGAAATAAGAATTGAGTTTTTAAGCTCGTCGATATAGCCGTTTTTAAGCATAGAGCCTATGAGTGCGTTTACCGCTACGTTGTAATCAACGCCCGACAGCTTCATTTCATCCAAAATCACCTCGGCGTCGCTGTTAAGGGCGACGGCGTCGATCACGGTTTCGTTTTTGTTTATTTTCAGTTCAATGCTCGGGTTTACGTCTATTCCTATAACGGTATCAACCGAGTAATACCGGTATCCGGAAAATCCCAGTCCTACAGCCAGCGCCATTACCGCGGCGGCGGATACGCCTATTATCCATCTTTTTAATTTTTTATTTGGCTTTTGTGACATTTTTATAACCTCCGTTTTGTTCTCAGGGGAATTGAGGGAGAGCTTTCCGGAAACATCGGGGGTAATGTCTCTGATTTCACCGGCAAGCCGGTTTAAAATTTCTTTATTTTTCATTATGCTCTTCCTCCAGATGCTTTTTGATTTTTAAAAGTGAACGCCGGTATTTTGAAAGAACCGTTGACAGCGGAAGTCCAGTTACGGAAGAGATCTCCCTGTGCTTAAGCCCCGAAACGGCATAAAGAGTTATAATCTGCCGTTCCTCGTCGGTTAAAAGCCGCATAACCTTGGACAGCAGCAGCCTATCGGATATTTCGGCGGTAAAATCACCGGAATTTTCTGCGCCTGCTGCTTGATCTGCGGTAAGCTCTGTTTCGTTCTTTGCGCTGCGCAGGCGCATAAGAGCCAGATTTTTTACAATGGTCAGAATCCACGCCATAGGCTTTCCCATAGGAGCGTAGCTTTGCGCGGAATCAAGTATTTTCAGGTAGGTGTCATGCATTACGTCCTCCGCTGCATGAGGGTCCTTTAAAATCGACAGCGCAAAACCGTATACCGCCGAATCGGTCTGCCGGTACAGCTCTGCCAGGGCCCGGCGCTCGCCGCCTGCCAGCTCAAGAATGAGGCGTTCATCAACATGCGGCTTGCGCTCAGGTGAGAAGGCGGTTTTCATAGTTGACGTCAATCCTATAAAAAACATAAAATTACCTCTTCATTAGAATAATGCCTGAAACGGTTGTTTTATTGCAAAATAAAATAATTTTTTTTATAATACCATAAATCTCGCCGCTTAGGCAAGAAAAAGGTAGTCTTTAAGCTTGATTATAAAAGTCGAAAATTGTTGAAAAATGTCGAAAAAGGTTGTATTATATGCGTATATAACCAAATGCGGGGAAGAATGACAATGCTCGACTATATGAAGAGGCGTCCCATGCTTTTATGCGCGCTTATCGCGGCAGCCGTGTGCGCGGCGGGATATTATTCGCGAGCCGCTGTTTTTATAATCGGCATCGGCTTGATTTTACTGTTTTTTGCGATGCTTTATAAAAAGATAAATCCGGTTTTCCCGGCGGTGGCGTTAATTCTTGTTTTTATATCGGCAAATCTGCTTTATACCTGCGGAAAAATTGAAAAAATAACCAAAGCGGACGGCACTGTGGTTTCCGGAGGTTTCATCGCTTTGGAAAGTCCTGAAAAATACGACGGATTTTATTCGGCGGCATTGGAGGCGTGCGGCTGTCCTGGTCTGGAAAACGGTACGCGCGTTCTTGCGTTTTTCTACGGAAATAAAACCGAATTTGAATGCGGCGATATTATTTCCGCTGAAATAAGCCTCAGAAAGGCTGACGGAGATTACAAAGCGGGCAGCTATGCGGATAAAATATATCTTACCGGAAGCGCGGAGTTTACAGCGGTTACGGAGAAGGGCGGGGATTTTATTCTTTCCGCCTTTAATAATGTCCGCCGCTATATTACAGAAACGCTTTTCGGAAATATCGGATACCGTGAAGCGGCTACTCTTGCCGCGGTTGTTTTCGGAGACGATTCATATTTCACCGAGGAATTTATCAGCAATATAAGGGGCGCCGGCGTGAGTCATGTAATGGTTGTTTCCGGAATGCACCTTGCGGTAATAGTGTCTCTTGTAACCCGCTTCAGCGAAAAATTTGTTTACAGCCGCGGGCTTAAGGCGTTTCTTATGTTTTTGACGGTGGTGCTTATGACCGCGCTCTGCGGTTTTACCAAATCTATTATAAGAGCGGGAGTGTGCTATATTATTTATGCTGTCGGAATACTGTTAAAGCGGGAAAATGATTCGGTCAATACTCTCGGAGGTGCGGTGAGCCTGATACTTGCGGCGGAGCCCTTCGCGGTGTTAAGCGTGTCATTCCAGCTTTCGGTGCTTTCCACGCTCGGCATAGTCGCTGCGGCCGTTCCCGTAATGAGATATATTGCCTGTAAAAGACTGTTTAAAAGCCGTTTGCTGTTCAGTGTTTTATCCTCCTTCGCTGTTACTATGAGCGCCCTGCTGTTTACGCTTCCGGTAACAGTTTATGTGTTCGGGTATATCTCCGCTGTATCGGTAGCAGCAAATCTGCTTATTTCATACGCCGTAACCGCCGCGCTTTCTGTTTCCGCCGCCGGTCTTGCGGTTTTTGCGCTTTTCCCGCCCGCAGGAAGCATACTGCTCCGCGCGGCGGGCGCGGTTACCGAATATATAAATTTCATTATTGACGAATTCGGCTCGCTTCCGTTCGCCGTTGTTACGTTCGGAAAATATACCTTTGTGCTGTCGGTTATTCTGCTGCTTGCGATAACAGCGGCTTTATTTTCTTGTAAAAAGCGGGAGGATATGCTAAAATTAAAAAAGTTAAACAGAAAAATTGTCAGAGAGGGCGGAAATAAGCTTAAATGGCGGTAATATATGAAGAAGCTTTAAAAAGCCGGATAAAAACCGGGAAGCTCGCGCCGGTTTATATAATATCGGGCGACGACGGTTATCTGAAAAAAATGTATGTCGATAAAATACGCGGTATTACCGCCGGTGAGGACGATGTTTTTGATTATCACCGCTTTGATGAAAGCTGTGATCTTCAGGAGGTTTATGACGCGGTGACTCAGCTTCCCGTTACAGCGGACAGAAAATGCGTCATCCTGCGGGACTATGATTTTGAAAAATGTTCAAAATCCGATTTTGACAGACTGTGTCTTCTGGCGGGCGAGGGTACAGATACCTGCGTGCTTATACTCTGGTATGACAGTCTTGAGGTAGACATAAAAAAAAGCTCAAAATACAAAAAGCTTGCCGCGGCGGCGGAAAAGTGCGGCGGAGGTACCGTGCTGCTTAATCACAGGCGTGCGCCGGAGCTTGTAAAAATGCTTACCGACGGAGCGGCAAAGCGCGGCTGCAGAATGGATTCTTCGGCGGCGCGTTATCTGGTTGAGACGGCGGGCGACGATATAAATGTGCTCGCCAACGAGCTTGAAAAGCTGTGCTGCTATGCTTCCGGAGGCGAAATCACAAAAAGCCATATCGATCTTGTTTCGGTCAGAACCGTGGAAGAGTCGGTTTATAATCTCTCAAAGCAGATTTTTGCGCGGCAGGCGGGAGACGCCCTAAGAACGCTTGACGAGCTGCTTTATATGCAGATTGATCCTATGACCGTGCTGTATACGGTTTCGTCGTCGTATGTCGATATGTACAGGCTCTGCGCCTTTAAAAAAAGCCGGCTCGGCGCAAAGGACGCCGCAGAGGTATTCGGCTATAAAAACAAGGAATTTCTGCTTGAGCGCGCAGGGCAGAATCTTTCAAAATTTAATTTTTCAAAGCTTTCTCTGAGCCTTGAGGCACTGGTTGACGCCGACCGACGTCTTAAATCAAAGGGCGCCGACGAAAGGACTGTGCTTGAACAGCTTATAGTAAGGCTTATTTATATTATTGCGAAGGGTGAAGCTGTTGATAAGGCTTGACAGACCGGTTATAGTCGAGGGGAAATACGACAAGATAGCGCTTGAAAACGTGGTGGATGCTCTTATAATAACGACCGACGGCTTCGGAATCTTTAAAAACAGGGAAAAACGCGCCCTGATACGAAAGCTTGCCGAGAAAAAGGGCGTTATTGTTATGACCGATTCCGACAGCGCCGGCGCGGTAATACGGGCATATCTTAAAAAAATAACCGGAGGAGCGGAAATAATAAACGTATATGTCCCTGAGCTTAAGGGCAGGGAAAGACGCAAGCCGAAGCCTTCAAAAGAGGGGCTTCTGGGCGTGGAGGGAATGACACCCGCCGTTATAGAGAAGGCTCTGAGTAGAAGTAGGGTTTTTTCGCAGACCTGCCGAGAGGAACGCCGCAGGATAACAAAGGCGGATATGTATGCCCGAGGACTTTCGGGCGGAGCGGACAGTTCTCTTATGCGCAAAGGCTTTTTAAGCTTTTTGGGACTTCCGCAGGGGTTGTCCTCTTCTGCGATGCTCGACGTAATGAACGGTATGATGAGCTTTGAGGAATTTGAGGAGAAAGCGGATTTATGGCAAAAAAGTATGGACAGAAAATAAGAATACTGCATGTTCTTGATATCCTTAAAAGGCAGAGCGACGAATTTCATCCGGTAACTGCGGAATTTATCCGCGAGGCGCTTCTGAGGGTCGGAATAGAAGCCGAAAGAAAAGCAGTTTACAGCGATATTTCCGCTCTTCTTGAGTACGGCTATGACATCGTTAAATCGGTTCATCCGCGCGGCTGGTTTCTGGGCGAGCGCGAATTTGAGGCTCCCGAGATATATATTCTTGCCGACGCGGTGAGAACCGCGGGCTTTATAAGCGCTTCGAAAACCCGCGAGCTTGTCGGGAAGCTGGATTCCTTTGTATCGGTTTACCAGCGCGCCGAAAGGGAAAACAGGGTTTATTTTTCCGCAGAGGCAAAGTGCGCCAACGAGCAGATATTTTACAGTATCGATAAAATCAGCGCTGCGGCAGCGGCAGGGCGCAAGATTGAGTTTGATTACGCAAGCCGAGTGCTGTCTCCCGAGCGCAGGATTGAAAAACGCGTCAAACATATGAAGGTAAGCCCTTACGCTCTTGTATGGAACGACGATCATTATTATATGATAGCAAATTATGAAAAATACGATAACTTGATGCACGTGCGGGTAGACCGTATGCTTGGCGTGGAAATGACCGGCGAGCCGGCGCGGCATTTTTCCGAGGTCAGCGAATACAGGGATTTTTTTGACACTTCCGATTATACGCAGAAGCTGTTCGGCATGCACGGCGGAAAGGTTGAGGATATCGAGCTTTGCTGCAGCCGGGATATTATAGAGCAGGCAGCGGACAGGTTCGGCGAGGGTATTTTTATAAAAAATGTTACCGACAGCACATTCAGCTTTTCGGTAAAGGCGGCGGTTTCGGAGGCTTTTGTCACTTGGATTATCAATTACGGTGAAAAAATCAGGGTGATTTCGCCGCCGCCGCTTGCGGAAATGGTGAAAAAACGCGCGGAAGAGGTTTTAAAGCTTTACGGAGGCGAATGAATTTTAAAAAGAGATTTTTTACTCACGACCGCTTGCGGAAAGCTGCCGGATATTGTATAATAAAAAATCATTATAAATTGCGGGGATGTCGGAATGAAAAAGACAGGATTCGATAATGAAAAATACATAAAGCTTCAGTCCCAGAATATACGGGACAGGATAGCTATGTTCGGGGACAAGCTTTATCTGGAATTCGGGGGCAAGCTGTTTGATGATTATCATGCGTCGCGCGTGCTGCCCGGCTTCGCGCCGGATGCAAAGGTTAAAATGCTTCTGCAGCTTAAGGAAGATGTGGAAATAGTGATAGCCATAAGCGCCGACGCCATCGAAAAAAACAAGCGCAGGGGAGATCTCGGCATAACCTACGATCTTGACACCCTGCGGCTCATAGACGCCTTCCGCGGAATAGGTCTCTATGTCGGAAGCGTCGTTATCACGCAGTATACCGGTCAGCCTCTGGCAAAGGCGTTCAGAAAACGGCTTACACAGCTCGGCGTAAAGGTCTACCGCCATTACCCTATAGCCGACTATCCCTCAAATATACCGTTTATAATAAGCGATGAGGGCTTCGGCAGGAACGATTATATTAAAACCGAACGCAGGCTGGTGGTTGTAACCGCTCCGGGACCGGGCAGCGGAAAAATGGCTACCTGCCTTTCCCAGCTTTATCATGATTATAGGCACGGGGTAAAGGCGGGCTATGCTAAATTTGAAACCTTTCCTATCTGGAACATACCGCTCAAGCATCCGGTAAACGTGGCTTACGAGGCGGCCACAGCCGACCTAAATGATGTCAATATGATAGACCCCTTTCATCTTGAGGCGTACGGACAAACAACCGTAAATTACAACAGGGATATTGAGATTTTCCCTGTGTTGAACGCTATGTTTGAAGCTATTTCCGGAAATTCCCCCTATAAAAGCCCCACCGATATGGGTGTAAATATGGCGGGTTTTGCGATTTCGGATAACGACGCTGTCTGCGAGGCGGCGAAGCAGGAAATAATACGCCGTTATTACGCTGCGCTTGTCTGCGCGAGGCAGGGTCTGGGCGAGCAGAACGAAGCACAGAAAATTGAGCTTCTGATGAATCAGGTGGGCGTCACGGTATCCGACCGCCCCGTTGCGGCGGCAGCTCTTGCCAAGGCGGAGGCAACAGGCGCGCCCGCGACTGCTATCGAACTGGAAAACGGCAGAATAATTACCGGCAAGACCTCAAGCCTGCTCGGCTCATCGGCGGCGATGCTGCTTAACAGCCTTAAGTCGCTGGCTAATATTCCGGACGATATAAATCTTATTTCTCCCACGGTTATAGAACCGATCCAGAGATTAAAAACCGGAATTATGGGTAATCACAATCCGCGGCTGCATACCGATGAAATCCTTATAGCGCTTTCAATCTGCGCCGTTACGAGCGACGTGGCGAAAAAAGCACTGGAGCAGGTTAAAAGCCTTAATGGTCTTGAGGCGCATTCAAGCGTAATTCTCTCCCGCGTGGATGAGCAGGTGTTCAGAAAGCTGGGAGTCAATATGACCTGCGAGCCTATGTATCAGACAAAAAAGCTGTATCATAACTGAGAGCTGTTAAGCCTGCGGTATTCGGTGGGAGGCATTCCGTGCTCACGTGTAAACTGTCTTGAAAAATAGTTCTGATCCGAAAAACCGCAGTCCGCGGCGATTTCCTTTACCGAAAGCTGGCTTTTAACAAGCAGCTTTTCTGCGTTTCTGAGCCGGACGGCGTTAAGGTATACGGCGATTGTCGTACCGTATTTTTCCTTGAAGCGCTTCATCAGGGTTGAGCCGCTGCAGCCGAATTTTTCGGAAAGCAGAGAAAGGGATATGCCTGAGGAAAAATTCCGGTTTATGTATTTTTTTACAAGCTCCGCCAGGTCCTCTCCGCAGTAATTTATTTTACCGGTTGCCGTAATATGCTCGGCAACCATTTTCATTATATCCACATAAGCAGGTATCAGCGTGCTTTCAATCGCTTTGACAGAGCGTGCGCATTTTTCAGCCTCTTCGCTGTCGGAAATGGAGCCGGAGAGGCTTTTTTTTATATAATCAAGCGTTCCGGGCTCCGTATCCCTTATCTGGCCCATCATCAGAAAGCCGGAAAGCACTCCGAAGTGATATATGGGCGCGGCTGCCTCATAAAGCCCGCAGTGGCATTTGTAAACGAAGGCCTCATCGGTTCCGCGCACCTTTTCAAAGGCGAGGCGGTCGGTTTCAAGGCATCTTCGCCTTATGCTTTCGGTCTGCTGCATTTTTTCGCAGAATTCGGAAAGCTTCGGAGGATAGGCGTATATTTCATTGCATTCAAGGTCGTGTATGGAACCCTGAAGCCGGATATGCTGTAAAATTCCTTCAGTATTGAAATAATTTCCGATATTTCGCGCATAAAACCACCGCTTTCTTAAATTTCCGGTAAAAAATTATATTATGCTAATAATAATACTATTTTTTATAGAATCAGTCAACAGAAAATTTTATAATCGGCATGAAAGAGAGGGATAATTATGTCTGAAAGATCAATCGGAGAATTATACGAGGCAGCAGGGCAGTTTTTAACTGACGGAGAAATGTACGAATGCGAGCCATACGGCAACGGTCATATCAACGATACCTTTTCGGCGCTCTGCCGCAACGCTTCGGGCAGGGTGACGCGCTATATTTTGCAGGCGGTAAACGGCACCGTATTTAAAGAGCCCGAAAGGCTTATGCAAAACATACTCTCGGTAACCGAGTTCTTAAAGCGCTCGGAGACTGACGAAAGGCGGGTATTAAGTCTAATAAAGACTGTATCGGGCGACTGCTTCTTTCGCGACCGCGGCGGTACATATTGGCGGATGTATCTTTTCATTGACGATTCGCTGTGTCTTGAGCGACCCGAGTCGCCGGAGGATTTTTATCAGTGTGCCTACGCGTTCGGTAAATTTCAGCGTGATTTAAACGGTTTTCCCGCCGATACGCTTTACGAGGTGATACCTGATTTTCACAACACCGCGAAGCGCTACAACGATTTTCTGAAGGCGCTTGAAGCTGATAAGTGCGGAAGAGCCGCTGAAGTAAAAGCTGAGGCGGAGCTTATAAAATCCCGCGCCGGATTTTATCCGCTCCTTGCCGACAGCCATAAAAAAGGACTTTTGCCGCTGAGGGTTACTCATAACGATACGAAATCAAACAATGTTCTGCTTGACGCGGTTACACGAAAGGCGCTCTGTGTTATAGATCTTGATACGATTATGCCGGGATTTTCAGTGACCGACTTCGGGGATTCGATACGCTTCGGAGCGAGCACCGCCGCGGAGGATGAAAAGGATCTTGACAGGGTAGGGCTTGATCTTGAGCTTTTTGAAGCTTATACGGCTGGTTATCTTGACGGCTGCGCAGGAGAGCTTTCGGAAAGCGAAATAATGCTGCTGCCGGAGGGCGCTATGATGATGACGATAGAATGCGGAATGCGCTTTCTATCCGATTATCTGGAGGGAGACGTTTATTTCAAGACCGGTTACGAGCGTCATAACCTTATCCGCTGCCGTACCCAGCTCAGGCTTTTTGAGGATATGGAGAGCCGTACTGATGAAATGAAAAAAATTGTCCGCCGCTATCTAAAATAAAATATTAGAAAACCTGTATATTATATAATAATGGGATAATTGCCGAAATAAAATAACTGAATGGTATATGAAACTATGTGTAACAGAGGATGTAACAGCGCCCGATGAGGCGCTGCTTTTGTGAATAGGATAAAATAATGTGAATTTATTATCTTGAAGATTATGGATTTTAATATTGAAAAGATCCGATAAAATGTGTATAATTAAAGTGCTTTAAGAAGTTGCGATTTTGTCATTGTTAAGGGGTGCTGCAATGTCGCTTAAATTGGTAAAAAGCTATCCTGTGGTGTATTTGTATTTTCTTTCTGTTGTATTGAGCGGTACTTTTAATGAATATCTCTCCGCTTTAATTTCTGTGTTATTGCTCGCAGCACTTACATATCGGTTATTGCGAAACGGCAGACTGTTGTTTAAAATAAATTATACATGTGTAATTACCGCCGTCATATGTCTTTTTTACCTGATTTGTTCTATCTGGGCTATAGACCGTGGAATAGCCTTGCTTGGTTTTATAAAATATCTTCCGCTAATGCTGCTTCTGCTGCTTTTTATGCAAAATCCGAGTGAAAAAGCTGTTCTTTTTGAAATGTTGCCTTCCTTTGCAGCGATAACAACGATTATTTCAACAATACTTATGCAGATTCCCGAATTAAGAGGTTTTTTTTCAGTTGCAGGCAGGCTTTCCGGATTTTTTCAGTATTCAAATACATTTGCGCTTTTTGAGCTTGTATGTTTTATCTTGGCTGTGACAAAGCCTGTTTTAGCGATATTTGACTATTTGAAAATGGCGGTTATTATCGTTGGAATCTTTTATTCGGGCAGCCGTTCTGTTATGGTTTTGACCATTGTCTGTATTGTAGTTTTGCTGATATTTATTTCTAATCGCAGGCTGAAAATTTCTGTTATTTCAATATTTTCCGTGTTGATGCTGTCAGCGGTTGTTTATGCGCTTGTTAGCGGTAATTTTGACACAATAGGCAGATTTTTAAAAACTTCTTTTACCGAAAGCACATTTCTTGGGAGACTTCTTTATTATAAGGATGGGATTCGTGTTATTGCTACCCACCCTTTCGGAATTGGTTACCTCGGATATTATTTTTGTGAACAGTCAATACAGACCGGGCTTTATTCTGTTAGATATATACATAATGATTTTTTACAGCTTTTTCTTGATATCGGCTGGTTTCCAGCAATAGGTTTTATTTTTGTAATTCTCCGTGCCTTTTTTTCAAAAGGAGCAGGTTTAAAGAAACGTTTGATGATTTTTGCAATAACAGCGCATGTCTGCTTTGATTTTGATCTTCAGTTCATTTCTGTTTTTTTGCTCTTTATATTAATACTTGATGATGAAAAGGGTAAGATATTCGAATTGAAGAATAAGGTTGCTACGGCATCAGTTTTGATTGCACTTGCGCTTATGCAACTGTATTTTGGCATTGCACTGTTTCTTTCTTATATAGGAATGAACAAAAACTCCTTAATGCTTTACCCCTACAATACATTAGCTCAGATAGAACTGCTTACCGAAGAGATAAATATCGATCAGATGAACAATATAGCAGACGATATTTTATCGCGCAATGAGTATATTGCAGTGGCATACAGCGCAAAGGCAAGATACGCTTATTCGAATGGCAATTTTGAGGATGTTATCACATATAAAAAAAAGGTATTCAAATATGCTCCTTATCAGATCGAGGATTATAATGAATACTGTCGCATGCTTATAATAGGAATTCAACTGTACGAACAGAGCGGTGACAGTTTCAGTGCAGAATATTGTTTTAAAGAACTTCAAAAGGTGCCTGAAATGCTTGAGCGGGTCAAGAATCGTACAGACTCACTGGCATTCTTGCTCACCGATAAACCGGAACTTGAACTTGAACCTGAAATTACGACATGGACCGAAAAGTACGAGAGCGGTGCAGAGGAATGATAAAACGGTACTTATCCGTGGCTATGGTAATATGCATGTTTATCGGATGTATTCAATTGAGCGGTTGTTCTGAAAAAAATGTGTGTATAATAAATAGCTCAGATGCTATGGTAATAGCAAATTATGACGGTCATATAAATGCTGAGGAAGACATATATTCATCTTTTGCAGCATATGCGCTTGAAGAGGCTGCGTTAGTGATAGCAGATATAAATAAATGCGGTCCGGGCGAGGCAAAAAGGGAGCTTGCCGACAAAGGATATGTCATAGAGACTACGTTTGATAC
>CALWUZ010000168.1 GCA_944384845.1 uncultured Clostridia bacterium
ATATAATATTCGCCCCGCGGCACATAAACCGTTCCGCCTGTTTTTCCGGCGTCCTCCAGCGCATTTTTCAGCGCCTCTGTACTGTCCTCACCGCTTGTCGCGCCGTAATCGGCAATATTATAAATAAGCGCGGAGGAAGGGGTAGGATAATATTTTTTATAAATATGAGTATAATCCGCCTTCGGCAAATTAAGCGGGGTAAAATCGATTTCGATTTTATCCTGCATACCGGAGGGATATTTTATCGAAGGGCCGTGCTCAAACGTACATCCGAGCACCGAGGCGGAGCCTATATCGCCGGAAAGGTATATGTTGCCGCCGTCCTTTAAAAAGGAGCATTGCTGAAGGCCTATGCTTCCGCCCTCAATATCGACGTCATAATTTTCCGAACCCGACAAATCAAACACCGAATCGGTAATCGTGATTTTTCCGTTGTTCCGAGACTCCGAATAAACGGGATTTGCGATATTTCCCGTTATTTTCATATTGTTTATCTCAAAATGCGCCATAAACTCACTGCCGAAGCGTATGCCGTATCCGCCGTCGGCGGCGCTTATGTTAACATCAGTAAAAGCATAGCCTATAGCGTTGGTATAGACGCAGTCCACCGCCGTCGCGCAGTCGGTTATATTTACGCCGAAAAACTGGCCGTTGCTGCCCCGGACGCGGTTATTGTCCTCGGTATCTATGTATTTATCAAAAACAATTCCGCTTTTAAGACCGCTTATATTCAGTTCATAAACATACTCCCAGTCGGAGCGCTGAATGTAAAGGCCCGTAGAGTTGCCGTACGCGTATTCCCTGATTTTGTCCGTCGCGGAGGCACTGACCGTATAAAGCCCGTTATCAATCAAATATTCGGGAGAAATGTTTATGTTTTGCATTCTTCCGGTATCGGTAACGTTATTGAGCTTTACCGCCGCGTCAAAGCAGGAAAAATAAATATTTTTAAGGTAATGCAGCTCGCTCCAGCCGTCTGAGCCATCAAAGCCGACGCTTCCGCCCAGAACCGTAACGTTCATAACATTGAAGCTGTCGTTCGTACCCGCAAGCTTCTGCGCTATCGCCGGGCTGTATCGGTCAAAAACGCCTTCGGCGTAATCGGGATATATAACCGTAAGATTTCTGACTCCCGCTCCCACATTAAGCTTTATAAAAGCATCGGGATTTTCCGAAATATTTCCCGTTTCAACCGAAAGCACCGTTCCACAGGATGCGGGAACCGCATCGTCAGGACTCAGCCACTCGCCGCGCAGCGTCACACCCTGCGGTATCTCAATTGAGGATTTGCAGGTGTAAACCCCCTCCGGTATGTATACGACGCCTCCGCCCTGACTGAAGGCGCTGTCAAGAGCCGCCTGAATCGCCGGCGAAGAATCGGCATCCGTATTTACCGGAGCCGAAAAATCCTCAACGACGTCGTACAGAGCTATGGCTATTCCTGTGTTATCATAATACTTCACATCGACCGCATACGGCCTTCCCGGTATTCGCCCTTCCGTGCCGTTATAGTCAATTTCGGTTTTTATTTCAGTATTTTCCGCAGTATTTATATCATTTAAAACAGCGTCGGACATTTCCTTAAATTCGGCTTCCGCGCTTATTTTGTCCCATGACATCTCATATCCCCCGCTTAAACCGTCGTCAGAGTAAATGTAATTTTCCGTACCGTAAACATCGGTGTAAGCTATCCACGCACGCGCGATAACCTTCATATCCCGCATAGCGTCAGAGCTGAAATCCGGAAGCTCCGCGGTAAAAATCAGCTTATTCTCATCGCTCCAGTGCTCGTACATCCGCTCCGATAAAACGGCTGCGGGTATTCCCGCAGTATAGTCGGCGCCGTATTCTCCGGCTGTAAGCGCCCCGTCAAACAAATCGCCGTTCACCACGGTAAATCCGAATTTCAGCTCCGGATACTCCGCTTTTAAGGACTCATAAGCGCTCTTGCCGACCGAAGCGATTATGCGCAGCGTTTTTTCCTCTCTGTTTACCTGCGCGCCCTCAATTACCGGCTTTACAGGCTCGGTCTTGCAGGCATACAGGCTGTCAAAATAATATCTTGCCGCCGGAAGCTCGGTATTAAACGCATTGTCCTCCAGCATGCATACTCTTATTCCTGAAAGCAGCCTGCCGCCGCTTTCAGGCAGATCTATTGAAAACCGGTACCAGCAGTTACCGGTAAGAGTGACGGTCATATCGCTGTAAAAGAAGCTTTTTTCTGTACCGTCGGAAAAATATAAAACAGCGTTTATCTGACCTTTGTATGCGTCGAGAATTTCGGGAACAAGATCGCTTCCGTCCGAAACAGAAGCCGCCTTTAAATCCCACTCTATTTTGTCATATCCCGATAAATCCGCCGGATTTATTTCAAGTGAAAGCCCGCGCATAACACCGTAGGAGCCGACGATGCTTAAAGCATTGCCCTCGGTTCCGCCGAAGTCATAGCTTATCTGTGAATTTCCGGAATACTGCCAGCCCGATTCGCAGTCGGACAATAAAAGCCTGCCGGAAGATGAATACGCGCCAAGCCTTACGGGCAGAGAGGTCATAATAACGGCAACAGCTAAAAGGCAGGCGAAAATATTTTTTTTCATTTTCATATTTACTCGCATTATAAAGCCTTAACGGCAAATAAAAACACTGTGATGCGGCGGAAGATTTGCGCCGTCAAAATATCCGCAGGTGCTTATAAAGCGCCCGGTCTTTTCGGGCAGCGCGTAATCATACGAATTATGATTTATAATAAGCAGACCGTTTTCAAAGCGCACCCTTTCAACGCCTCTTTCAATATTGTTTTTACAGCCCAGTCCGCACATTATATCTTCAATCACGGTTTTGTCAAGCACTGTCAGCGGATAATGGTTCTCTCTGCCGTATCTTACAGCAACCGGCTTATGCCTACGCTCGCAGTAGCCCACTCCCATATCGATGCCGAATGCGTAAACCGTCCCGCTTCCCAGCGGCTTTCTGCCTATCGCGGTTTCGGAACCGCTGCCGAATACCGCGGTTGTCTCTATGTCCGAAAAGGCCTTGTAGCTTAAAGAATAATCGGTAATTTTTTCCTTCCAGAGAACCGAATCCTCCTCATGCTCTTTCGCTTCTATGCCGAATATTTCAAATTTTTCCGACGAAGCGCCCGCAAATACCTTGCCGCCGTTTTTAACATACTCAAGAATATTTTTTTCAAAGCTTTCGTTTTTAATCAGCTTATAAAAAGGGTCGGACGGCAGCACGATTATATCGAAGCCGCTCAGCTCTTCGGAAGATACAGAATTTATGTCTAAAATATCCGCGTTTATTCCAAGATCCGCAAACTGCATATAATAACCCAGCATATCGTTGCGGCAGAGCCTGAACGCCTTATCGTTAAGCCCCCTGTTATCAAGCGTAAATGAAGCGTAGGGAAAAACAATTCCGACCTTTTTATCGTCAAGCCGCTCGCCGGATACCTCTCTAACCCTTGTAAACCATTCAAGCCCGCTTTTAACCGAAAGCTTGCGGCCGGCTTTCATTTTCCCGAAATTTCCGCCGTCGTCCAGCCCGCTGTAGCCGTAAAAAAACATATCCTTGGCTCCCGCGCCGTAGGAAGAGGCTATAGCCTCGGCGGGGGTGACATAGGCGTAAACATCATTGTAAAGGTATCTGCCTAAAAACAGCCCCGAAACTATGTGCCTGTTTACCGACGCGCTTCTTAAAATCGAATTTTCGAGAGAAACCGCATAGCAGTTGGGCTCGCCGTAGGTATCGACTGGAAGGGTGTAAAATGACGGGCAGTCAAGATGCTTTCCGAGTCTCCATATATCAAGTCCGCGTTCGCTTATCTCGACCCAGTCGGGCAGAAAATATTTCCACTGGGAGAGACAGTCGTAAAGATAAATTCCGGGCACTTTTTCCCTGACCGACGCGGTAAGCTCGGCAAAAAAGCTGTCCAACAAATCCTGCCTGAAAAGCATATTGTCCCTTTGCATAAGCATTCTGACGCCGCGCTCCGAATAGTCGGCGGCTGTCATAACAGGCCATATATCCTGCATTGCAATATCGTCGAAGCTCTCATAATCCGTGCCGTATACGGAATTAAGGTCGGATACCGTTTTATACCTTCCGGCAAGCCAGTCAAAGTAAACTTTTCTTCCGTCCTCGTCAAATGAGGGCATAAGTGCTGGGCTGTGATAAAAATAACAGGGTATCCGTTTTTCTCCGTTTTCGTCCTCCGCCTTAGCATACGCGCCCTCGGAAAAAATATTGTAAAGGTTTGCCGTATGCACGGCGAGCGCTTCGGTCTGCTTTTTATCCCAGTGCTTTAAGCCTCTGAAAACCTTGCCGCCGCGGTCAATAACGGGGCTTATAATATCGGGCGCGCTGTCCCTTATATGCGGATAAAGATTGTCTCCGTTATAAAAGAGCGCAAGATAATTGACCCCTATGCCGTATTTTTTGCAGCATTCAATCATATATTTCTGCATCGCGACATATTCTGACTGCTTGCCGGTTTCAAAATACTCGGTAAAATCCTTCCAGAGCTTTGAATCGAGAATCACGGAATTAAAGCCCATGTCCCTTATTTCCTCTATTCCTTTTTCCACAAGCTTCCTGTCCGAATAATAAGGTTCAAAAAAATTACCGAACCACATTGAAAAATGCGGAACATTTCTGCCTTCTGTAGTTTTTTCCCTGCTGAAAAGCATATGAGAAACACCTCAGTCTTCCAATATAAGGGTTTTGATTTCCTTAGGGCGGAATTTAAGCGTTACACTTTCTTCCGACAGTAAATTGCCGCCGGTTTTCTCCTCCGCCATATTTGCTTCGCTTACAGCTTTAAAACGTCTGTCAAAGCTTAATTTAACGCTGTTTTCCTTCGGTAAAAAATTATAAAGCCTTAAAACGGCGGCGCCGTCTTTCTCAGCCCTTTTAAGCGCGGTAGACCACACGCCCACACCCTGCGCTGAAATATATCCGTCCTTAAGAGGAAGCGTACCGCCGCCGCCTTCTGGCAGCTGAACGGCGGGCATAGCGTCCGAGGCGTACATAAGCGCCTGCTTTGCCGCCTCGCAGTATTCCCCGCTTGCACCGGCAAAAAGAGCGTAATCCGCGGTATTCTCACCAAGACACTGCGCACCGGGAGTAGGAAAATCGCCCCAGTCACCCATTCTGTCTACCGCGCGCAGAAGCGTGACGCAGAGGGTGTTGCTGCCGTCTCTCAAAACCTCGTATTCATGGAGCGCCCTTGAGGCGACCATAATCATTTTTTCATTGTCCTTCAGCGCAGCAAAGGACTGCATACGCTGTTCATTGCCTTCACAGGTCCACTGCGGACCGGTTTTTATATCCCGCGCAAGCACGTCAAACTGACCGTGGGCGTAAACCTTATCGGTTTTTACTGAATTTTTAAACAGCGCCCTGAGCCTGTGATTGCCCGCCCTGTTGTCTATTTCATTATGTATATCTATTCTTCTTGTGTTTCTGTAAACCGTGACATAGGTGGTTATGCCGACGGCATAGCCCTTTCCGCTCCGCGCCGGCAAGACATTCCTTACTTTAAAGGTAACATAACCGCACGCCGCGGTCTGAATGGATATTTCTGCCTTTGTATCCAGGGTTGTCAGAACCCTGCCGGGTCCCTTGATATAGGTATATTCGTCGCCTATATCCTCTGTATCCTCAAGAATATTAAGACCGGTGAACATATTTTTTGTAGCCTTATCTATAATCGTAAGGCTGCCGTTCGGCTCTATAATCACCATTTCAAAGGCGTTTTCGGCAAAATTGTCGCCGTGTGCCATAGGCACGCAATTCCTTTTTGAGCGGGAGCTTTCAAGAAAATACGTCTTATATCCGACAGACGGCACGCTTTCAGCTAAAAACCGTATTTTAATAATGTCCCTGTATTCGACCTTCCTGAAAGCGTCGTCCGGCAGCTTATAGGTAAACTGATTCTTTTTTACTGAATATTCAAACGGAACATCGTTCCCGTCGCTGTCCTTCAAAAGTACTTCCCTGCCGCAGAAGCCGTCAGGACATTCCAGCTCGGCTGTTACAACATCGCTTCGGTCAAAAACCGATGTGTTAAAAACTGCGAAGGGCAGCCCCGCGCGTCCGGAAATGTCGATTTTTGAAGCGATAAGCTTTTCCGCTTCTTTTGACACGGCGTCGGCAACCTGAACGGTTTTATTGAATCTTGTAACCATCTCGCTGCATACCGAATCAACGCTGCAGCCGCATATGGAATCATGCGCATGATTTTCAAGCAGCTTTTTCCATGCATACTTTATAAAATCATACTGATACTCGCCGCCGTTTAAAAGCGCCATAACAGAGACGGGCTCCGCCTCTCTTTCAAGCTTGTTTTCGGCGGTTTTATTAAGCTGCTTTAAATAAATACGCGAGCTTGCCGTCGCGGCAAGGCGGTTACAGCCGTTGGTGAACTGACCCGATATTTCTCCGCGGAATACGGGAAATTTATCAGCGTGCCGCTTCACGGCGTTTGTATAATCCGCAAGATTGCTGTGTATAAGGCTCACGCCCTCGGGCGCCGCACCGTTTGCTGCGGCTATTGCCTGAGTAAGATTTTTCTGAAGCGGCTGATGATCCGAGCCGTTCATTCCGACGTATTCATTGACGGCGGAATACTCGCCGTACCTTTTAAGAATTTTCTCAACCGCAGCGCGGGAGCCCTCCTTTTCGGAGGGCAGCTCGGCGGCGTTGTTGTACCAGCCGGCGAGCCATACTCCCGTAACGCGGCTCGAATCCTCGGATTCCCATATTATTTCGGAATTTTTAAGCCCGAAGCCCCTGCCGAAAACGGCGCAGTCTATTCCGAACTGCTTTAACAGCTGCGGCATCTGAGCTATATTTCCGAAGCTGTCAGGCAGATAGCCTATCATAACCGGCTCTGCCTTCCATTCGGAGCATATTTCCAGTCCGATCAGCATATTGCGGACGTTTGCCTCGTCGCTGATAAGGTATTCGTCCTGCAGAACGTACCACGGACCTATCTGCAGTCTGCCGTCTGAAATAAGCTTCTGAAGCCGCGGCTTCATATAAGGCTTTATCTCAAGATAATCCTCTAAGACAATCGTCTGACCGTCAAGATGATAATATTTGAACTCCGGATTTTTCTCCATGCATTCAATTATTTCATCAATCAGCCTGACAAGCCTGTACCGGTGAGCTTCAAACGGCATATACCATTCTCTGTCCCAGTGCGAATGAGGCACAACGTGTATTTTTATATCCTCGGACATAGCTGACTCCTAAACTAAAAACTGGATTGAAAATTATTTCTTGTTGATAACTTCGTCAATCAGCGTCTGACAGACCTCTCTGCCCTCCGCGATTATCGTGCCCGCGTCTGAATTCTGATCGCGCGCGATCGGCTTAAAGATAGCGGTAATCGTATAAGCCTCGAACTGACTGTCAATTCTGCTGTACATAAATACCGGGTCGGATACTATATTCGGAAGAATATAATTGTCAAGCACCTCACCGGAGGTTTCGTCGCGGTAATAGAGCGATTTGACCTGATTGCTCCATATATCAAGCTCATCGTACGAAAGCGCTGCCATAGCGTCTAAAATAAGTCCGGTCGCCTCGGGATTGTCTATTGAGTTCGGAACGCAGACTATCGGGGTGTTATGGTCGATCGCGCTGTAATATGAATCCACGTCAGGACCCATCGGAATCGGGACAAGACCGAAATCATCGCTCATATCGCGCAGCGCTTCCGCCCTTGTGGTGATATTGATATAGAAGGTAGTCTCGCCGTTTATAAATTTATTGGTGCACTCGCTTGAGTCGCCGCCGCCGTAATAATAGGTTCCGGGAGCAGCAAACATATTTTTAAGGGTGGTAAGAGTTGGGATAACATTGCTGTCGGTCATAGCGTACTCAACGTCGCCGCTGTCGTTTACCCTGAACATATTGAGTCCGTTCGCAAGGTAGAAAGCGGTAATTCCGCCGTCAAGACCGCCGGTTATGGAATAAATATCATTATCGTCAAACACGCCGTCGCTGTTTACATCCTGCATAGCGCTGCTGAGCATCTGACCGAAGGTATCCCAGTTCCATCTGTTTTCCTCAAGCAGGGTATACGGGTCTTCAAGTCCGCGCTCCTCAATAAGACGCTTATTGAAGTAGATGCCGAAGCCGTGGGTGTAAGGATTGGCGAACGCTGCGCCCACGCCGAAGCGTCCGTTGCTTGTAACGGCGACGTCATCATAAATCTTGATCCAGTGATCGGCGGAAAAGTCGATATTCGGAAGCGAGGACATATCGTAAAGATATTCGCCTACCGAAAGCCTGCCGTAGTTGAAGAGCGTAACGTCCATTATGTCGCCGACCTTTTCGCCCGACATAATAAGCGGATAAACCTCATTGTAGAAGCTGGTGGGATCATAATACTCATAGGTGATTTTGCAGTTGAATTTTTCCTCAATAGCGGCGTTTCGCGCAAGTATGGCGTCGGCGAGCTCCGAGGAGCCGGCCTCCATATTCGGTCTGTCGCTGCTGTCGTAATAGCAGGCCTCCGCTATTACAAACTCATAGCCGCCCAGGTCAGTGTCCGGCAGGGTGTCAAGATAGGCGTAGCTTCCGGACGCTCCGCCGCCGCTCCCGGTATCCTCGCCGCCGCAGCCAGCAAGACAGGTGAGCGCTAAGGACAGGCAAAGGCACAAACAAAAAATTTTCCTTTTCATAAAAATACCTCCAATTTATTTTTATCCGACGATTCCGCTTCGCTCTATTCCCTCTATCATCTTTCTCTGGAAAATCAGGTAGAAGATAAAGAGCGGAGCGATAATCATTACTACCGCTGTGTTCTGCATAACCGAGGACATAAGCGTTCCGTTGGCTATGGACTCGCTGTTTATGGCGGTGACCTTGGTCAGTATCATAGGCAGAACCGTCATACTGCGGTTGAAAAGACCGGAGTAGAAGGTATCAGTCCACTGCCACGCAAACGAAAGCAGAAATACCGAAACAAGCATTGATTTTGCAAGCGGGAGCATAATCCTGAAATACGCCATTATGGGATTGCAGCCGTCAACCCACGCCGCCTCGTTGAGCTCGTTCGGGACACCCTTAAAAAACTGCCTCATAACAAAAATGTAAAGACCGTTTTTAAGTCCTAAAGCCGTCGCCGAAAGAATAGTCGAGGGGAATATCGTTTCCACCGTTCTTATGCTTCCTATACCCAAAGCCTCAAGTATGCCGAAAATATCGAAATATCTGAATTTGGTGTAAAGAGAAAGGTAAAGCGTCTGCGGGGGAATCACGATTGTGAGGATAACCGCCGCAAACAGGATTCCGCTGCCTTTGAACTTAAACTTCGCAAAGCCGTATCCGACCATGCAGCATACAAAGGTCTGAAGCACGGCGCAAAGCGTTGATATAATCAGCGAATTTATAAAGGCCTCGCCGTATCCGCCGTATCTGAAAACACGTATGATATTATCGAGCGTAGGCGACTGCGGTATCATCCAGACCGTAGGATTGCGCAGGTCCGACGGGCTCATAAACATCATGCTTATTTTTTGCAGAAAGGGCGATATTATGACGTAGGAAAGTCCGAGCAGCAGGATAAACCTGAAAATCGGCCAGACAATTCCCGACGCGCCGGCTGCCAGAGAGTTTGCCTTTAATTTTCTGAAGGGCTTGAGCGAAGTAAATTTATTCTTCATACCGCATCCCCCTTAATCTCTTTCCTGATAGAAAACGAAGCGGTTGCAGATCAAAGCAATAATCGCTATTATGGCTATTACAACTGCGAAATAAAGCCAAGCCATCGCGGAAGACGCGCCGTAATTCATCCTGTTGAACGCTATGTTGTCTATCAAGGTCATTATGGTATTGTTGGACCTTGTGAACCCGTCGATTACCGTGTAAATAACATTGACCATAATGACGGGACTTATCATGGGAACCGTTATTTTCCAAAAGGAGTCCCATCCGGAAGCACCCTCAACGTTCGCCGCCTCGTAAACCGACGGCGAAATTCCCTGAAGCCCGGAAATAAACAGAATAATCTGAACGCCGGAATAGTTAACTATGCTGTATATGTTGTTGACAAGATTAACAATATAGTCAACGACGTCGGAATTTATATACATTCCCTCAAGCATAGACTGAATATTTGAAATATCAAAGCCGCCCGCCGCGGCAGCGGCGCCCGTTTCAATACCGGAGGCGCCCTCCATGCTTTCAAGCATCGCGTTTGACATATCGGCTTTAAGAACTACACCAGTCGCCATAATAACCGGCAGGAAAAATATAGCTCTGAAAACTCCCTGTCCCCGCATATTCTGATTGAGAATCACCGCGATAAACAGACTGAAAATTATTATTGCGGGACTTTGGAGCAGCAGCGTGCCTATAAGGGAAACCGTGTCCTGCACAAAGTCGGGATCGGTGAACAGAGCGTATCTGTAGCCTGAAAGACCTGCAAAGCTAAGCTCATATCCGTTCTGCCCCATCGATACCTCGTTGAAGCTGAAAATAAACGAATCGGCGATAACTGAAAGATAAATCAGAATAAAGCCCAGGGCAAAGGGTGCCACAAAGAAATAGCCGTATCGCCCGTTTCTTTCCTTCAGAGATCTTATGCGTTTTTCTTTTTTCATAAGCTCTTTTCACCTACTTCCCTATTCTGATAAAGCTTCTTGCGGGAACTGCCGTGTCTCCCGCACTGCACTCGTATGAATTATAATTAACGTATATAACGGCTCCGCCCGAATAGGCAACTTCGACAAGACCCTCTTCAATATATCTGTGCGATTCGATTGTCTCATCCGATAAATCGCCCAAAACCTCGTTGACAGCGTTATACTGTTCAATCAAAGTATCCTTCCAGACCGAATAATCAACCGAATAATAATCGGCAAATTCGCTTGTCTTGATTTTTTCCGTGTTCCTGAAGGCAAGCTCATAATAAAGTCCCGAGCCGTTTTCAACCGCCTTTAAAATCTCGGTCTCGGCATCGCCCGAAAGATTAACCGCCTGCGAGGTATAGCTGCGGCTGCCGTGAAGCACCATCTGCAAAAACGGAACCGAGTAATCGGCATCCGGATAACCGCTTGACTCGCCGGCAAGACCGATTATTTTGGAAGCATAACCGTAAGCATAGGCGTTTGAGCCGTCGGCAATCAAATCATAATCCTCCGCTGCCGAGCTTAACAGCTCTGTATAGTATGAAAGCGCCTCCTCACGGCTGATTCCCCTGCCCGAATCCTTGTCGGAATTCAAATCTGAAGCAACCGACGAAACAGACAAGCCGCTTATGCCAAGCTTGGCGTAATCCTTTTTAAAACCTTCAAAAAGCTTAAGCATTATTTCAGGTCTGATAGCGTATTTAAAGCCGTCGCTGTCGTAAAGACCCGAGCTTAACGCTATCTCGTTATAGCCGGCATAGGTTTTGTCAAGCATACGCGAGGTGTCAAAATAAGCGGTAAAGCCATCGAAAAGGCTGTTTGAAGCGGCATAAACAAAATCCGCGTCCATATAAAGCTTTATTCCGTCCTCCGAAAGCTTTGAGCTGAGCTCTCTGAGCCCTGATTTTCCCCCCAAGACCCTTAGCACGTCGGCGTCGTCGAAGGCCTCAGGCTTAAGCCCTCCGCTTGACCAGCCAAGGTATCTTAAGGACAGATTCTGAATACCGTTCTCAAGAATTTCGCCGGACATAGCATATGCGTCCTCAAAAGTTGTAAGCGCTATATTCTTCATAACCGGAACAAGCAGTACCTGCTCCTGGTGCTTTATGCTTCCGAGAGCTCCTATTACCAGAGGAACCGAAGTTTCATCGGTCACAGAGGAGTCCAAATCAAGATAATCCCTGTAGCATTTTGCCATTGCCGAATAATCCGACCCGTCCTCGTCAAGGAAATAAATATTCATCGAGCAGTCGCCGGTATAGCTGTTGCTGTCCGCAAGCTGCCAGGAATAATGCGTGTTTACATCTCTGTAATCAAACGTGTCGTACGAACGGTAATTAAACCTTACTCCGCCTCTCGCGTAGCCGGAAACGCTGCCTCCGGTCGTGACAATGATTTCGGAAATCGCCGCCCCCTCATCTATTATGCAGAACATTCCGCCGTCCTGCTTTTTGATTCCGAAAACGGGAGCGCCCGCGGTTTTAAGATTGTCATAGCCTGAAGTGTAGGTAAGCGAACGGTCATATCCGTATACCGGAATAGTTATCTCGTTTCCGAGTTTCTGCCCGTCCGAATTGAAGCCCATTATCGCTCCGCTGCCGTCGGGAATAAGCATATATCCGTCCGACGTGCAGTTATCAGAAAGAAAATAGCCTAAAAGCTCGATATTAAGCAGCTCATATTCCGAATCGTTGTATTCTATGCTGTCGCCCGGAATAAAAACCCTAAGACCGTCGTCTGTAAGCTGATAGCATATCGAAAGCCTGCAAAACGGATTTTGAGCGCTGTCCTCTGAAATTTCAAGCTCCTCAAGATCCTGCTCCATCTGCTCATAGGTGTAGCCCGCTGTTCTGAGATAGCCCTCCAGCTCCAGTTTTTCCTTTTCGGTTACCTCGGAAAGCACATAAATTGCTTTCTCGTCAACAATCGGAAATCTGTCTCTGATAAGCGCAATCTGAGCTTCGCTTGAGGCTTCGGGGTCGTAAAGCCTGTAAAACGCACGGAGCCTTGTAAGCGCCCTTCCTTCAAGGTTTTCCGTAAGCTCTTCAAATCTTTCCTTTGGAATAGCCGGAGCGGCAAGCGTCCTCTGTTCTTCCGTTCCCAGCGTCATATTGAAGCGTATTCCGTTTTCAAAGGTCTGATACGTATACTGTCCCTTTGCAACCGAATCCGTAAAGCTTGAGAGCGTATGTATGCCCTGCTGCGAGTCAATATAGCTGATAACTGCCTGGGAAGCGATGACCGCCTTCTGGTCGTCGGTGGACCTTGTATCGGAAGCGATGTCCCACGGCGTAGAAAAGTAAATCCTGCCGTTCTTAACAACGGCAATATCACAGGTGGTTTCATCGTAATACAGCTCGCTGCCGCCGTACTGCGCGACCATTTTCATGCGGGAAAGTCTGTCCTGTGCCGACGCGTAGCTTTGAATTTCCTCAGCGTAGCTTTCAGGCTCATTTTCCTCTGAGAAGGTTATATTTTCGGCAATATTTCCGTTTTCACTGCCATTCTCAGCCGCCGAGCCCGAGCAGGCGCTTAAGAGCATCATTACAGCAAGTATCAAGACAGCAAATCTGCGTCTACCCATATTACTCTTCCCTTCATAATTAAAGTCGGAACACAATTTCATTATAAATATTCTTTATCATTGACCACATCTGCCCTATCAGGTTTACAAACAGAAGCATCAGGAATACAATAACTATCATTCCCACAAGCGTAAGTATAACCGTTATCACATTCGAGCCGAGCTGATAGCCGTGAGTGGAAAGAACCGCCACAAACAGCAGGAGCGCCACCCACAAAAATCCTATCGCGTTTATAAAGGTGACGAACATCACCTCTTCCTGCGTTACAAAATTGCTTATTATCGTGGCGGGAATCATAAATACCGGCAGAGGCATCAGTGCATAGCAGCTGGCAACATAAATATCCTTAAAGCTGCCCTCGCCGTACATAAGGCTTGTAAGACAGCGGTTTGATATGCACCAGACCAGCACAACGGCAAGCACCACCGCTATACTTAAGAAGATGTTTGTATCGTTGGTGGTCTCTCCGGTGCATATATAGCCCGTTCCGAGCATTCTTACAAGAATGGCGAGCACCGTTAAAGCAAGTATAAAGGTAGCCGCTCTGACGCTGCCGCGCCTTGAACGCTTAAGCTCCCAGAAGCCGTCAAACGGGTGGAAAATCACATAGAAAACATACAGGAATTCTTCTTTAAAGCTGCGGGTTTCGGAATACCCCTGAGCAACCGATAAGTTATATGCCTTAACCTTTTTTAAGAACAGAGCCACAAGCACGCATAACACAACAACGACAACCGGCACCAGCAAAATATAGTTACCCATAATTTCTCTGCGGTAGTTCGAATACGCCTCGGAATAATTTTCAACGTCGTTAGCAAGCTTGAAGTAATGCATTGCCTGCTCGTAATCGCCGTTTCTTACCATAGCGGTTCCTATACCGGTATTCGCAAGATCGTAATTTGAGTTCTGCAGCAGAATCTGCTCGTAAACCTCTACCGATTCGTCGTATTTGCGGTCGGCTGAAAGCTCAATCGACTCGGCTATAAGCTTACCGTAATCGGTTGTTCTGAAAACGGTAACGGTATTTCCCGTTCCGTCAAGCGCTATAATTGAATCGTCCGCACCGTAGTCTATCGAGACAAGTTGTCTGAAAAGCCCGTCCTGATAACCGGTGTTTCCGAAAGCGTAAAGCAAATCGCCGTTGCTGTTGTAGGTAAAAATTTTGCCGCGCTTGCTGTCCATAAGGCTGTAAACCCCGTTTCTGCCCACAGCAACGTCGGTTATGCTTGACGGACCGTAGCCTATATCGGCGTCCGAGGCGTTGCCCTCGGTCGACATAGTTATGTCAACATCGCCGCTCGGCGGAAAAAATCCGTTCCTTACCAGAACGTCCTCGCCCGCCGAATTAAGCTTTTTTATCATAGCATGGGTATTGTCGGTGCTTCTTGTCATAATGGCGTTTACCACAGCGGTGGTGTTCGAATAGGTAGCCGTCACATACAAAAAGCCTTTTTCATCAATGGCGATATTATTGTAGTTGGTGGGAACGTTGTTGACGGTGCGCTTCTTCTGCTCCTCGGTCATAAACCTGCGCCAAATTTTTTCCCAGAGGGAAAGCGTAGTTCTCTGCGCACCTATAAACGAGGAATATTCACCCTCGCTGTCAAGCGCCACAACGCCGTAGGTATTGCCGCTTGAAATGATAAAAATTCTTCCGGCGCTGTCAACCGCCAGCTTCGAGGGTATATAAGAAAAATCCGACGGCAGCAGAGACGACGTTGGAGGAGTTATAATATTTACGCATTCTCTTTCCCTTGAGAAAATGTAAATGTTGAGCGTCTTTGAATCGGCTACATACAGCGTTCCGTCATCTGTGGCAAAAACTCCGCTCGGCTCCGAAAAGGTATGGGTCTCTCCGTTGTATTCAAAGCTGCTGCCAATTACGGCGGCGCCCGAAAAATCACTGTTTATAATAACAACTCTGGCGTTCGCGGTATCCGCAATATACACGTTTCCCTCAGAGTCGGTGCAGAGGTCCGAAGGCGATGACAGATTGCCGATTCCGAAGTCTGCAGTGCTGTAAACCCCGTCCGGCACATAGGCGTGTGGAGACTCTATGGCTTCTCCGTCGTAATTATATGAATACGTGGAATATGCGACGTTTTCGGTTGCGCTGCAGCCGAAACCGCTGAGAACGGCAGATATTGCCGCAACGGTAAAAACCAATGCGGTTCGACAAAGTTTTTTCATAATTCACCACCGTAAAATCAATCTTTCATACCCGATGTTGCAAGCGTCTCCACTATCTGAGACTGTGAAAGCAGGAACATAATAATGGGAACTATCATCATCAGAACGGTCGCCGCCGACGAGGCGCCCACCCTTGTTACGCCTCCGGATAAAATCTGATTAAGCGCATAATTGAGCGGCTTTAAATCCTCGCGGTAAATAAAGTTTGTATCCGCGAGGTTCCACAGTCCCTGGAAAGAGAAAATTATCAGGGTAAGCCACGCGGGTATTACCAAGCGCATAACTATTGAAAAGAAAATTTTAAATTCTCCGGCTCCGTCGATTCTTGCCGCTTCAAGAATAGCGTCGGGCACCATCTGCTCCATAAACTGCTTCATCAGATAAAGTCCCAGCGAAGAGCCGAACGCCGGAATGACCAGCGACCATAGCGTATCTATCATGCCGAGCTTGGACATAATTATGTAGTTGGGTATAGCGGTAACCGTCGTATTGAACATAAGAGAAAGAACGACAAGGTTAAAAATCACCTGTCTTCCGTGAAATTTAAACTTGCAGAGCGCATAAGCGCACATTGAAGACAGAATTACATGACCGCCTGTACCGACTACCGAGACAAAAACAGTATTGCATATGTACCGTGAAAACGGTACTGTCGAGGCATCAAGAATATTGAAAAGGTCCTTGAAGTTTTTAAGCGTAGGATTTGAAACAAAAAATCTCGGAGGATATACCCACAGCTCATCAGCCGGCTTGAATGAGGTACAGATAGCGTACACCATCGGCAGCGCCATAAAGCAGCCGAAAACCAGCAGAAATATATTTATGCATATGTCTCCGCCGAGCGAACGGTTGAGCCGCCGTTTTTTAAGCTTAAACTTTTTCATGCTACGACCCTACCTTTGAGATAATCCTGCGGACCGCGAAATTGCTTACAACCATTATTACAAAAAGCACGGTCGCTATGGCGGAGGCATATCCGAGCTCGTATCTCGTATTTCCGTAATCCTGAAGATGATTGATAATCGTATGCGCGGAATAGTCAACCGACGGGAACCCCGCAAGCTGGGTCACAATAGTTCCGACGCCGAAGGAAGAGGTTATGCTGAGAACCGCGCTCAAAAGCATCTGCGGGCGCATAAGCGGAAGCGTAACATACCACAGCTCCTGCCATCTGTTTGTAATCCCGTCTATCGCCCCCGCCTCGTAATAGCTCTTGTCAACGCCCTGAAAACCGGCGATAAAGGTAAGGAAACTGGTGCCGAGGCTGCTCCAGAGAGCGACTAACGCAACTATGCCCAAAAGCATGTCGGCGTCCCTGAGCCAGATTATCGGGCTTGAGATTATCCCGAGCGATATAAGTGTTCCGTTCAGATAGCCGTAAGCGTCACCGCTGAAAATCGCCTGCCAGACAAGATACATATTACCGGAAATGGAGGGTGCATAAAAAATCAGTGTTACAAACGCTCTGATTCCGGGAGAAAGCTCGTTTATAAACCATGCGAAAAGCAGGCAAAGCAGGTAACCGAACGGTCCGGTGATAAGCGCCAGTATGAACGTGTTTCCGACCGCCTTAATAAAGACACTGTCATTTAAAAATAGTCTAACGTAATTATCCGCGCCGACAAAATTCGGGGGCTGAAGCATATTATAATCGGTAAAGCTGAAATAAATGGAAATCAGCACCGAAAGCACCGTGAAGGTAAAGAAAATCAGGAAATACGGCAGAACAAATACCCATGCCACAGCCTCTTTTTTTACCGAAGCGATTTTCTTGCTTCTGTTTGTCGCCATGCGCGTTCTCCTCCTTATCGGTTAATTTAATCCAGACCGAATTCTTTTCGTTTTCTGGTTATTTCATCGTTTATTCCGTCAATATTGTTAAGCAATGAGTTCACCGGATTTTCACCGTTCGCGTAAACCGCAGAAAAAGCAAAGTCCACGGCACGCGCCGTATAGTATCCGCCGGGTATCTCGGGCGTTCCGGCAAGATTCTGCATCTGGGATCTGAGCGCGTTATACTCGTCACTTGTCCACGACATGCTTTCAATAGCGTCCGTATTCGCAGTCGCCTGCTTTCCGGCAGGTCCAAGGACGCCCTCAAGCTCTCTTGCATAGCGGCTCTGAATATCAGTTGACATAACCCATTTCATAAACTCCCATGCCTTGTCCTTGCATTCCGAGCTTTGAAGCAGCATTATTCCGGTTGAGGAAGCCGGCGAGGTGTAATTCACCGTTCCGTCGTCCTTTACCGTTCCGGGCACAGGCGCCATCTGCCAGAGTCCCTTGATTTCCGAAGCAAAGATGGTAAGCTGGTTATACATTGTGTATTCGGCAATACCGTAGGGCATCTCGCCGCTTCTGAAGCGGTTGGCAAAGTCATAGTCCACCGGGAACTTATAAAGCGTAAACAATTCCGAAAGCCTTTCAAAGCAGTCTATGTTAAGGTCGCTGTCCATAGCGGTAGCGGTATAATCCTCGTTGTAAAGCGAACCTCCCGCCTGATAAAGGAACAGCTCAATTCCGTAAAGATTGGCATTTGAAATAGTTGAAGCCTTGGCATTTACGGGAAAGCCGACCTCAAGATTTTTCTGCTGAAGCTCCCAGACCACCTCGTAAAATTCGTCCCAGGTAGCAGGCACCGTCAGACCGAGCTCCTCGAAAATATCCGTCCTGTAAAACGACATCAGGAAGGTAAGCGTCTCAGGCAGGGCATAAACGCTTCCCTCAAAGGTAAACGGGGTTAATGCCGCCTCGTTGAACATACCCGCCACGGTCTCAAAATCGTCAAACTCGGTAAGGTCCACCGCGGCGCCCCTTATCGCAAAGTCTATAGGCGTGCTTGACGTCAGATTCATTCCTACGTCCGGCCCCAGCCCCGCCGTGACCGCCGGCAGCAAAGCCGTTGCCGCAACAAGCTGAACATTGACCTTTATGCCGGTTTCCGGAGTAAAGTACTGCTCCGTAAGCCGCTGCATAATCTGGCTCTGTTCCCTGCCGTTTGTCATCCATACGGTTACGACATTGTTGTTTGCGTAATCCTCCTCCGTAATTTCGGAGGCAAAAGACTGATAATCCTCGCCGAAGCTCAAAACAAACTGCTTGACCTTGAACCAGAAATTCTTGAAAAAGTTATTTCCGTCCGACGGATATTCCCCGCCCTCGGGAACAATATAAATCGAATCAAGCTCGACAGGCTGGCTCATCGCGTTCTGAATCCAGGTGCCCATCGACGACAGATT
>CALWUZ010000169.1 GCA_944384845.1 uncultured Clostridia bacterium
GAACAGTTGCTCGGCTTCCTCTTGGGTGAACAGCTTGTTGTTATCGACGAGTCCGGCACGGACGGCGAAGTTCTCCTTGGAGGAGAGATAGTCGGGTGAATAGTCACCATGTGCGAGATATTTGCCGCCGTCTGACTGTCGCCAGCTACAGAACATGAAGCCGTGTTTTTCGCTGTACATTCCGGCGAACACCACGTCGCCGTACTCGGAGAATTTGCGGTAGTTCTGCACATCCTTCGGCTGCATCTGTGGGGCTGACACGTAGAGACCGACATACTCTCGGACGACCTCGGCATCATCTACAAGGTGTGAGAACACCTCACGGGATTCGGGATCGGTGAGTTCTTTGCTGTTGTAGAACATAAATCCTTCGGGGTTGACTGCGGTGAGATGGACTCCTTTATGCGAGATGAGCAGGAGCTGATCCGCTTCGTCATAATCGGTAATGCATCCGTAGCGTTGCGCCTTTCGCTGCATTTCTTCCTGGTATATGGTCATTTCGTTACCTCCGTTATTGTGATAATAAAAAATCGGAGGACAGATCCTGTACCTCCGTAATGTTTGTCAGATAGGAAGGATCGACGATTACCTCGGATTCGTTCCTTCCACTGAAATATGCGTATATATGCTTTTTATCGATCTGCGCTTCGTAGACCGTTCCTTTCTCGCCGAAACGGTTGGCAAACCATTCGGCTGTTTCTCGGCTCAGTGTCCATGACAGAGCCTTCACATTTTTTGCGTTGTGTGTTGTGACTCCGCGGTATACGGTAACCGGATCGTCCAGCATCTTGAACTGGACATATTCATCTTGCTCCATGAGAACCGTTGGATCTGCCTGCTTGAAAAGGGAGAGGAGCTTCGCCTTGCTGACATTCACGTCCATGTTGGGGGCTTCGGCTCTTGTCCATGCGCTGGCGAGAATGTTTGACAGATCCTCTTGCGACAGATCCTGGGCTGTGTATTTCAGAAATGTCAGCCCATAGGGTTTGGTGATCATCATATATATCTCATAGGCGCTTTTGGCTCCGTCGATGAGCTTGCCCATATACTCTCGCCATCGTCTTTGATCGGCATCACTCTCGGTGATGTTGAGCAGTCCGATCTCTCCGTTTGCATTTGGGGATGCAACAAAACCGGAGTCTGTGAATGGGTGGCTGACGATCACGGGAGAGAACTCTGTTTCGTGTATATCCGTGAAGAGCAGAGATCGGGCTGTTTGCTTGACCTTGGCTAAGTCGGTTTGCTTTCGCATCTTTTTCCTCCTTTCTGCGGAAATAAAAAAAGCGCATGGACTTGATTGATCCATGCGCTTGACTGCGGATATTCGGTTGTGTGAGAGTTCAACTCATTTCAGAAAGGGAAAAGTATCTTTTTCACATCTACAAAATCGCTTGTTGTTTTTTCTGCCGTAGAAACGGCGAAACCCCCGATAAAATCGGGGGTTTCGGGGGCTACATCTTTTTTGTAGCCCTTTGATGGTGGAGGCGAGGAGAGTCGAACTCCTGTCCAAAAATTTATCCGTACCGGCGTCTCCGAGCGCAGACATTTCTTTGCATTCCCTTCCGCGGACGTCAAATGTCAGACTTCCGTGTTCAGTAGCTCCGAAGCCGTGACGGCGGCAGGAGCGCACCGCCGTTCACGTTCACCACTTAAATGACACCCTTGCCGGACCGTGGTGCTTCCGGGTCGGATGAGCAGCCTAAATTAGGCTGCTAAGGCAACTTTATTGTTGTTAGTTAATTTTGTTTGCGGATTTTAGAGCGGTTCCGCACCGCTGCTCGCTTCCGGTACTTCAAAATCCCTGTCGAAACCTTTACGCCCCCGCATTTCTTCTATCTGTTCTGCTCCTTTAAGGCTCTTTCTATCGTGCGTGCTGCGTCACGCTTAGCGGCGGTCTCACGTTTATCATGCAGTTTTTTACCTTTACAAAGCCCGAGCTGCACTTTAACAAGTGATCCCTTAAAATACAGTGAAAGCGGAATAAGAGCCAGTCCCTCCTGCCTTACCGCGCCGAAAAGACGCATAATTTCACGCTTATGCATCAGCAGCCGCCTGTTTCTTGCCGGGTTCTTATTAAAAATATTACCGTGTTCATACGGACTTATGTGCATCTGCTTTATAATCATTTCACCGTTGTCCACCGAACACCATGCATCCTTCAGATTTGCTCCTCCCTGACGTATCGACTTTATTTCCGTGCCAGAAAGCTCAATGCCGCATTCAAAGCTTTCAAGCACAAAATACTCATGGAAGGCTTTTTTGTTGGTTGTAATGGTTTTTGTGTTTTCCAAGCGGCATCACTTCTTTCGGGAATTAAAGTATAGCATATAAAAAAATGTTTTTCAAGAATGCTATTTAAAAAGCACAGATTTCCAAGCCTTAAAAAATCTGTGCTTCACTTATATAAAATCAGTTTACGAGGCCTTCCTCGTTATAACCGCATTTCCGCTGTTCACCGTTTCCGCGGTAATCGTAATTCCGGTTATCGATGAATCAGACGGTGAATCGAACATAAGCGGCTGCAAAACGGCTTCAATTATTGAACGAAGTCCGCGCGCACCGGTTTTTCGTTCTATTGTGAGATCAGCGATTTTTTCAAGCGCCTTTTTATCAAATTCAAGATCAATGTTATCCATCTTAAAAAGCGCCTGATACTGCTTTATTATTGAGTTCTTCGGCTCAGTCATTATTCTGACAAGGGTTTTCTTATCCATCCCCTTAAGCGCGGTTATCACCGGAAGTCTTCCCACAAGCTCTGGTATCATACCGAACTTCACCAGATCCTGATGCGTGGCAGTCATCGCGACCGCCTCAGCCTCAAGGGATTTGGGAGACTTAACGTCCGCGCCAAAGCCTAAACTGCTGCCGCCTATACGTCGCTCTATAACCTTTTCAATACCGTCGAAGGCCCCTGCGCAGATAAAAAGAATATTAGTGGTGTCAATTTGAATAAATTCCTGCTGAGGATGCTTTCTGCCGCCCTGAGGCGGAACGTTTGAAACGGTGCCCTCCAATATTTTCAGAAGAGCCTGCTGCACGCCCTCTCCGCTCACGTCGCGGGTTATTGAAGCATTTTCCGATTTGCGGGCAATTTTATCTATCTCATCCACATAGATTATTCCGCGCTCGGCTCTTTCAATGTCATAATCCGCAGCCTGAATCAGACGCAGCAGAATGTTCTCAACATCCTCGCCGACATATCCCGCCTCGGTAAGAGTGGTAGCATCGGTTATGGCGATAGGCACGTCAAGGATTTTCGCAAGCGTCTGTGCAAGCAGTGTTTTACCCACGCCGGTGGGTCCGAGCATCAGAACGTTGCTCTTGGTAAGCTCCACATCCGACTCATCATTCATAAATATGCGCTTGTAATGATTATATACCGCCACCGACAGAGTTTTTTTAGCCTCGTCCTGCCCTATTACATACTGGTCAAGCTGTGCCTTGATTTCCTGCGGCTTGGGAAGCACAAAATCCTCGGTTTCCTTTTTGCGTTTTGTCTTTCCGGCGGTGCCGGTCTCATCGTCAAAAAGAAGAGTGTTGCAGAACTCAATACAGCTGTCGCAGATATAAACGCCGGGACCCTCTACAAGCCTTGTAACCTCGTCCTGAGTTTTGCCGCAGAACGAGCAGCGTATATCATTTTTTTTATCAACCGGCATTAAAGTACCTTCTATCTCTTGAAAATTACCTTATCGATCAGTCCGTATTCCGCAGCCTCGGAAGCGCTCATAAAATTATCCCTTTCGGTGTCGAGCTGTATCTGCTCAAGAGGCTTTCCGGTAGCATCTGCAAGAATTCTGTTGATATTTGCCCTTATTTTCTCGATATGATGCGCGTGAATAAGAATATCGGTAGCCTGACCCTTTGCCTGACCGAGCGGCTGGTGAATCATAATCTCACTGTTGGGCAGAGCCAAACGCTTGCCCTTTGTGCCTGCCGCGAGAAGAAAAGCGCCCATGCTTGCCGCCATTCCCATGCAGATGGTGCTGACATCGCACTTTATATACTGCATGGTATCGTATATCGCCATACCGTCGGTAACAGAGCCGCCGGGACTGTTGATATAAAAGCTGATGTCCTTATCCGGATCCTGACCCTCAAGATACAGCATCTGCGCTATTATAACTCCCGCAGAGGCGCTGTTTACCTCGTCGTTAAGCATAATTATGCGGTCGTTTAAAAGTCTTGAAAAAATATCGTAGGAGCGCTCGCCCCTGCTTGTCTGTTCAATTACATAAGGTACCAAAGCCATATCCAACACAATTACCTCCGTTTTAGAGTCAAATTTATTATGAGCATAAAAAGTACTTTATAATCAGTTATTCCGCGCTTTTTTCCTCTGTCTTTTTGGCAGCGGTTTTCTTAGCGGTTGTTTTCTTGGCGGCAGCCGGCTTTTCCTCCGCCTTTTCTTCCTTTTCGGTTATGACCGCGTTTTCCTTTATGAAATCTATTGCCTTGCCGACGGCTAAGTCCTTTGAAACCTCCGCGGCGGGAATCGCGTTCTTAACCTTATCCGCCTCTACGCCGTAATCCTTTGCCAGCTTTTCATACTGTTCCTCGATTTCCTTTTCATCGGGCGTGATATTTTCAAGCTCGGCAATTTTTTCAAGCGCAAGTCTGTACTTAACCTGCGCCTCCGCCTGGGGTCGGAAGGATTTCTTAAAATCGTCAATCGTGGAATTGGTGTATTTAAGGTAGGTTTCAAGATTGAGTCCCTGACTCTGAAGCCTGTAAGCAAATTCCTCAACGCTCTGATTAAGGCGGTTTTCAAACATTGCCTCGGGTATCTCGCCCTTGAGTCCGTCCACTATCTGCTGAACAAGAGCATTTTCAACGGCTTCCTCCGCGGCTTTTTTCTTGCGCTCCAGAGCCTTCTTTTTAATGTCCGCCTTAAGTTCCTTTAGGGTATCAAATTCGCTTACATCCTTTGCAAACTCATCGTCAATCTTGGGCAGCTCTCGGATTTTGATTTCATGAAGCTTTACTTTAAATACGGCTTCCTTACTGGCAAGCTCCTTCGCGCCGTAATCCTCGGGGAAGGTTATGTTGACCTCGAACTCATCGCCGATATTCTTTCCGACAATCTGCTCCTCAAAGCCGGGAACAAACTGACCAGAGCCGAGTTCAAGCGAAAATCCTTCCGCCTTACCGCCGTCAAAGCTCTTTCCGTCAGCAAATCCTTCAAAATCGATAATAACCGTATCTCCCTTTTTCGCGGCGCGATCTTCGACCGACACCATACGGGCGTTGCGCTCAGCCATAGCGTTTATTTCTGAATTGACCTCCGCGGCGTCAACCTTTACGGCGTTTCTTTCCGCCTTGAGACCTTTATATTCGCCCACCTCGATTTCCGGATAGGTAGTGACGGAAACCTTAAAGTCCGCGCCGTCTTCCTTGGAAATTGAAACCAAATCAAAATCCATCTTATCGTTTATAACCTTAAGACCGGATTCGGCGATAGCGTCGTCCACAAGGTCACTGTATAAAAGATTAAAGGCATCCTCAAAAAATATTTCGGAGCCGTAAAATGTTTCAATGATATGAAGCGGCGCCTTGCCCTTTCTGAAGCCCGGTACGCTTATTTTTTTGCCATTTTTTTTATAAGCCTCTTTAATTGCCTCGCGAAATTTTTCACCGTCCACGGTAATCTCGAGCTGATACCTGTTTGTATCAACCTTTTTTGTTTCTTTCAAGCTCATTTTTATACCTCCGTAAAGTAAAACAAGTCGCGGCGGGCGCTATTACTCATTTTACATTAGTTCAAATTATTATAGCACAGCCCCGAAAATTTTTCCACAATTTTTTTTGATTTTCAAGAAATTCGGTAAATATATATATATCACGCCACAAAAACAGGCGTAAAATCAACGCAATCACAGGATATAAGCTTAAGCTCCACGCCGTCGTATTCCCTTACCGCATTGTTCAGCCCCGCTCCGTGTATATGCCCGTGATATATGCGCTTGACTCCGTGCTTTTTTATTATATCGAATATTTCGCCGCAGACCGTATCCGCGTATACCGGAGGGTAATGAAGAAATACAAGCGCCGGGAGACCTGTTTTTTCCGCCGCCGAAAGCGAGGTCTCAAGCCTGCCCGCCTCACGTGCGAGAACCTTTTTGTCCTCTCCGCCGTCATAAAACCAGCCCCTTGTCCCTGCGACGGCATATCCCTCGCAGACGGCGCAGCTGTTATAAATTATATCTACCGATTTAAAATTATTCTTTTCAAAAAAATCGCGCAGCTTTTTAGACGTGCTCCACCAAAGGTCATGATTACCCTTAAGCAGAAGCTTTTTTCCCGGCAGCGCCTCAAGAAATTCAAAATCCCTGACCGTTTCCCCGAGCTTAAGCCCCCATGAAAAATCTCCCGGAAGCACAACCGTGTCGTTTTCTCCCACAAGCCGCGTCCAGTTTGATTTAATCCGCTCGGTATGATTATCCCAGCCCCTGAATATACTCATCGGCTTATCCGCACCGAAAGATAAATGAAGATCGGAAAGCGCGTAAATACTCAAATTCAAAATCACCTGCCTAAAAATTCGATTACATAACCCAAACGCTCCTGCGCATAATATTTAAGACCCCAAAAGGGTCGGAAAGGACTTGATTAATTTGTCAGACTGCAAATGTGAAACCGCTCTGTGCGTATCCTGCGATGTAAAGAACTGCGTTCATCATACCGCTGAGGATACCTGCTCTGCCGGAAAAATTCAAGTTGGACATGGAGAAGCGTCAAAGTGCTCTGACACCTGCTGCGATACCTTCAGGGCGAGATAATTCTCTGTCAAAAGCAATATCCGGCTTTAAAAGCCGGATATTTTTATTATATACCGAGAGACGCATAAACCGCGCTGAGCATTTTATCTTTTTCGCATATGTTCTTAAAACGCACTTCAGCGCTTTCAAGCTCCGCAATGGGCTTCGGTATATCGGTTCCGGTTATTTCCGAAAGCAGACGCACATTTCCGAACTCGCTTCCCGCAGTTTTATCTGTCAGAGCAGACAGCACGCTGTCGGCAAACTTGTAGGGAGACGCGGTCGAGGCGATTACGGCGGGCTTATTATCGCCGGTCTCGCTTCTGTACTGTCCGTAAACACAAGCCGCCACCGCCGTGTGCGTATCGCAGAGATAGCCATGCTTTTCAAATACTGCGCCGATGGTGTCGAGCGTTTGCCTGTCATCGCAGCTGCCGCCCCAAAAAATTTCTGACAGCCTTTCCTTTATTTCGCCGCTCACGCAGAAAACGCCGTCGCGCGAAAGCTTTGACTGAAGCTCCGTCACCGTCCTGTCGTCGCAGCCCGAAAGCTCAAACAGCATTCTTTCAAGATTACTGGAAATCAGAATATCCATAGACGGGGAAACGGTTGTAAAGAACTCACGGTTTTTATTGTAAGTGCCTGTTCTGATAAAATCGGTCAGCACGTTATTGGCATTTGATGCGCAGATAAGCCGGCTTATCGGGACTCCCATTTTCCTTGCATAGTACGCCGCCAAAATATTTCCGAAATTACCGGTTGGAACAACGACGTTAAAGCCGTCCTCAAGCTTTTCACCTCTTGAAAGCAAATCGCAGTACGCCGATATATAATAGACTATCTGCGGGGCAAGTCTTCCCCAGTTTATTGAGTTGGCGGAGGAAAACTGCATATTGTGTTCCGCGAGCCTACGCTTGACCGAAGAATCCGTAAATATCCTTTTTACCCCGGTCTGCGCGTCGTCAAAATTACCCTTTATTGCGCAGACATGCACATTTCCGCCTTTTTGAGAATCCATCTGAAGCTTCTGCATAGGGCTTACGCCGTCGCTCGGATAAAACACGATTATTTCGGTTCCGGGGACATCGCGGAAGCCCTCTAAGGCCGCCTTGCCGGTATCTCCCGAGGTGGCTACCAGAATAACCGTCTTTTTTTCAGCCGAAATCTTTTTTGCAGAGGTCGTAAGCAGATAGGGCAGAAGCTGAAGCGCCAAATCCTTAAAGGCGCAGGTGGGTCCATGCCATAGCTCAAGAATATCCGTGTTTTCCGAAAGCGTGTAAAGAGGCGCCGGGCTTTCGTTTTCAAAGCTTCCTGTATAGGCTCCCCTGACACAGTAATCTATTTCCTCTTCCGTAAAATCCGAAAGAAAATACGACAGAATATATTTTGCCCTGCCGATGTAATCAAGAGCCTTAAGCCTTTCAAAATCATCGGCGGAAAGACTCGGAAAGCTTTCCGGCACAAAAAGTCCGCCCTCGTCCGAGATTCCCCTTGCGATAGCCTCGGCGGCAGAAACCTTTACCGTTCTGTCTCTTGTGCTTACATAATCCATAGCGGTTTCTCCTAATTTCAACTTCTTGTAATATTTTAACCTGCCTGAAGTCTTTTGTCAAAGGTTTCAATATAATTTTCCGCGTTTTTATAAAAAATTTTATCAAGCAGTACCGTCGGTATGCCCTTTTTGCTTAAATACGCATAAAGAAGCGGAACCTTTGTTATATCACAGAGGTCTTCTCCCATGTCCGCGCCGTCAAAATCCGAGCCTACCGCAATATTATCCTCAAGGCCCAGCTCAAGCATATGACAGATGTTCCTGTACAGAGCCTCATAGACTCCGCCGCCCAAAAACTTCGGATAAAAGCACAGCCCGATAATACCGCCCTTTTCACCTATAGCTTTAAGCTGTTCATCGGTAAGATTGCGCGGCGCGCCGCAAATAGCGCGGCAGTTAGAGTGGGTTGCGACAGGAAATTTTGCAAGCTCCGCCGCGCGGTAAAAGCTTTTATCGTTAAGATGCGACAAATCGCACGCTATTTCAAGCCTGTTAAGCTCTTCTATCACGCGCCTGCCGAAGTTTGTCAGCCCCTTATCGCTGCCGCTGCCGCCCGCAATTCGGTTTTCGCCGTTCCAGGTGAGAGTAAAAAAGCGTATCCCGTCCTCCTTAAGCCTGTAGAGCTTATCTATGTCATCTCCTATCACAGCGCCGCCCTCCACAGCAAAATACGGGGTAAGATTATCCGGCTTACCTTTAAGCTTTTCTCTGAAATCGTCTAAAACCGAGCGGTACAATCTGTACGGTTCCTCTGCATCGTCCCTTATCCAGACTGCGAATACCTGCTTCCAGCGGTCAAAAATCCTTCCCTTTTTGCCGGAAACGGCAAGGTTGCTTTCAGCAAAAGACAGGTTTTTAAAAAAGCACTCATACGGCGTGTCGCAGTGCAGATCAAAATAGTTCATATTTCCGCCCCGTTTCAAAAAGCGTTCTTTATGTAATTGAGCTTATATCTGTCGCCGCCACCGCCGGACACAATAACCTCAGCCACGTCAAAGCGCGGCTGAAGCGATGTTTCGTATTTTGCAAGAAAATCCTCGGCAGTCAGAAGTATACGGCGGCGCTTAGCGGCGTTTACTGCCTCCGCAGGAGTGAAAAGACTGTTTGCGCTCCTGGTTTTAACCTCTGTGAAAATTATATATTCGGAATTTTCGGCAATTATGTCTATTTCCCCGAAGCGGGAACGGTAGTTCCGCTTTACCACCGTATATCCGTTCCGCCGCAGGAACTCCGCCACAAGAAGCTCGCCGTTTCTTCCGGTATTTCCGCTGTCCGTCATTTACCTCAGCACACCCTTAAGAAACGAAAGTCTGTGTATCTCACACAGACCGTACTTTTTTATAAGCTCGATATGCTCTCTCGTTCCGTAGCCCTTATGCTTTTTAAAATTGTACAAGGGATATTTTTCATCATATGTAAGCATCAGCCGGTCACGCGTTACCTTAGCCAGAACCGACGCCGCTGCTATCGACATGGATTTGGAATCGCCCTTTACCGCAGTTTCACACGGGACTTTTATTCCGTACGGAATACGGTTGCCGTCTATCAGCGCAAAATCCGGTCTGACCGCAAGACCGTCTATCGCACGATTCATCGCAAGATAGGTAGCCTTCAGTATGTTGAGCTCTTCAATTTCCTCAAGCGTACCGTACGCAACGCTGAAATCCACAGCCGTTTCGGTTATAACGTCAAAAAGCCTTTCCCTTTTCTTTTCCGACAGCTTTTTTGAATCGTCAAGCTCCGGAATATCAGCTCCGTCAGGCAAAATAACCGCCGCCGCACAGACAGGACCGGCAAGCGGACCCCTGCCCGCCTCGTCAACACCGCATATAAGCTTAAAGCCGCGCGAAACGGCGGCTTTTTCCAATTCGTAATCAGGCATAATCTCTAACCCTCTCCAAGGTCATATTTCCGATCTTGCAGTTTCTGTATTCCTCAAGCAGCATATTGGCTGCCCGCTCGGTATCGGTTTCTCCTCCGCGGACGACCATTCCGCGCTTTTTCCCTATCTGGCAAAGAAGACCGTAGCTATCCTCTCCGAAATTCAGCTCACCGTAACGTGCGGCAAGCTTTTCGGGGTAATTTCCTGCCAAAAGCTCCAAAAGGCGCATTGCAAGCAGCTCGGTGTCGAGTATACTGTCCTTGACTGCTCCCGTAAACGCCAGATGCTCGCCCACGGTTTTGTCCTCAAATTTAGGCCAGAGAACTCCTGGCGTATCAAGCAGCTCAAGCTGACGGTCAACCGTAAACCACTGATTGCCCCTTGTCACCCCGGGACGGTTTTCGGTCTTTGCTGAAGCGCCCTTTACGGCGCGGTTAATAAAAGAGGATTTGCCGACGTTCGGTATTCCCGCCGCCATAATTCTGAGAGGCTTGCCGGTCATACCCTTTTCGGCATAAGACCTGAGTTTTCCGGCAAGCACGGATTTTACAGCTTCCTTAAACGCTCCGATACCTTTACCTGTTCTGCAGTCGGTTGCAATCGCGGCAATACCCTGCGATTTATAATATTCTATCCATTCCTCGTTGGCCTCAGGGTCCGCCATATCGCATTTATTGAGCAAGATAATCAGCGGCTTGCCGCTGATTATTTCCCTCAATTCCGGATTGCGGCTGGAAACCGGCACGCGCGCGTCAGTCACCTCGGCTACGGCGTCAATAAGAGGCAGAATCTCCCCTATCCTACGCCGCGTTTTCGCCATATGCCCCGGAAACCACTGTATATTCTGTGCTTCGCCCATCAGTCAAGCCATCCTATACTGTCAAACGGGAAAATCCGCAGAACGGCATGACCCAAAACATACCTTGTGTCCACAAGTCCTCCCTCGCCTATCCGGGTGGAACGGCTGTCAAGCGAATCATTCCTGTTGTCGCCTAAAACGAAAATATAGCCCTCCGGCACATAAAGCGGAAATTCCACCTCATATTTTGTGGTGGTCGGAGTCTTGACGTAATCCTCTTCAAGCTCAACCCCGTCTACCGATACAACTCCGCGTTCAAAATCAATATCCACCGTCTGACCGCCGACCGCGATAACCCTTTTGATTATCGGCACCTGGGCGCTTTTAACGTCCTCCACGGTATTGTTGATATTCCGTGAAATCACGACTATATCCCCCTGCTTCGGAGTATACGCTAGGTTTGTTATTATAACCTTATCTCCTGTAAAAAGGGTGTTCTGCATCGAAGGACCGTCAATAGTAGCGACTCTGAAAAGCAGGCTGAAAACTATCACAACCGCGATTATGGCGGTGGAAAGCACATCGAGCCATTCAAATATTTCCCTCACGGCGCTGTTTTTCTTAGGCGCCTGCGGAGCGTCAGCCAGTTCACCGGCGCAGGACGTATCCACAAAGAATCCGCTGTTTTGAGCGGAAATCTCAGTTTTTCCGTCGGAAACATCCTCTCCGTTCTGCCCGTTGGAGTTAAAAAAAGCATCCATACCCGTTACCTCTTTTACAGCAAAAAGGGGGAACAGTCAAAATCCGTTCCCCCTCTTACAGCCTTATTAACCGATAAGCTCCTTAACCTTAGCCGCTTTACCCACTCTGTCACGCAGATAATAAAGCTTTGCCCTGCGGACACGTCCCTTGCGTACCTGCTCAATCTTAGCAACAATCGGAGAATGCACCGGGAAAACACGCTCAACGCCCACGCCGTAGGAAACGCGGCGGACCGTGAAGGTTTCTGCGATTCCGCTGTTGTTCTTTGCGATGACGGTGCCCTCAAATATCTGTATTCTTTCCTTTTCGCCTTCCCTTATCCATACATGCACCCTGACAGTGCTTCCGATAAGGATTTCCGGAACGTCTTTTTTGAGCATATCCGCCGTAAGTTCCTTGATAACGTCCATCTTTTTTCCTCCTTACACAATATCAGACGTTCATGCCTCATAAACGGGCAGAGGACCATCCGCTTCAATGTCGATAATTTCGGCAGTGAACCCACCTGTAAGGCTCAGGTGAATCAAATGCGCAGCTGCCGGAGCAGTTCTGAATCTCATATGCCCGACAGCTTAACTATTCTATCACAATGCTTTGAAAAAATCAAGCATTATTTTGTAAGCGTTCCTCCGTCGCTTTTCAGAAGTATTAAAATATCCTCCTCGTCAAGATTTGCCGCATTGATATACACCAGTATTTCCTGACCGTCCTCTGCCTCGCATACAAACTCATAGCAGCGCGCCTCGCCCCCGCCGTCTGTAGGTATGAGCGCCATCGCGGTCTCCTTGATTTCCAGCTTATCGCTCACAATCCCGGCGGCTTCCTCGGCAGTAACCGCGGCGGTCTCAAAAGCGCGCTCGGTATGATTTGTAAGATATCCGCTCGCCTCGTAAAGCATTATTTCGCCCGTGTCCATTGCCACTCCCACCTTTACAAGATCGGTATAGCATATAGTTCTGCCGTCAAGATACGCGAAATTTATAACGCAGACACCCTCGTCGGTAAAATAATAGGTCTCGGTAAAGCCGCTCATATTTATGCTTTCAAGATATCTTTTAGCCTTGTCCAGCGCCTGACGGTATTCTAAAATATAATCCCCGATTTCGCGCGTCCTGCGCATATAAACCGCATATCCTCCGGCTTTGCTTATCTCAACGCTCACACCCTCTCCCGAAAACCGGTAAGCAGGTATTTTTCCGTTCACATCCCCCTCAAAGCTGAGCTCGTCTGTTTTACAGCCGGCAATCTCGGCCGCATTTGACAGAGCGTGAGACTCGGTCACCGTCTCGGCGTCCTTTATCATCAGCGGCTCCTTTTCGAGAATATGGTCCGAATAAGGTCCGTCATACACAAGCTTCGGATAATCCGAAAGACTTTCTTCAAGCATATCAAGCGAGCCGGCGAGCGAATCCTCGTCAACCGCGCCGTCAAGCCTTCTGTTCATTTCATCTGCCCAGGCATCGGGATTATTGTAGGATATCGCGGAGGAGCCCACCGCCTCGGATATTTTCCTCGCGGTATTTTTTAAAGCCTTTATGTTGTCGGAATGCTCCTCGCTTACGTTTCCGCCGGCTATAAGAGTTTTTGAGACCGACAGTGCATAATTTCCCACCTGCGAAAGAAAACGGTTAAGCACCTCCAGCCCGCCGCCTGACGGAAGCTGGGAAAGTGCGTTCTTGGCGCTTTCAGACTCACTCAAAAGCTGAGCCGCCATATTGCTTATCTGCTTGGCGGTGGTCACATATTCAGCCTTTTCCAGAAGAAGCGATATATTGTTCACACTGGAATTAAGCCCGTCGAGCGAGCGCGAATAATTATTCTGTATCTCAAGCTGGTATCTCTTTAAATCAAGCCTTGCCTTAATCAAAAATCCGACAGAAGCAAGAACCGCGGCAGCGCAGAAAGATATAAGCCTGACTGTATTACGTCTTTTCATAAATTTTCCTCCTGTTTTTACCTATTATTCCCGCATTTCAGGAAAAATATCAAAAAAGAAGTTTGTTTATGAAAATTTAGTTTCCGCACTGAAGTTCAAACCGATAACAGATATTTATAGACACTCAAGAATATCCAAAACCGTCTCCAGCTCATCGGGCTTCACCCTGTCGGGAATATTTCCGCTCTTCACACAGTCGGTAAAATACCGTATTTCATTGGCATATGCATTGCTTGCCGGAAGACCTATGTCTCCTGTATCCCCGCCGCTGCCGCCTATCGGGGAAAACACCTTTCCGCCGCGCTCGTAAATCGTCATTACACCGTTTTCAAAAGCCGCCACCGCGTTTTCAAATTGAAACAGAAATCCTGCCGAAAACGGATAGGGCGATGCGTACCACGAAGCCTCAGACGTTATAAAAAAGCCGTCAAACTCATAAACTGCGTTTATATAATCCTGATCAGACCTCTTTGCGCGGAAATTCACAGACTTTTTCGGCTTTCCGAAGGCATATACCATAAAGTCAAGGTCATGAATATGCAAATCGAACGGAACGAGTCCGCTGCGCTTTTCGTCCATCATCCAGCCGTCCCAGCTCCATTTGGGATAACAGCCGAGGCGCGTCATCGAACCCGAAAGAAGCTTACCGTAGGTGTTTTCGTCATAGATTTTTTTGATGATTTCATATTCCGGCCAGAACCTCAGTACCTGAGCCGTCATAAATTTAACATTATTTTTTTCCGCTGCGCCGTACACCCGCGCCACATCCTCACGCTTTAAGGAGACCGGCTTTTCGCAGATGACGTTTATTCCCTTTTCCATCGCCCTGACCGCGAAATCCGCATGCAGATATGTAGGCAGGCAGATGTCGAGTATATCTATATCTTCCTTTTCAAGCATTTCATCAAAATCGGTATAACGCCGCTTTTCGGGATATTTTCCCGTCTGCTCCGGACGTATATCGCAGATAGCGGTCAGTTCAACGTCCTCCATAGCCTCCCACGCAGAAATATGCGCGCCGCTTATTCCGCCGACGCCGGCAAGTGCAATCTTCAGCATACTCTTCAACCTCCGTAAATTTCATTTATAATATTTTCAAGATATTTTTTTGCGTACCGGATATCCTCGGTCTGCTGTTCGCCGTCTATTTCCCGCTCTATCGTAACATATGAATCATACCCGAGCTCCTTAAGCTTTTTAAACAGCACCTTAAAATCCACCCTGCCGTCTCCGAGGCGTGTTTCCCCGCCCAAATCGTGACCGTTTACAGGATAAAGACCGTCCTTCGCGTGAAGTCCGCGGACATATTTGCCGAAAACGTCGAGCGCGTCAACCGGATTTGCCTTTCCGTAAAGAATAACGTTAGCAGTGTCAAGATTTACTCTCAGATTATCTGTTCCGACCGTCTCAAAGCAGCGAAGCATTGTCACGGGCGTTTCCTGTCCCGTTTCAAACAGAAGGTACTGACCGTTTTCCTTTAAATGCTCCGCAACCCTTCGCACCGCGTCACAGAAAGGCACAAACTGCGGGTCGTTCGGATTTTCCGGTATAAAGCCCATATGCGTAACCACATCCGCAATACCAAGCTTTCCCGCAAAATCCGCGCCGTCGCACAGATTTTTTATTCTTGTCTCGCGGTATTCCGGCGGAACAAGCCCCAGAGTAGTCTGACCCTCGTAAAAATTCCAGACGCACGGTCCCTCCCAGCCGCACCAGAACGCCGAAACAGTTATCCCGTTCTCAGAAATCAGTGAATTTATAAGCTCAGCATTTTCGTTGCACCAAAGCTCCGGCTTCCAAGAAACAAGCTGACAGCTGTCAAATCCCTCGTTCCTGAGATTTTTGAATTTTTTTGACATTGTGCCTATATCATCAAACTGAACGCATATTCCTATTTTCAAATTAATCACCTGATTTTTTATTTGTAATATCATTATATTTATGGTAACATACAATAAAGCAGACGTTTAGTACTTTATTGATATAAAATAGGATTTTTTTGACTTTAGGCGGTGATTGCTTTGCCACTTGACTATCAAAAGGAGCTGACTCCGGTGCTTTACGGAGACAGCGCGGTAAAAATTCTTGACGAAAGCCGCGTAAAGGCAGGGGGTATATGCTTCGGCACACACTGGCACGAGCGCATGGAACTTCTTTTGGTCCTCTGCGGGACGCTTGAAGTATGTATCGGTAACGCTTCCGCTACTGCAGGGGCGGGCAGCGTGGTTATAATACCTCCCGGTCAGCCCCATACGGGATATGCCGGAAGCAGCGGTGTCAGCTACCGCGCAATAATGTTTGACGTGACCGCGTTTTTTAACTCGTCAAACGCAAGCTCAAAGCTGCTTAAGCCCGTTGCAGATCAAAAAGTATGCTTTATGCCGGTTTCCGACAATCCCGAAACATTTGATATATTACGCTCCGTTTTAGATGAACAGCTATGCGGAGACGATTTTTCACCTCTTATTGTGGTCGGAAAAATATATGAAACGCTGGGAATGCTTTACCGTCACTGCCTGTGCCGAAACGCTCCGGCGCAGAGAAATAATAAATTCCGCAACGTAATTGATTATATTGAAGCTCATTACCGGGAAGAAATTTCATCTGCCTCACTGAGCCGCGTCTTCGGATATGATAAATCATATTTCTGCCGGCGGTTTAAAACAGTTACCGGACTCACTCCAATGTCCTATATACAAATTCTGCGACTTGAGACCGCGCGTAAAATAATAGAAGACGGCGGCTTAAAAATTTCAGAAGTTTCAGCCGCCTGCGGATTTTCCGACGCAGGATACTTTACCAGACGTTTTAAAAAGCAGTACGGTCTGACGCCGTCTGAATATTCTGCGAATATAAATAATAGCGGAAATATATAAAAATTTCTTCTCAAGCTTATTTCCAGATTAACCTCTCACGGAGCGGCTTTGCCGTAATCTGTAATTCACAAATCCCGCCTGTCCGCATAAAAAGGATTAGGGGGGATTTACAATGTTCAAAATAGCGCTTAACGCGGGGCACGGGCTGTATACAGCCGGAAAGAGGTGCCTTAAATCCATCGACCCTGACGAAACAAGGGAATGGACGCTTAACAGCAGGATAGTTGAAAAGGTTACAGAAAAGCTGAAGGCGTATACCGGCTATGAGCTGTTAAGGATAGACGACCCGACAGGCAAGACTGATATAGCCCTTAAAACCCGCACCGATAAGGCGAATAAGTGGGGAGCTGACTTTTATCTCGCCGTTCACCACAACGCCGGAATAAACGGCGGCAGCGGCGGAGGGATAGTCTGCTACACCTATACAAAGGTAGACCAGACCACAAAGGACTGGCAGAAGGCTGTATATGACAGCCTTATAAAGCATACGGGGCTTAAAGGCAACCGCTCGCAGCCGCTGGCTTCGGCTGACCTGCACGAGTGCAGGGAGACGAATATGCCCGCGGTGCTGATAGAAAACGGCTTTATGGACAGCACGACCGACACGCCTGTAATACTGACCGAGGATTTCGCTGAAAAAAGCGCCGAGGCTATCGTCGAGGTCTTAGCCGAAAAAGGCGGGCTTAAAAAGAAAGAAGAGACTAAGCCCACGCCTGCACCCAAACCGACGCCCGAAAAAATATCAGTAATCTATCAGGTATGGGAGGACGTCGGCAACCGCTGGCTGCCTGAGGTCACAGACTTAACAGATTACGCAGGGCTGTACGGTAAAGACGTATGCTGTGTTTACGCGCGGCTTACAAGCGGCAATATTTATTACAAGGTTCATTACAAGGGCGGCAAGTGGCTTCCCGAAGTTAAGAACAGAGAGGATTACGCCGGACTTTACAACAAGCCGATAGACGGACTTATGATGAAAACAGACACGGGAAAAACGATAAAATACGCCGTTCATCTGCGTTCATCCAACCGCTGGCTGCCGTTTGTGACCGGATATAACGAAAAAGATTTCAATAACGGCTACGCCGGAATACCCGGTCAGGAAATAGACGCAGTAAAAATATATCTCGAATAAAACGGTGGTAAGTCTTTATGAAAAAATCATTCGCCAAATGGGCGAAAGCGGCGGGCATCAGAGCTGTTAAGACGATAGCCCAGACCGTTATCGCCACCATCGGAACATCGGCAGTATTAGGCGACGTAAACTGGCTTATGGTATTAAGCTCTTCTGCTATGGCGGGATTACTGTCGGTCCTTACAAGCATTGCCGGTCTTCCGGAAATCAAATCAGAGTAAAAAAGCGTTCGGGGCAGCTCCCGAACGCTTTTTCCAGAAAACAAAACGCTGCTTACCGTTGTTCATTTTGCTTGACATACAAGATTAAATATAGTATCGTACATATAAGCAAACAGATTGTAAATTAAAAGAGGAAGTTTTTTAGCTGTACAAAGGAGTATTTCAAAGGATGAATAACATATATCTTGACCTAATGGCAAAAACCCTCTCTGCATATACCGATGAACATATTATTCATTATTTCGGCGAGGTTAAAAAAAACGGTCTGACAGAGCATGGCTTTCCCAGATTAACCTCAAATATAGGTATTCTCATTGCAAACGGAAAACGACAGGAATTACTGCCGCTTTTTTGCGAAATGATGGAGTTTTGCTGCAAAAGTATTCCTACTGTCAAAGCGGCGAATGATTTTTCGGTTAGAGAAATTATTTGTTGCATCGGAGAGCTGGAAAAAAGCGGCAATGTCAGTGCAGAGCTCATTATGCGCTGGAAAAGCTATCTTAAGGAAATAGAACCGGAAAAATGCTATAATGTGTATGCAAAAGCCCCAACGGATCCGGTGCGCAACTGGGCGTTGTATACGGCTGTAAGCGAATATTTCAGACAGCAGACCGGACTTTGCAATTCCTCAAAGTTTATAGATATTCAAATTGCATCTCAGCTTCAGTGGCTGGATGAAAACGGAATGTATATGGATAATTCCGAATCTGCCGTTCATCAGCCAATCACATATGACATCGTTCCGCGAGTACTTTTTTCACTGCTGCTGTATGCCGGTTACCGGGGCAGCTACTATAAGAAAATTGACGACTGTTTAAAAAAATCGGGATTATTTACTTTAAATATGCAGTCTGCCTCCGGTGAGCTGGCGTTCGGCGGCAGAAGCAACCAGTTTTTACATAATGAGGCGTTGCTTGCTGCCATTTTAGAATATGAAGCAGCACGTTATAACAAGACCGGCGACTTTGCACTTGCCGGAAAATTCAAGGCTGCCGCCGGTCATGCACTCGCTTCTGTTGAACATTGGCTGTCAAAAACACCTGTCAGCCATATTAAAAACCGATTTTCAGTCGGTTCAAACTACGGCTGTGAAGATTATGCGTATTTCGATAAATATATGATAACGGTTGCATCCTTTCTATATATCGCCAGCTTGTTTTGCGACAATTCTGCTGTGCCGTCAAAGCTTGACGAATCTCCCGAAATTTGGTGCAGCTCCAAGCATTTTCATAAAATTTTTGCCCGTGCAGGCGGTTATTCGCTGGAATTTGATACCGATTCCGATCCTCATTACGATGCGAGCGGACTCGGCCGCATTCACAAAAAGAACGCGCCATCTGCCATTTGTCTTTCGGTGCCATGTCCGGCTCAGCCGAAATATTTCGTGGATTTGCAGGAGCCGGAAGCGCTTTCTCTTTGTCCCGGAATAAGACAAAACGGAATATGGCGGTTTGCCACCGATTACGGATGCGTATACGACACTGCAAGCCTGTCGAAGAACAATAGCTCTGCAACTATTGAGCTTTGCTGTAAATTTTCAAATAACGAAACTGTTTTTACAAGCTACAAAGTGGATAAAAACGGTGTATTTATAGAAATCAGCCGAAAAGGTGAGCTTGCCCATATGCTTCCCGCTTTTTATTTTGACGGTCAAGCCTATACGGATATTACTTTTGATAAGAAACATTTGTCCGTCATATACGACGGGTGGGAATGCAGATACACCACCAACGGCAAGCTTACATATTCAGGCAAGCTCGCGGCAAACCGAAACGGACACTATAAAGTTTTTTGGGCGGCAGCCCGGGACTCTCTTTGGGTCAAAATCAAAATCGCAAGGGTTTGAAAAACAAAAAGCAAAGCAGTGCTTTTAATTTATCTGCCCCGCTTCTTGCTATAAGTCAGAGCGCAGAATCAGGCACATTAAAATATAAATACCGCAATCTTTACGGACTGCGGTATTTTCCTTTTAGCTATAATTTTACTCCCTTTAATTTTTCCACAGCGGCGGCAGCATATAAACAGGCACGTCGGGCGGCGTTTAAGCTGTAAAAATAATAAAGCCGTTTAAAGAGCGGCGCTCATATCAGCGCCGCCTTGCACGCTGAAAATATCTCTGAGCGCAGACCATGCTACAGCTCTCAATAGTCGAAAAGCGCGTCTTCCGCGACATCCATAAGATGTATGACTTCTAATTTTTCTTCGATGCATAAGCTGACAAGATTTTCCGCTTTCTGCCTGTCGAAGAATATATCGGGCGCCCATTCCAGTATCTTACCGTCAGAATCTATGGCTTCAATCCCGTAAGCAGTATATTCCTCGCCATCCTCATCCTGCATTTTATCTGTCCGCAAACGGTATGTATACGGCATAATATCAACCTCCTTTGAATCCTGCGAAAGCAATTCGGTACAGCGCCTTTTCAACCCTGTTCCAAATTCTCTCCGAGATATTTTTTTGTATTTTGGAAAACTAAAAATCAGACTTTTATTTATTTCACAGCTAAAGGCAAAGCCAAAAAAGCTTTTCGCACAAAAATAAGCCGCTCGCGGCGATTACTGATAACAGGGAACGTCTCCCGTGCCTTACCTTCAGCTCAAGTGCACCGCATAATCAAAAAACATCCCTCCTATATGAAATTTACATAGCTTCAAGTAATAAACGTTCTATCAGACAAATTGTGACAAAAAATACTCTTTTTTACACTTAAAAGCTTTGCTGAATTTACGATAAAAAGCAAACGCAAAAAAGGACAGCCGCTCGGCTGTCCTTTTTAATATACATATTTCCGATTTTATTTTATCATAATTTCACCGCATATTCGCAAAGCGCTCTACCGCTTTGGTAAAGTTTTCAATAGTTCTGTCGGCGTCACCGTGCTCAATACCGTCCCTTACGCAATGCTTTATATGTCCCTCAAGCACTACCTGACCCGCCTTATGCAGGGCGGATTTCGCAGCGTTTATCTGAGAGAGAATATCCTCGCAGGGGATATCCTCGTCAATCATCCGGTCTATCGCCTGCACCTGACCGATAATTTTTTTAAGCCTGCGGTGCATATTTTCAGAATCTATACACTGTTTCAAAGCAATACCTCCTTGCATTAAGGCGAATTTATTTTTTTATGCTTCGCCGTCTCTACTTGATAACCGTAAATTTTTTGTTTTCCACATGCACTATACTGTCGCACACCTTAAGGCTTGTATTCCTGTGCGTTATAAAAAGCACAGTCTTTTCGGTCATCCTTTTAATATTTGAAAGCACCCTTGTTTCGGTTTCCTCGTCAAGCGCGCTGGTCGCCTCGTCAAGCAGAAGCACCGGCGCGTCCACCAGCAGGGCACGGGCTATTGAAATGCGCTGAATCTGCCCCTCGGACAGTCCCGCTCCCCTTTCCGAAAGCACAGTGTCGAATCCGTCGGGCGACGATTTGATAAAATCGTATATTTCCGCGGCGCGCGCCGCGGCCTCAAGCCTTTGCTCGTCTATCTGCGGATTGCAGAGCGTTATATTATCCCTTATCGTGCCCGAAAGCACCATATTACCCTGTGGGACATAGGAAAAAATACCGCGCGTCGAAGCGTCCGCCGGCACGGAGCCGTTTATGGTTATGCTTCCCTCCCGCGGCTCGTAAAGCCCTAAAATAATTTTAAAAAGCGTGCTTTTTCCGCTGCCCGACTCGCCCGTTATGGCGGTTATACTGCCGCGCGAGGCAGAAAAGCTGCAGTTTTTAAGTATTTCCTCTCCGGTATACGCGAAGCTTATGTTATTGATTTCAAGCGTGCGGAAAGCTTTTTTAATCGAATTGAGACTTTCCCCCGCAAGCGCCTGACCCTCGGCCGGCAGCTCCTCCAGCTCGATAAGGCGCTCAGCCGAAGCCAACGCCGAATAATACTGCGGCATTATTCCCGAAACGCTCTGAAGCGGCGCGCGAAGCTGGGAAATAAGCTGAAGAAACGCCATAAGCGTGCCGTATGTGACCGTCCCCGCGGCAAGACCGCCGGCACCCCAGAGCATTACCGCATAGTAGCCTATCGTAAAAAAAGAATAAAGACAGATGTGCGCCAGCGCCGTAATGCTTGTCCTTTTCATCTTGACGCGGAAATTTTTGTCCATATAATCTCCCAGCCGTCTCAGAAAAGGCGCCTCGCTCACAAAGGTTTTAATCACGACAAGATTTTCAAAGCATTCCTGAAGAAATGAGCGCGTTTCTCCCTCGGTTTTCTGGCATTCCTTATGAAGCCGCTTGTATTTTTTGTTTATCAGCCTGCCTATGGCGGGAACAGCTATACCCAGCATAAGAATTATAAGCGCAAGCGCGGGATTCATAACAAGCATCGCCCACATTCCCGCAATGATCTTCGACGCCGTCGAGACTACGCTCGGTATTACCGTGACCGAGCTTGAAACTATAACGTCGGCGTCCGAGGTAAAGCGGTTCAGCAAATCACCGGAATGATAAAGGGTCATATTTGAATATTTTCTGCCGCAGACAGTTTTAAACAAATAATTTTTCAAAGCTATTGTAAGCTTTCCGTTGGTATAGGCGCTTAAAAGGGAGTGGGCGGCGGATAAAAGCACCTGAAGCGCCACCGTGCAGAACAGCGCGGTTCCGGCAAAAAGAAGGCTTCCCTCCCTCTCACCGGTCGCGATATCGAAAACCTCCTTCGTGATAAGCGCCGCCGACACGCTTAAAACCGCGGTAACTGCCGCTATAAGCGAAATTATCACTATAAGCGGAAAGCGGCGCTTTATGCGCCTGTAAATCCATTTCAGCGTACTTTTATTGCTTCTATTTTTTTCCATATTATTCTTCAATCAGACCGTTTTCCTTCATAGTCCTTAAAAAGACGTCTATATCGCTTAAAGCGAGCACGGTAGAAATTTCAAAATTTTCCAGAAGAGCGTCCAGCATCTCGGTCTTTGAGACATCCCTGCCTTTAAGCAGATTCCATAAGAACAGAGACGTGTCCGTAAGCACAATATTATTGTCCAGACCGCCTTTTGCCGCCGCATCTGCCACCACTGTGTTCTGACCGTGATAGTTTACAACCTTAAATCCGTCCTTGATTCGCAAAATGAGCACCTCACTTGTTAATAAAAGGTAAATTTATTATAACCCAAAACAAAATCTATTGCAAGTAGAATACGTTTTGGTGTATAATGTATATATCATTATATTTACGTATGTTGAGGGGATATGACATGGATACGTTTTTTGAACAGATAATCGCAATAAAAAAGACCGGAAAGGCTATCGCCGCAATCGCGGGCATATGGCTGCTGGCCTTCATACTCTGCTTTCTGCTCTTTATGTTTATAAGCTATCTTGCGGCGTTCGCCTTTCTGCTGATCGCCGGCGTGCTTTTCGGCGCGTACAAGCTAAGCACCCGCTTTAATATAGAATATGAGTATATTGTAACCAACGGAACTATGGATATTGATAAAATAATAAGCAAAAGCTCCCGTAAGCGCGTGCTTTCCTTTGAGCTTCAGACGGTGTCGCGCATCGAGAAATTCAATCCGTCGCAGCTCAATTCCGTCAACCCCAAGGAAGTGCTTGTCGCCTGCAATGCCGACGATCCCGACGCGTACTTAATGGTCTCCTCGCCGGAGGGCAAGGGTACAACCTATCTTGTTTTCGCGCCTGACGAGCGCGTACGCGGGGCGATAGTCAAATTTGTTCCCAAATTCATAGCAAACAGCGCTTTTAAATAAGGAGGACGCTGCTTTGAAGGTATTGACCAAGACCCTGATAAAAGAGTCGGAGGAAAACGCCGTAAAAAGCGGCGGTTTTTCTTTCCGCGAGCTGATGCGCCGCGCAGGAAGCGCGGCGGCTGATATAATAATGCAGAAATACGGCTGCCGCGGCAAAAAAATAACGGTCGTGTGCGGAAAAGGCAGCAACGGCGGCGACGGCTGCGTAATCGCCGGAATACTTTCGGAATGCGGCGCCGACGTCACTGTGGTTACGCCTTTGGGCGAACCCTCGGCAGAAAACGCCGCCTATTATTACAGTGAGCTTGAATATGTAAAAAAGAAGAAGGAGTTTTCACCGGGGGCAGATATAATAATTGACGCGCTCTTCGGAATAGGGCTTGACAGGCCGCTTGACCTGAAAACCTCGGCTCTTATAGAGCAAATCAACGCCTCTGACAGCATAAGGGTATCCGTAGATATTCCGAGCGGTGTCGAATGCGACAGCGGCAGAGTGACGACCTCCGCCGTAAACGCCGACCTGACCGTGACGTTTATTGCCCTTAAGCCATGCTTCCTGCTGCCGGAAGGCTCTGATTTCTGCGGCGAAACGGTCGTGGCGGACATAGGAGTCGAGCCGTCTGGCTTCAGCTTTCTTACCACCGAAAAGCCGGTGTTTGAAAAACGCCGCCGCAGCTCACACAAGGGCGACTTCGGCACAGCTCTTATGCTGTGCGGAAGCTACGGTATGGCGGGCGCCGCGATACTTGCGGCAAGGGCGGCGCTCAGAAGCGGAGCTGGAATCGTAAAAGCGGCGCTGTGCGACGGTATCTACGCCCCCTTCACCGCCTGCGTACCAGAGGCGGTATGCGTGCCCGTAAAGCAAAACGCTATGGGCACCCTCTGTCCTGAAAGCATCGATTTTGAAAGTCTGCTTTCCGGCTGCAGCGCGGTTCTGGCGGGCTGCGGGCTCGGAAACAACGGGGATACCGCCGGAATCATCAGAATACTCTGCGAAAAAGCGCAGGTTCCCCTTGTGATTGACGCCGATGGCATAAACGCGCTGTGCGGCAGCATAGATATTATTAAGAAATGCAAGGCTCCTGTCATTCTGACGCCGCACCCCGGCGAAATGGCAAGGCTCTGTTCGCTTACGGTGAAACAGATAGAAAGCAGCCGCGCCGAAACCGCCGGGAATTTTGCAATGAAATACGGCTGTATACTGGTTTTAAAGGGCGCAAACACCATTATAGCCGAGCCGTCCGGCGAGCTGTATTTTAATATGACCGGAAATCCCGGTATGTCAACAGGCGGAAGCGGCGACGCGCTGTCGGGAATTATAGTCTCGCTTTTAGCCCAGGGCTTTTCTGCCTCAGAGGCGGCAAAAGCGGGAGTTTACCTCCACGGAAAGGCAGGCGACATAGCGGCGGCAAAGCGCGGCGAAAGGGCGATGCTGCCGTCAGATTTGATAGAGGAGCTGTAAGAGGGAGTCTTTCAGCTTGAAAAAAATAATTTCTTTACTGCTCACGGCGCTACTTGTTTTCTCGCTTTCGGGCTGCAATAGCGGACAGTCGGAAATCAGACCCGTAACAAAGGGAATTACCTTTGCCGCGGAAATCACCTATTACAACGAATACTGCGAGGGAACCGTTTCAGTTGATGAAAACGGAAAAATGAATATCGAAATAACCTTTCCGGATACCGTAAAGGGACTTACGCTTACCTTTGACGGCGGAGGCATAAAGGCAGAATACGCCGGCCTTGAATATGAGATTTCCTCGCTGCCGGAGGGAATAGCCTGCGGCAGACTTTATGAAATACTTGAGGATACCTTCAGCGAAGACGTTAAAGTTACCGCCGACGGCGATGAAAGCTATATTTCGGGAGCCGCGGGAGATTCTGAATACAGAATGTATTTAGGCGCCACGGGACTGCCTATTTCAGCGGAGGATATCAACGGCACGTTCTGTGTGAATTTTAAAAACGTTACTATTACCGAAAAATAAATTTTGTCTTTTATATAATGACGTCTTCCAACAAATTTTTTAAAAAACATATAAAAGTGAAAAAGAGCCGTTTTCACGGCTCTTTTTCACTTTTAAGGGGTTTGAGGAGAGAACTTCTCTTTTTTAAAAGAGAAATTATACCAAAACGGGTGCGGCT
>CALWUZ010000170.1 GCA_944384845.1 uncultured Clostridia bacterium
TGAAATTTTTTTGGTCGGAATATGTTTTTGATTCAGCGCTTTAAAGGAGGATAACTCTCTTGTGGTTTTTGCATCGAGAAAATTTTGACTTTGTTTATCGTCAAATATATACAGCGACATAGTACAGTGTCCTTTCAATTTGCATAAGCTTTAAATATTATACCATAACTCCCCAAAAAAGTAAAAGTCTTTTGTTTAAAAATATGCCGCTTATAATTTTATTAAATTCATCTGCTTGATAGGCGTTGCTTTATAACTAAAAATTTTATCATTGTATATGATTTTTTTAAGACATTTGTAATGTATTTAACGGCTTTTCAGTATAATGAAAAAATGTTAAAATAAATTAGAAATTTAAAAGGCTTATTTGGCTATTATTACAATTAAAATCAGAAATAATTCAAGAAAGGAACCTGAAAATGAAAAAAAGCATAAAAAATTTATTGATTGTATGTTTGATTTGCGCATTATGCGCAGGTGCGGGCTGCGGCGGCAACCCGCAGGACAGCTCCGATACAGGCGGTACACCTCAAAAAGGCGCAAATAACAATACTGCGGCGGATACAGAAATGGAATACTTTGAAGGCGTGCCGGCGGAGCTTGACGGTACGACTGTAAAATTTGCCACCTGGATCGATCATACAAGAAATGAAAGCTCTCAGGTACTTAGCGATTTTACCGATATTACCGGAATAAAAGTTGAAATTGTAACTACAACTCAGTCTGATTATGTTTCAAGGCTGTCGGCGCTTATCGCCGCCGGGGAAGCTCCCGATGTGATTGTAAACAATAGTGAATGGCCGATTGTTTTATCGCTGCTTCAGCCTCTTGACGGCACGATTCTTGACACCACTGATACTTTCTGGGATCAGGATATAGTAAAAATGTATACAGTCGGAGGAAGACCGTATCTTGTGAATGTGAAAGGCGGTGCGTGGGATTTAGGCGGCGCCTGCATTGTTTATAATAATCGTATACTTGAGGATAACGGTATTACCACGCCGTCGCTTTACTATCAGGAGGGACGCTGGAACCTTGATAATTTCTTCAAGTGTGCGAGAGAGCTCAAGGCGGTTTGCCCGGACGGCGGCGTAGGTATTGAGCTAAGCACGTTTTTAAATGTTTACGGAAAGACTTTTGTAAGCTATAATCCTGAAAAACAGTCCTTTGAAAGCAATATAGCTTCTTCCGACTTTGTAAGCCTGCTTCAGAGGCTTATCTCCGCGAGAGATTCGGGTTATGCCAATGTAAATGACGACGGCACCAGATATCTTTTCGAGGATGAAAAAATAGGTATGCTTTTCTGCGGTACATACGGGCTTAGAAAAACCGGTTGGTTCAGCAGCATGGATATAGACGACATAGTTTTCGCTCCGCTGCCTACCCTTGAAGCGGGAAGCGAGCAGGTTTACGGCGTCGGAGGCGGTCGTGCCTACGGTATAAGCAAAGGCGCTAAAAACGCGGACGGAGCGGCATATTTCCTAAGATATTTCCTTAATTTGGATCACTACGATATTGATGAAGTATATAAAAATGAAGAATGTGCCGAGTTTATGGCGGAAATCCAGGAAAATAAAATCTGCTCGCCGGATGTTACCAGCACAGTTCTTAAAATACTCGTAAATCCAGACAAACCTATATATCAGGTATTTCCTGATTTGAAGGAATGCACTTCCGCGCAGGTCTCAACGGCGCTTAATTCGGGCGCAAATACTTTTAACGCCTGTGTTGAGCGTGCAAACCAGATGATTCAGAGCGCAATAGATGAAAATTCCTGACAAAAGGAGAATTTGAATGAAAGATATATCAAAACGCCTGATAAGCACAGCCGCGGCACTGACACTTGTAATTTCGGTGTGCATACCCGGTCTTGTTTTGAATAGGATAAGCGCCGAGGAATTTTCCGAGCAGAGTTTTTATATTGATTACAGCGAATTTGACATCAGTCAGAATAATGCGGTGCCGAACCCCAACAGCTATTGGTCAGTAGCCGAGGACTCTTCGGCGGCGGGAGGCAGATATTTAAGATATGCCGGAAATAAAGCGAGTTGGAAAGCTGCTACAAGGTCAAAGCTCAGTCCGACCGGTGCCAACGCTCAGGCGTTTAAACAGCAGAATTCCGCGAATTACAGTGTCACCCTGAGATATAAAATTTCAGGCTTTACCGAGTCTTCCTCGGCAGAGCTGGCTCTGGTTTTAGCCAACTGTGATTGGGGAAACCTTACAAGCGTTACTGACTCTGAAAATGCAGTGCTGATAGAAGCTCTTTCTAATACTGACGGATGGGTCGAAGAAACCGTCGTATTTACATCGGGAGATTATTTCGCTGCTAACGACACAACGGCTTTAAGCTTTTTCCCTCATAGAAAGGGGGATGCCGGTGTTTGGGTAAGCAGCGCTGATTTTGGAGATTATGAAATATGCATAGATTATATAAGGATAAACAGGGTCGCAGCTTTAAGACTTAATAATGTAAATAACAATCCTGTGGAAATTTCATATATATACGGTGTTCCCGGTGATAAAGCTCAGCTCCCGGCGGGAAATACCTATTATGCTTCCTATGACGCCGCGTCCGGAGAGCTTTCAGATGTAATTGATGCCGATAACTATTATTTTGAAGCAAAGGATTACATTGACTTATATTATTTTGATACCTCCTTTGAAGAAGAAAAATATATTTATGATTTTAGCGGGTTTGATGACGGAAACGGCGGCTTTCCGAGCGGGAGTATAGGCTCTCCGGCACGCTGGGAGCTTATTGCAGACCCAGCCGCCGTGGGAGGCTGTTATTTAAGCTATTACGCGAGTGAAAGAATAACCTGGCGTATGACTACAATGGTACGCCTCAGTACAGACGGTACGTCGGCTAATATGCTTAGGCTTCCGGTTAACACAGGCTATAGAGTAAAGGTAAAATACCGTGTCTCCGATTTTTCGGCTTCGGAGCAGTATAATCTTTCCCTCGCCCTGGTGGGCTGCCACAGCGGCACTCTTACAAGCATAAGAGAAGATGATCTGTTTGTGCTTGAGGAGTCGCTTGACAATACCGGCGGCTGGATTGAAAAAACCTATTTTATTACTACTCCTGAGAGCTTTACCTCGAAAGATGAAAGAATTGCGGTTTATTTGCTGCCATGCGAGAAGGGAAGCACGGCGTGGAAATCTCAGGTGGATTTCGGAAAATACAGGTTTGACCTTGATTATATTGAGGTGGAGCGAAGCACAAAAATTGAGCTTGTCTCGGACGGGGAAGTTATTGACAGTATTTACGGTGTTCCGGGTGAGGTGATTGACGCTTCGCAGCTCGAACCCGCCGAAAGAAACGGCTATCGCTTTACCGGCTGGTATATTGATGAAGACTGCACAGTTTCTGCCGATAAGATAACTCTGACTAATCACGATGTTTCGTCAAGACTATACGCCGGTTGGGTTGAGCTTATGACATCGTCGCTGATAAACGACGAAACATATCCGGATTGGCGCGGTAATTCCGCAATATACAGCGGCTTTGCAAGCGACGCCGAGCATAAAAACGGCACTTCCTCTTTTAAGACAGTCTCTAAAAGCAGCTATATGCTGCTTAATAAGGAGTCCCTTCCGTTTATTATAGCGGATAAAAATACCTATCAAGTGTCTTTTTGGTATAAATCTTCGGCGGCTTTTACAGCAGGACTTTCTGCTTCCGGGGAGACCGCTTATTCAGGAGCGCTGCTGCTGGCTTCAAAGAATATTGATGCTTCGGGTGAGTGGAAACGGGCTGTTATTACCTTTACCGCGGATATACCTTCGGATATGGCGCTTTATTTTACGGTTTCCGGCGGGACGGTATATATTGATGATATAAGCATTTCAACCGAGTCGAAAATCAGCTTTGTAACCAATAACGGCTCTGAGCTTGAACCGATTTTCGGTACACCGGGAACGACGGCATCGCTTCCTGTCCCGGTATATGACGGGCATACCTTCAGCGGCTGGTTTATTGACCAAAATCTTTCAAGAGAGGTTACAACCGTAATTTTCCCGACTGACAGCGAGGAGACCGTGCTTTATGCCGGATGGGACATAAAAGACCCGTGGGCGCTTATTGACTTTGAAAATGCGGCTTTTCTGAAGCCGGGCTGGTGGAACGCCGCTTCCTCATATAATCAAAAGTCTGTTTCGATTATAACCGACGAGGTATTTGCCGGCAATAAATCTATGAAGTTTGATTATAAAAAAGGAAATAGCAACACTTCTGCATCCCAGTCGGTTTCACTCTACAAGGACGATGCTGACTTAAAGCTTGAAAACGGCGTTACCTATATGATGACCTTTTGGTATAAACCGGCAAAGCTATCGTCTGACGTCAGTATAACCGCTATGACCGCCTATGAGCATAATTTTTACGCCGGTGCAAAAAATTACGATTCAAACTGTTTTATAATACGACAAAATGAATCGGGAGGCGATTGGAGTAAGGGTACAATAGTATTTACGGCTGACTGCGAGGAGAGATACAGATCGCTTTTCTTAAGAATCAATCCGCTGGCAGACAGCGATACCCTTATCTATTTTGACAACATAGCGGTTGATCCGCTTGACGACAGCGTTGCGGTAATCACATATGTTTTGGACAGCACCAATAACCAAATGGTATTTTCAAAGCTTGGCGAGCAGCTTACTCTTCCTTCACCGTCAAAGGAGGGATATGCGTTTAAGGGCTGGTATGAGGATTCCGAATACAAAACTGAAGTTCCCGGAAGCACATATACCGTAAAAGGTCATGCCAATCTTTACGCGAAATGGGCTTTAAGCTATGTTAACTGTGATTTTGAGCAATATCCCGATAGTTGGATTAATAAAGACGGTCGTTTAAGCTTAGGAACAGCCAACGGTATGAGTTTATCAACTGAGGAATCGTATTCCGGAAGGTATTCGGTAAGGTATCTTTACTCTCCTTCAAATCAGAATAATTATTCATATGCTCAAATTTACAATATAAATGATATTACCGTTACAGGCGATAATCCGCTTATTGTTGAGGACAAAAGCTCCTATAAGGTCACGCTCAGGTATAAGGTGGCTGCCGCGCAGGGAAATATAAGACTCAGGCTTGTGACGGCCGGGCGCACTAATTATTGGGCTAACAGGGCTTTTCCGGCTGAATACTATATTTCCTCGAATGATGTCGGCGCAGGCTGGAAAACCGCTACCATATTCTTTACCGCCGACATACTCAAGGAAAATTTTGACGCACTTTATATTGATGTTACGGCAGGCGGAGGAGTAACCGACGTCTATTTCGACGATTTCGTTTTAGAAAGCATGGACGGCAGGGTTTACATCGCATTTAATCCTAACAACGGCGGTAATACCGAATATCAAATCGGAATGCCGGGCGAGACAATAAAATATCCTGCCGATCCGGCAAGGGAAGGCCATACCTTTATGGGTTGGTATTTGGATAAGGAATATACACAGCGCTTTACGGGCACCAGATTCGGAACGTCCTCTGTTACTGTTTACGCAAAGCTTCAGATGAATGATAATGTCATAATAAGCTTTGAAGACGCCTATCTCAGGCAGTCATTAAGCAGACTCCTTATGCGGTGCACCGAAATTTCAGATGAACGTGCCTCGCATGGTAAGTATTCGCTGAAGCTTGATAAAGCAGATGTTTCCGATAATAACGCGGTATCGCTTCTTACTCTCGGAGAACTTCCCGTAAGGGTTGAGAATAACACCACCTACGTGCTTACATATGATTATTATATTGAAAAGGGCTCTAATACATCGCTTGACTATTATACGCCTTGGCCCAATGTATGGACTGCCGCCGAGGGAAATATGTGGGCTTACAGGGTTTCTTCTCCTGAAACTTGGCGATTCCCGCTTTATGAACAATCAGGTGTGTGGAAAACCGCGTCAACAATGTTCACAACCGATTTTGAAAATCCGCAGGCGAATGTGCTTTATTTCAGCATTCTGGCTACCGAAAGAACGGTGATGTATTTTGATAATCTGCGGCTTACAAGAATTGAAAATGACAGCTCGATTTCGGTCGTAAACTTAAATCCTACAGGAGCTACTTCGCTTAACGGAGCCAAGCTGATTTACAGTGCGAAGGCGGGGGACCGCATCAATCTGCCTACAAATATCTCCAGAGAGGGATATATATTTACCGGATGGTATACGGACGCGAAATGTACAGATATGGTTATAAATAATGAGTATAACGTGCAGGAAATGGACGTTACGCTTTATGCCGGATGGGCTGCGGAAAGCATTACGCAGAATTTTGAAACTATGGCTTCCGATTATTATTCAAAGCATTATAAAGAGCTGCTGTATTACCACGATGAGGATTTTGAATTATATGACTCCGAAAAAGCCGGCTCAGACGTAGGAAACGTTCACGGCGGGAAATATTCTATGCATAAAATAGGCAATGATCACCATAACGGAGCGTTTCAGGTTGTGACCGCGGATCTCAATGTAATGCTGTCCAGAGGTCAGGTATACAATATAAGCATGTGGGTGAAAATGGACAGCTCACGTCATACCGACGGCGCAATTGCAATAGCAAGCAGTAATTACCGCTACCCATGGGGAATCGACGGGGATTGGAAGAATATCGTTGCTATTGAGGATTTGAAAGACGGCGAATGGCACAAGGTGGATTATACCTTCTATTCGACCTCCTCTTATTTCTCGGTGCGGGTGCCCGGTTATTGCAGCATTTATTTTGATGATATAGAATTTGAGATTGTTCCCGGAGGTACCGCGGAAATATGCAGCACGCCTGTGGAGGCAACCGAATATATCGCGCAGCGTATGGATGCGGACAGTGAGCTGCCGATTACGGAAATGGAGCTTGACGATTCACTTTTCAAGCTCTCAAGCAATCAGTCCGGAGCAGGAGACAGCAAAGGAATCTCAACCGTGACTGTAATAATAATTGTAATAGCCGCTGTAGTTTTGGCGGGTACAGCTGTATCAGCAATTATAATCATTAAGCATAAGAGGAAAAGAGAGGTTAAAAAATGAAAACAGTTAAAATTACAGCGGTCTTGCTGGCGTTAATTCTCTGCTTTTCGCTTATCGGATGCTCAGGAGGGGAAACAGGCGGGACGTCAGGCAGGAAATTAGCTGAAGTCTCTTCTGAAAATGATAAATACTTTGCTTACAGAGTGATAAGAACTAGGGAAGTCTCGGATGAGATAAATGATCTTGCAAAAGAGATGAGGAAAACTCTTAAGGCTTCGTTTGATTTGATTGTTCAGATGAGCTATGACACTACCATTGAAGACTATGACGGCAATTACGAAATACTCATCGGAAATACAAACCGGATTGAAACCGAAAAAGCAAAAGAGATCTTGGAGAAAAACCGTCCGAATCATTTTTTGGATTTTATTATCAAGGTTGAGGGCGAAAAAATCTGTATTTATTCTCAAAACGAAGCTATGCTTCAGAAAGCAGTAGAGTATTTTATTAAGAATTACTGCTCAAGCAAGGAGGCATGGAGCAAGCTTAGCTCCGAAACCGAGATTATATACGAAGCGCCGCTGAAATACTATAATCATACTATTGCCGGAGTATCTTTGAAAGATTTTACAATAGTAACTCCGCGTGACATGGAGTATATATACGGGAAAGAGATTGAAGCGTTGGTAGATTATATTGTTTCATATCAGGGATACACGCTTCCGGTTACCGATCAGCGTGCCGAGGCTTCGGCAAACGAGATTCTTATAGGGGATCTTGACAGGGAAGAAAGCCTTTCTGTTTCTGTGACGGGCGAAAATTATATTTTAAAAACCGTCAACGGCAAGCTTGTAATAAAAGGGGGAAATTCTCTGGCTTTGGGAGCGGGTGTTGCAAGGCTGCTTGCTCTTATTAAAGAAAAGGAAAATAATGAAGAGGCTTTGATTCTTCCCGATGATTATGAACTCACTGAAAGTTTTTCACCGGCGGCGGACGGATATTCATATGTGTGGGGAGACGAGTTCAACGGAAAAACTCTTAATCATGATTGGTGGGTTGATTATAATAATCAGGCTTCAACAATGTACGGTGCAAAATCAAGCTCTATATTGGGAGGAGAAGTTACTCAGCTAGCAACGCAGAATACCGAAATGAGCAGTGACGGATGCGTGACGGTATTTGCCACCAGAGACGGAGAGAATTTCTACAGCGGTCAGATAACCACTTATGATACTATGCTTTATAAATACGGAATTTTGGAGATAAGGGCAAAATTGCCTGAAGAACCGGGATGTGCTGCGTTCTGGCTCAATGGAGCCGGACTGGGATACGGTTGTATGACCGAGTATGATATTCTGGAGAATTTCGGGTCTGCAACGTCTTTTGCGGCAAATATTCATAAGTGGGCGGACAACAGCTATCATACCTCCCTTGACGGAGGAGATTATAAAAACGCTAAACAGTTCAAATTTGAGGACGCCGTAAATTCAGATGAAACGTTAAGCGATGATTTCCACGTTTATACAATGTTTTGGGATGACAGAGCGATAAAATTTGCTTTTGACGGCAAGGTGTTTTTTGAATACGATATAGACAATATAGATGCTGTGGATTGCCATCGTTTTGCGGATTATCTGATAATGACTTGCAGCTACGGAGCTGCAAATTACGGCAAAGCCGCGACAAACGAATCACCTGAGAGAGTAGAACTGAAGGTGGATTATGTGCGGCTGTATCAGCGCTCTGATATTCCTTCACAGCTTCAGACGCCCGAAAACATGGATAAGTATAATTATAACGGCCGTGAATACAACCGCACATACCATTAAATTTGTTTTAAACCGAAAGGAGTATTAAAATGAAAACCAAGTCGTTTTTCAGTATAGCTCTGTCCTTCGCAATGCTGTTATCTGTTTTATTCATACCGGCGCAAGCAGTTTCGGCGGAGCCGGAAGGCACTGACTTTGAAGCTCAGAAGCTATTTATAGATTTCAGTGATTACGATGTTTCCGCGGGTGTGCAGTCACTTAAATACTGGTCAATTCAGGAGGAGCCCTCGGCATCAGGCGGAAGATATCTTAAATATTCGGGCGTCGAAAATCAGACCTGGAAACCGGTTGGTATGGCAAGGATGAGTCCGGACGGAAGCTACGGCAATATGTTAAGGCTTGAACCCGACGCAGAGTACAGTATTAAAATAAAGTATAAGATTACCGGTTTTGAAGAATCCTCATACGCTTCTTTGGCGCTGGCTATAGCAAACTGTTCTTCAGGAGTGCTCACAAGCGTAAAAGAGGATGACAATATAATATTAAATTCCTCACTTACAAATACTGACGATTGGGCAGAAGAAACATATTATTTTACTTCTCCTTCTGAGTTTTCATCTTCTGACGAGCGCGCGGCTTTATGGCTTATGCCTCATATGCCTTCTTCTTCGGTCTGGCAGTCCGGAGTGTATTTCGGTAATTATGAGGTCTGCATCGATTATGTTGAAATTGAACGTATAGAATATAAGCCACAGCATATGAACGTGGATTTTGATGATTTTGAATTCAGGTTAAACAGTACTAATAATCAGGGCTATACAGTTTATTCCTACGGAACGGCGGTAACCGAAACAGCATATTGGGTTGACGGCTCAGAGGCGGAAAACAATTATATTACTTTTAACAGCAACGGAAGTTCCAACTGGGCTCCCGCATATACGGTTATTATAAATCCGACCGGCTATTCCACTTATGCAGGCAACAACTCAGCCGATATGAGTAAGATTTTTCAGGCAGAGGATGGTGCTGATTATAGGATTTCCTTTAAGTACAAGCTGAAATTTACGGGCGGAGATACCGGTTCGGTTCCGGTAATACTGGCTGCTACGAAGGGCAACAGCACAATGGCTGCTCAGGCAACCGCTTACTCTTCATATACGGAATATTTAGAGCCATCCGGTGAATGGACCGAAGCATCATTTATAGCTTCCTTAAACGGATTTGCAGAGACCGATATAAGAAGAGCGCTTGCGTTATGTTTCTACGATTCTTCGGTTTTAAATAAGCCGTTTGAAATTTCCGTAGACGATATTACGGTCGACCGCGTTTCCTCAATTACATTAAAAAACGGCGATGATACACAGATTATATACGGCGCGCCGGAGTTTTCCGCAGCCGGAGAGACAGGATTTGACTATTGTGCTGCCGAAACGGTGCAGCTGCCTGTATTGGGAATAATGGAAAACTACAGTTCGGCTGATTCTACCGCCACAGCAGGCGAAGCGGCATGGTTTGAGGATTTTGCCTGCACTGTTGAGGCTGCAGATAACAAGGTTTTCAAGGCGTATGATGAAATACTTTATTTCGGGTATAGGGAGCAGACGGTCGACGCTGTGAATCAAGCCGCTTTCTGTGGATTTGATGAATATAAAATCCGAAGACCGGTTTCCGAGAGCGACAGTTCAGGTGTGTATTACAACAGCGGCTCATTTGCCGATTATGGCTTTGCAAGAGGTGCCGAAAACGACGAGTTTACATTTTCGACGGAAGAGGCGTATACCGGAAAAGTTTCAATGTATGTGGATATCGACAGTTCAACGGCTTCGAATAACAGAATTCTTTATATAGGCAATGAATTTGAAATGACGCCGGGACAAAGCTATTTAATAACTTTCCGTATTAAGAAGAGTGTCTCGGCCGTTCAGAACGGGACGCTCAGCATTACCGCTATGGGCTGCAACAATATATGGCAGAATAAGTCGCATTGGGGAGAAACGAAGCGGTATGATTTAAGCGGCTTGTCAGCAGAATGGCAGGAGCTGCGTATGGTTTACACGCTTGAAAATTATACAAGCAACGATTACTGCGCACCGGCACTTCTGTTCAGTACTAGCGGCAGCGCCGAATTTTGGCTGGATACCGTTGAAATATCCACTGTTGGTGCTGATTCTGAGGTGAAATATTTTGATGATTCAAATGATATGAGATTTGAATCGTCATATATCGGCGGCAATACAATAATGCTTGCAGGACGGGAATATGAGATTAAAGAGCGCACTGTAATGGCATCCCTTTATATTGATTCCCGTAATATGACCTATCTCAGCAAAAACGATCCTGATGTAAAATATGTGTCAAAAACCTCGGATTTCACTGACTGTCTTGATTTTGATGACTCAAGCGGCAGGCTTACTTACGGCGTCAGATTTACGGGACTTACTGAAAATGACAGCAGACTTATAAACGTACGTTCGTATATTTCGATGCATCCTGTCGGGACAGAGGGCTGGGATGAGGACATATTGCTTTATTCGGAGCCTTTGCAGATTACGCCTGCTGAATATTCCGATACCGCAGCTTTGTTTAGGTCGGAAGGCTATAACCTGATTTGGAGCGATGAGTTTGACGGAACACAGCTTGATGAGACAAAATGGCGATTGCGCAGTGAGTCAGGCGGTTCTGAAATAAAAAATCTCGGCAATGACCCGAGGGTATTCAAAATAGAAAACGGCACTGCGATTATGCGCACTATACCTTATACTGACGCGAACGACAGCAATATCAAGTATGCTGTCTCCGGCGGTTTGTCAACAAGTCAGGATATGGCATACCGATATGGATATATTGAAATGCGTGCTAAAATTTCGTATATGCAGGGGGTTTGGATGTCATTCTGGCTGCGCGGAAGCGATGACTATTACAACGAGCCCAATGTAGGAAAGCCGCACAGAATATCTGTGGGAAGTTCTGCTGAAGCGGATATTTTTGAGATATTTTCGAGCGCGGATACTGCGACGCCTAATATTCATCTGTGGTCGTGGTCAAATGAGACAATGACCGCCACCGATGAGGCGTATAACTCAGAAGGAAGGCAAAGCAACGTAAAAACCTTTGCTGATGCCGCAAATCTTTCCGAAGAATATCATGTCTACGGATTTGAATGGACGCCTACTTATATGACAATGTATGTGGACGGCGAAGCCTGTATGACCTATGATATAACCGAACATTGGTCTGAAAGCGGAACTCTGTCGGTTCAGGCGTTTCAGAATCCTATGCATGTTATTTTAGGTTCAGGTCTGTTTACTGAAGACGTATCTTGGGCAACGCCTGATTTACTTCCTGAAAATCCAGAAACCTTTACCACGCATTATATTGTCGATTATGTTCGTCTTTATCAGAAGCCGGATGTTTCCGGCAGCATAAACGGTACAAATGTGACGTCGGCGGTTTATACTTCACAGTGAGGAGAATATGCAATGAAAAAAATAATTGTAAAAGTATTATTGTCAGCGGTTCTTTTTGCATTTTTAGGGTGTGTATTTTCTTTTGGAGCGGGCGCGGCTACAGGTATTGAAGACGGAGTTATTTCGTTTGCTGTCTATGAGGCGGGAGACGCAAATGCCGACGGAATCGTTGATATAAGAGATACCGTTTGCATGAAAAAGCATATTGCAGGAGCAGACAATTCTATAGACGCAGCAGCAGCCGATATTGACGGAAATTCCTTGATTGACGGCGGGGATTTGGTTTTGCTTAGAAAAATAATTCTTGATTCGTAGGTTTAATACGCTTGCGGTATGGACGGCAGTTAAATTGCCGTCCATACCTGATTGATATAAGTTTTAAATAAGGACAGAGGGACTTCAAATGAAATACCGCAATTTTAAGACTCCGAGACGGTTGATTACTGCTGTTTTGTTGTTATGCCTGCTTGTTTCGGTCAGTGTGCGCGCTGAAAGCGAAAGTGCAGCTTCGGAGAGCGGAGCTGCCGTTACAGCGCCTGTATCAGAAGATGATAATACATACCCCGCATATCATGAAAAGAACAGTAATATCGTTTATGCACAGGAGGATATTATTATTTCCGCAAACGCGGCTGTTCAGGCGACCGGGGCGGAGGCACAGTTTTCTTATACTTCGCCTTCGGGGATGAAAAAAAATAATGTGCTTGTTTTGAATTCCGAAGCGTATGCGGCTTACGAGGTTGATATTCCGGCGGATGCGCTTTACAATATTGAGATTACATATCTTCCGCTTGAAGGAAACGGTAATAATATTGAATTTTCTTTAAGAATAGATGGAGAACTTCCTTTTGCCGAGACGGAAAACCTAATACTTCCGAGAATGTATAAAAATTCTCAGGAAGAGCGGTTTGACGAATACGGAAATCAGTATTCGCCCGAGCAGCTTGAGCTCGGCGATTTTGTAAGCCGCAGACTTTTTGATTATACCGGTACGGTTAACGGCTCTTATTACTTTAAACTGAATGCCGGCAGGCATATTATAGCTCTTAATATAGGATCTGAGCCGTTTGTTCTTGCTGAGCTGAAATTATCCGCGCCTGACACTATGCTTTCGTATTCAGAGGTTTCAAGGTCATACAGTCAAAACAGCTATGGAAGCGCCGAGCCTATTGTCATAGAGGGCGAGGATGCTTTTGCTAAGGATTCAAAATCAATTGTTCCGAAATCCGATACCGCATCCGCTATAGTTCATCCGTCTGACTCAAGGGTACAGAAAATTAATTATATAGGAGCCGGTAATTGGAAATCTCCGGGTGAGCGGGTTGACTGGAAGGCTGAGGTGGAAAAATCAGGTTTGTATGAACTGCGTCTGATATATAAACAGGATCAGACTATAAACGGATATTCCTATCGCACGCTTACGGTTGATTCAAGGGTGCCTTTCAGAGAAGCGGCGGATATCGGATTTTATTACGGTACAAACTGGCAGACTTATACCTTTTCCGATGATGAGAAAAATCCGTATTATATTTGGCTTGATGAGGGAGAGCACATTCTTTCGCTGACAGCCACTCTCGGCGAAACCGAGGAATTTTATCAGAGACTTCGTCAGATTACAACTGCCCTCGGAGATCTATATATTGAGATTGCTATGATAACAAGCGATTCACCGGATCCTAACAGGGATTATGATTTATTCAGGCAGATACCGGATTTAAACAATCGCCTTCAATCCTATTCGGACAGTCTTTCATCGCTTGCTGATGATATGACTGAGCTTTCTGGTCACAGCACTTCATGTATTGCCGCAGTGAATAATATGGTGCGAATTTTAGATCAGATGACAGAGAATCCTTATACCGCGCAAAATTATGTTACTGATTATTACAATAATTATACGACGGTAAGCTCTTGGCTTTATGATATGAAAAGTATGCCGCTGAGCATAGACCGCATAATTCTTGTTCCGGCAGGAGAGGACTATGATTACGGGCTGCCGAATATTTTTGAAAAAATTATCTTCTCGGCGGAAAGGTTTATAGTTTCATTTTCTTCAGATTACAATAATTCGCCGAAATCAGGAGGCGATGCGCTTAAAATTTGGGTTAACTGGGGAAGAGATCAGGCTATGGTTCTTAATTCTCTGATACAGGAATCATTTATACCCGAAACAGGAATACAGGTGAATCTTGAACTGACAGACGCGACCTTGGTTAAAGGAATTCTTTCTGACAATGCTCCGGATATGGCGTTGCATATGGCAAGAACAGAACCGGTTAATCTGGCGATGCGCGGAGCCTTGTACGATCTGACAAACTTTGATGATTATGAAGAAGTTATAAAGCGCTTCGGGGAATCTGCTTCGGTTCCTTATAAATACGGAAACGGCGTATATGCGCTGCCGGATACGCAGTCGTTTTACCTTATGTTCTACCGCAAGGATATTTTTGAAAGTCTTGATTTAGAGGTTCCTGAAACCTGGGATGATTTTCTTGAAGTGACTGCGGTTCTGCAGCGGAATAATATGCAGGCGTGGATACCTTATACTCAGATAACAACCTCAGCTACTGTAAATACGGGAGTGGGAGGGCTCAATCTTTTTGCAACTATTTTACAGCAATTCGGCGGAAGTCTGTATAACGATGAACTTACTGCCTGTGAGCTCGAGTCTTCTACAGCGATGCAGGCTTTTACTTTTTGGACGGATATGTACACGAAATATAAGCTGCCCACAACTGCAAGCTTTTACAACCGTTTTCGCATAGGGACGATGCCGCTCGGCATAGAGGTTTATACCCAGTACACAATGCTGGCTCAGGCGGCGCCGGAAATTGAAGGAAGATGGGGAATTGCGTTGGTTCCCGGAGTACGAACGGAGGACGGCACTGTCAACCGGACTGTTGCGGGTTCAGGAACAGGCTGCGGTATTTTAAGCACTTCCGATAATAAGGAAGCGGCATGGGAATTTTTAAAATGGTGGACAAAAGCCGAAACGCAGCTCAAATACAATAATAATGTTGAGTCTATTTTGGGTGCGGTGTCCAGGACGACAACAGCTACGATAGAGGCCTTTAACGGTATGGCTTGGGAACCTGATGATCTTGAAGTGCTCCTTGAACAACGCAGTTTAATAGAAGAAATACCGGAGGTGCCGGGGAGCTATTATGTGTCAAGATCGGTGGATCAGGCGTTTTGGAATGTGGTAAACGGCGATTCAGCGCCCAAGGATGTGCTGATGAAGTGGTCGGAAATAGCTAACAATGAAATTGAGCGTAAAATAAAGCAGTATTCAAACCGGTGACGCGGACGGAGGGAGCAATATACAGCAATGATTAAGAAAAATAAATTAAATTTAAGTTATGAAGGCAGTTTTAAGGAAAATTTGCCGTGCTATATAATGCTGGCGCCGTTCGCTTTGCTGTTTATTCTGTTTTTAGTACTGCCTATTATAGCATCAATGGTATTGAGCTTTTCTGAATTTGATATGGTGTCAATGCCCAAATTTACCGGTTTCGCAAATTATTTCAGAATGCTGTTTGACGACGAGGTATTTCTCACCACTGCTAAAAACACATTGGTATTTGCCGTTATTACCGGACCAGCCGGATTTATCCTTTCTTTTATTCTGGCATGGTTTTTAAATGAATTCAGACCCGGAATAAGAACAGTGCTTTCGTTTATGTTTTACTGTCCTGCACTGGTAGGGAATGCGTATTATATTTGGCAAGTTGCTTTTTCAAGCGACAGCTACGGATATATTAACAGCATGCTTTTATCAATGGGGCTGATAACCGAGCCGATTTATTGGTTAAGGGATTCTTCATATGTAATGCCGGTTATTATAATTGTTCAGCTTTGGATGAGTATGGGTGTAGCTTTTCTCGCAAATATTTCAGGGCTTCAAAATGTTAACGGAGAAATGTATGAAGCAGGCGCGATAGACGGTATACGCAATCGGTGGCAGGAATTGTGGTACATAACGCTGCCTTCAATGCAGCATATACTTCTGTTCAGCGCTGTAATGCAGATTGCCACTGCATTTTCAGTAAGCCAGCTTCCGATTGCAATGGCAGGATATCCTTCGGTGAATAATTCGGTGGATACGATAGTTTCGTATCTTTCAGATGCCGGAACGGTACGCTATGAAATGGGATATGCCTCGGCAATTTCAGTGGTGCTGTTTTTGATGATGATAATTACAAGAAATATAATAAGCAGATTAATTAACAAGGTGGGCAGATAAGTAATGGCAGCCGTAACTGAGGTTGAAAACGGAACCGCATTGCCGCGGTCTAATATTTTTAAACGCATACACGAAAGATACTCATCTTCAGTATCGCAGAGCAAACGCTATACGCGTTCGAGGGCGGGTAATATTTGCTATATATGTTTTTTAGTGTTTATGGGACTGTTTTCGGTTCTGCCGTTGATTTACTGCGTAACTACATCGCTTAAGCCTCTTGATGAGCTGATGATATTCCCGCCGCGTTTTTTTGTCAGCAGACCGACCGCGCAAAATTATCTGGCGCTGCCCGGACTGCTGTCAAACCTGAGGGTTCCGCTTTCAAGATATATTTTCAACAGCGTATTTGTGGCCGTGATTACTACGGTTCTTTATGTTTTTGTTTCTACAATGGCGGCTTTTGTGCTTACAAAGTCAAGGATTAAAGGTAAAAAGCTGATGTTTTCGGCAGTACAGTATGCATTGCTGTTTAACACATTTACATTGGCAATTCCCCAATATCTGATCTTTTCATATCTTAAAATAATTGATACATATTGGGTATATATGCTTCCTCATATAGCGTCCACAATGGGAGTGTTTCTTATGAAGCAGTATATGGAGGGCAGTATTCCGGACGTTATTATGGAGGCCGCAAGGATAGACGGTGCGGGATATTTCCGTATCTTTGCCGAAATCGTTTTGCCTATGGTGAAACCCTGCTGTATGACTCTTATGCTGTTCGGCTTCAGGGACGTGTGGGCTGCGGTGCCTCAGGGAACGGTTTTTAATGAATCGCTGAAAACACTTCCGGCAATTATGACGCAGATTACCGCGGGAGGCGTAGCACGCTCCGGAAGCGCTATGGCGGTTACCGTGATTATGATGCTGCCGCCGATAATTGTGTATATGATTTCACAGAGCAATGTTATTGAGTCAATGAACAGCGCCGGAATCAAGGAATAAGGGAGGTGGATCGCTTTGAAAAAAATTAAGATTTTCCTTTCTTTTACGCTTGCTCTTTTAACGGCGGTAATGAATGTTTCGGCTGCGGCATATCAGGAAGGTGATTCGGCGGAAATACCGTATATTACATATAATTATCGGCAGGGTGATTCCTCTTTTCCGGTTACGACAAAGGCGCTTTACTATACAGAGACAGTATTGACGGCGGGGAATTTGGGAATCGAAAGCTTCGGAGAGCTTAACGATATCTCAGTTGACGAAGACGGTTATTTATATCTCCTTGACGGTAAAAATTCGCGTGTTGTGGTTATTAACAGCAATTATAACTATATTAAGACAATTACGGAGCTTTTAGCGGAAAGCGGTGAAAAAATAAATTTTTCCGGAGCAAGGGGACTGTTTGTAAAAAACGGTAAGCTTTATATTGCGGATACGGAAAACGCACGTGTACTGATATGCGACTTTAGCGGAAAGCTTTTGAAAACTGTGCTGTTACCGGAATCAAACTTGATACCTGAGGATTTTAATTACCGTCCGATTAAGATAGCGGTTGATTCAAGAGATTACCTTTATGTGCTGAGCGACGGTTCGTATTACGGTGCTTTGCTGTACTCGCCTGAGGATAAATTTTTGGGATTTTACGGTGCAAACTCGGTAGCGACCGGTATAACACAGTTTATCAGAAGACTTTGGGAAAATCTCACCACTACAAATGAAAAGCGTGCGGTATCAAGCAGCCGTTTGCCTTATCAGTTTACCGATTTATACGCAGATAAAGATAATTTTATTTACACCTCTACCGGTAAAGTGCCTTCTACGCTTCAGAGCGGACAGATAAAGCGTCTTAGTCCCGGAGGGAAAAATATTCTTTCTTCGGATTCCGTAGTATTCGGAGATTTGGAAATCGGAACGGTAAACAACGAAATGCTTACCCAGAATATAGCAGGTCTTGCGGTTGACAGCCGGAATTTTATTTACTGCTATGATATTTCCTACGGAAGAATTTATGTATATAATAATGATTGTTATATGCTTGGTGCGTTTGGCGGAGGAGCGGGAAACGGTTACCAGAAAGGAACGTTTTCGCAGATAGCCGGAATAGATTTAATTGACGACGGCGAAAGAATTGCGGTTATTGACAGCACTTATTCAAGCGTTACGGTTTTCAGGCAGACGGATTTCGGCGCGGCGCTTAAAGAGGCATGCTTTTTAATGGACAACGGAGAATACGAAGAATCAATTGAAATCTGGCTTGAAATATTAAAACAGGACGCGGGATGTCAGCTTGCAAATATTGGGCTTGCCAAAGCGAATATTGCAACAAAGAATTACGACTCTGCTTTAAAGTACGCTGAGGCCGGTCTTGATAAGGAAACCTATAGTCAGGCTTTTACATATATAAGAAAAGATTATATGAAAGAAAATTTCAATTTTTTTCTTATAACTGCTATTCTGTTAATATGCATTGTTTGCACTGCGGTAATTGTTTGCCGGAAGAGAAATATTGTCATTTTAAAAAATGCCTCCGTCAGAGAAATGCTTTCTGCTCCGTTGCACCCGGCGGCAGTATTTGGCGACGTAAAAAACAAACGGCACGGGTCGGTTGTTATCGGCATTTTTATAATGGTGATATTCTATGTTTCGGCAATTCTGAAATCTACCGGCAGCGGTTTTCTGTTCAGGTCAAGCGCATCAACCTTTAACTCGGTTCTTGTACTTGTACAGACGGCAGGATTTGTGCTTTTGTGGACGGTTGTTAACTGGGCGGTTGCAACTTTGCTCGGAGGAATAGGAAAAATCAGGGAAATTTTTATAGTTGTAACATATAGTGTTTTACCGATTCTCATATCTAATCTGCTGTACGCTCTGCTTTCTTATGCGCTGAACGAAACCGAAGGGATTTTTCTTTCTGTTTTAAATGTTGCGGCAGTTTTATTTTCGATATTTATGATAGTTATCGGCTCAATCATAGTACATGATATAAGCTTCGGACGTTTTATAGCCCTGACTTTGCTTACTCTTGTCGGAATACTCATAATTATTTTCCTGTTTGTGCTTGTGATAGTTTTAGTTCAGGAAACAGTGGGATTTTGCGGGACAATTATACGCGAGCTGTTTTTCAGATAGCAGAAGGAGGAAAAGATTTTGAAAAGAAAACTGTTCTCGGTTGTAAGTGCGTTGCTGATTACAGCCTGTCTGTGCGGCTGCGGAAACGATGCGGTCGTACCGGTAAAGAGCTATGAATCCTCGCATAAGACGGCGTTTATGCAAAGCGGTATAGCAGCAAGCAATCAAAACTGGCAGCTAAAATGGGATGCTGAGTATTACCGAGTGCTCCTGCAGAATGTAAAAACCGGTGAAGTTTGGTCTACGCTTCCGTCGGAGCTGCTTAAACCGCGGATAGCTGAGGATGGGTTTGAGGAAATTAACAATCCGCAGCTTGAAAATCCGCTTATAGTAGAATATGTGGAAAACGATACTGTTCAGATAGAATATCTTTACGCATATACCGGAAGCCTTAAAAAAGGCGACTACAGCATAGAAAATATCAAAGACGGTTTGAAAATAACTTATTATTTCGGCAGTAAGAATATATCTGTTCCGGTAGAATACCGGCTGCTTGATGACGGGATAAATATATCGGTAGATCCTAAGGAGATTACCGAAGATGATACAAGAATTTACCGTATATCCGTGGCTCCGTTTTTTTGTTCGGTTAAAAATGAGGACGAAAATTCTTATATTTTTTATCCTTCCGGCAGCGGAACTCTTATTTATGCTTCGCAGCATATAGCCGATTCAAGCTATAGATATTCATACCCTGTTTACGGAAAGGATTTACAGCTGTTGGGTGAAAGCAATGAGGAGCTGAATAATTCAGAGCCGGTAAGGCTGCCTGTTTTCGGTGCTAAAAGCGGAGATAAGGCTGTATGCGCTATTATTGAGGATGGCAGCGAGAGCGCTTATATTGACTTAAATGTTGGCAGCAGTACTTACGGCTATTCTTCTGTCTATGCGTCTTTTGAGCTGCGCGGTCTTTCTGCTTCAGGATCATATTCCGAAGGGATTGTTCAAAATAAACTTTCGGTAAGCTTTTATCCGATGACCGGAGAAAAAGCAAGTTACACCGGCTTTGCCGAAAAATACCGTGAATATCTTCTGGAAAACGGATTAAGTGAAAAAAAGGACGAACGCGTTTTAAGCATTAAATTATTAGGCGGCACATATATAAGGTCAGATATATTGGGAATTCCATATCAAAAGCTTTACTCTCTGACGTCGGTCAGCAATGCTGAAGAAATAATCAGGGAAATATATGAAAACACTTCAGTGGCTCCGGTGGTAAATCTTGTGGGTTATGGGGAAGCCGGACTAAATGTGGGCTGTATTGCCGGAAATTATCGTATATCAGAAGAATTCGGAACTGAAAACGATTTTTCCTCATTCACAGAATATTGTGATAAAATCGGAGCCGGCGTATATATGGATTATGATATAATACGCTTTTCTTCCTCCGGGGGCGGGGTGAAAAAAATATCAGACTATGCTACCGACACGACCGGTCAACGGGCAATGTCACGCAGAACAGAGCTCGGCAGCGGAACGGTAAGTTCGGTAAAGGAGTATTTTGTGAAGCGCGAAATGCTTTTTGATATAGCTGAAAATGTTATTTCCGCAAATATTAACGCCGGAATTGACGGTGTCTCCTTAAGCACTGCATCGGCATATGCTTATTCCGATTATTCATCACAGAAGTATTTCAGCAAATCAGGTTTTGCGTCAGATTTTAAAAATATCGCAGAGCATATCCGCAGTGAAGGGCAAATTCTGCTTTCGGACAACGCGAACGCATATGCGGCAGCAAATGCGGATTTTATAACCTGCGCCCCGACTGTATCTGACCAAAACATACTTTTTGACGCCGACGTACCGTTTTATCAGATGGTTTTTAAAGGGTATGTACCGATGACCTGCGATGCTTTAAATCTTGCATCAGATGATAACTTTCAGTTGCTGCGTGCAGCTGAAAGCGGATGCGGAATAAGCTATACTGTTATTAGTGAGTTTGACAACCGGCTTTTGGAAGCAGATCAGAAAATATTTTATGCTTCTGTTTACGGTAATTTGAAAAATAAGATTCAGAATACCGTATCGGAATATAATGAGTATTTTGAAAAAATTAGTTCTGCAAAGATTGCATCACATGAAGTAATAAATCAAAATGTAAGAAAAACTGTGTTTGACAACGGCATTGCGGTATATGTAAATTATGGTGTGCGTGAGGAAACGGTTGAAAATATAAGAATTGATGCAAAGTCATATATTTACAGGCTGGAGGAAACGCGATGAAAAAAAAGAAAAACCGCGGAGTTTATGCTTTGAAGGCACGGTATGGATATATATGTACCTTTCCGTGGGTCATAGGTCTCGTACTTTTTTTTATTCTTCCGATAGGGCAGTCGGTGTATTATTCATTCTGTGATGTTTCGCTTTCGGTCGGCGGAATGAAAATTAATTTTCTTGGGCTCGATAATTTCAGATATATTTTTCTTGAAAACGCAGAATATATGGATTATATGGCGGAAGCTGTTATTAAATTTTTATATTCGTTCCCGATTATACTTATATTAAGTCTTATTTTAGCGCTGATGCTTAATCAAAATTTCAGAGGACGCATTTTTTTCAGAGCGCTTTATTTTCTTCCGGTAATAGCGGCAAGCGGGGCGGTGCTTAATACTGTATTGTCAAGTGCTGCCGGAGGAATATCAAATATAAATCAGGACGAAAGCATTGCAATGAGCATGTTTGATATTTCTGAAATTGTAGACAGCGTCGGTCTGCCTCAGCAAATGAGCGGATATTTTGTATCAATAATAGACGGAATTACCGGTCTTATTTGGAGCTGCGGCGTGCAGACAGTGCTTTTTATTGCCGGAATGCAGGCAATTCCGCCATTGCTTTATGAGGTGGCGAAAGTTGAGGGCGCCACAAAATGGGAGGAATTTTGGTTTATAACTCTTCCGATGCTGTCGAGAGTTCTTATATTGGTATCAATTTTCACTATGGTAGAGTTGATGACCGCAACATCCAATCCTGTTATGGTACAGGCATATAGTTTTATGCAATCACAATTTTACGGAGAAAGCTCAGCTATGCTTTGGAGTTATTTTTTGCTGATCGGACTTATTATAGCGCTGATTTTAGGGATTTATAAGAAATTATGCCTTGACAGGTGGGAGTAAGAGGATATATTATGTTATTTAAGAGAGTTAATAACAATTTAAAATATAACAAATATTGGAGAAAAACCGGAAAAATCGGATATTCAATTTTTCGTATGATAATGCTCATCTCAATAGGCTATCTGGTAATTTATCCGGTAATTATAATGATTACAGGTTCAATTAAACCGGTGAGCGCATATCTTGACAAAAGCATTATTTACATTCCAAAGGAAGCAACCTTTGAGTATTATAAAACGGCGGTTGAAGCTCTTGATTATTTTGACAGTATATTAAGCACGCTTATTTACGGTATTGTAAGCGCTATAATTGAAATTGCGGTCTGCGCCTTTATAGCCTATGGAATGGCGCGTTTTGATTTCAAACTGAAAAAAGTGCTGAATTTTATGCTTGTTATTTTGATTCTCGTGCCGACGCAGATGATAATAATTCCAATGATGATGAACTATTCTCAGGTTGACATATTTGGTATTCTCGGTTTGATAAACAAACTGACCGGTATAGATCTGCGTCCGAATATACTCGGAACGGCTTGGACCTTTTATCTGCCATCGCTTTTCGGCGTGGGGCTGCGTGCGGGTATGCTGATTTATATATATATGCAGTTTTTTAAAGGTTTGCCGTATGAGCTTGAGGAGGCGGCATGGATTGACGGCGCGGGGCTTTTCAAAACCTTTTTTTGTATAGCCGTGCCCTCGTCGAGCGTCGTTTTCACTACCGTTTCAATTTTTTCGGTTGTCTGGCATTGGAACGAATATTTTCAGCCGATGATGTATCTTTCTTCGGATTTTACCCTTGCAGTCAAAATTTATGATATTGATAATCTGCTTACAGCGGTAGGTTTGTATGATGGCTATCCGCAGTATTCAACCAAAAAAGCGGCGGCATTTCTTTTTATTGTTCCTATGCTGATAGTTTATCTGATTCTTCAAAAAAAGTTTGTGCAAAGTATTGACCGAGTGGGAATAACCGGCTGATGGCTGCTATCGTTTCAGCAATAAAGCCATTGGACAATTAAGTAAAAAAGCCAGTGTTTATGCTGGTCTGCGGACTTATCTAAAAGCCGAAGGCTACATTTTGCAGCTTTCGGCGCAGGAAAGTGTGCAAAGGCAAAAAAATCGCATAATTAACAAACCAAATGAGCAGTTCCGTAACGGGATTGCCCGTTTTGGAAAATGTAAGCTATATAATTGCGGAGGAAAGTAATGTCAATTACGGTTAATATTTATTACAGCGGTGAAAACGGAAACGCACGTAAGTTTGCCGAGGAAATGACTTCTTCGGGAGTTGTTGAGGCAATTCGTGCCGAGGACGGAAACATAAGATACGATTATTTTATCCCTTTCGAGGATAAGGAAACAATTCTTTTGATTGACAGCTGGAAAGACCAGCATTCGCTTGATACTCACCATTCCTCACCAATGATGGCGGAAATAATGAAATTGCGTGAAAAATATGATTTGCATATGAGGGTTGAACGCTATGTTTCCGATGATGAAGGAGTTACCGAAAGAGATAAAAGCTTTATAAAAGAATAAGGTTTTATACCCGCACTTGAATAATCTGCCTTTTTGAAGCAAGGCTTGTTTTAAAGGGCAGCCTGTTTTCAGTATAATTTTTCGACTTCAATATCCGATGAAATGCGCCGGGCGGGCGAACAGACAATATTATATTTTGAAAATCAGACCTTGAGGGAACGGTGCCCTCAAGGTCTTTTTGCCGTAAAAGCGCAGACAGGAGCTATGCCTGACATGCCTTTTGCCGGCATATTGAAAATTTTTAAATTAAGTATTGACAAACGCGCAGCAATAGGTTATACTTTGCTTGTAAGTTAGTTAGTTACTTGACTAACTAACTATCAAACAAAGGACGCGGGAGGTGCCGTTTTTGAATGTTAATCCGAGTATAGAAAAGCCGATATTTATCCAGATTGCGGAACAGCTTGAGGATTCAATCTTTACGGGGGTATTTCCCGAAGAAACAAAAATTCCCTCGACAAATGAAATATCCGCTCTGCTGAACATCAATCCCCATACCGTGCTCAAGGGTATGAATATGCTGGCGGACGAAGGGATTATTTATAAGAAAAGAGGTCTCGGAATGTTTGTAAAGGAGGGGGCTGTTGAAAAAATACGGCAAAAAAGACAGAGCCGGTTTTATGAGCAGTATGTTGCGGCGCTGATAAATGAAGCGATGAAACTGCAAATGTCCAAAGAGGATATAATTTCATTGATAGAAAGGGGTTACGGCAATGACCGCAATTCAAATTAAGAATATTACAAAGAGCTACAGGGAGGTTACGGCGCTTGACGATGTCTCCGTCTCTTTTGAGTTCGGCAGGATTTACGGCTTTTTAGGAAGAAACGGCGCGGGTAAATCCACGCTTATCAATATTATCGCAAACCGTATTTTTGCAGATCACGGCGAAGTTCTGATTGACGGTGCTCCGGCTGAAGAGAATATGGGCATTCACGAGAAGCTTTTTTGTATGAGCGAAGCAGATTTGTACGACAGAGATTTGAGGGTTAAGGATCACTTTAAATGGACCGGGCGCTTTTATGACGGCTTTGATTTGAATAAGGCCTTGGAGCTTTCCCGGAAATTTAATCTTGATACCAAAAAAAGATTTAAGGCGCTGTCAAAGGGCTATCAATCCATTTTTAAGCTGATTATTGCGTTATCGCTCAATGTTCCGTATGTGATTTTTGACGAGCCGGTACTGGGGCTTGATGCAAATCACAGAGAGCTGTTTTACAGCCTGCTTTTGAAAGAGTTTGAAAACAATGAGCGAACGTTTATCATTGCTACGCACTTGATTGAAGAGGTTTCCGGAGTCATTGAGGAAGTCGTTTTAATCGATAAGGGAAAGGTCCTTCTTCAGGAAAGCGTTGATACTTTGCTGGAAAGAGGATACAGCGTTTCGGGAATGGCGCGTGAGGTTGACTGCTATTGCGAAGGCAGGAACGTAATAGGCTTCGACGAGCTGGGCAGTATGAAAATTGCCTACGTGTTGGGCGAAAAAACAGCTTTGCCGCAAGGCAGCAGCCTGCAAATCAGCGCGATGAATCTGCAAAAGCTTTTTGTAAAGATGACCGGGAAAGGCGGCGGCGGAAATGAATAAATTAAAATCTGCTGTTTTATATGAATACTTAACTAAAACAAGGGCAATGGGAATTTTTTATCTGATTCAATATTTGATTACAGCTCTCATTTTTTCGATTGTTGCAATTTGTACCAATGGGAATGAAATTGGCTCTAATGCTTTAGAGTTCAGTTCTGTTGTTTTTGTCAGTGTTATAGGGGTATTAGGCTATAAAGAAGATTTCAAAGCACTGCTCCAAAATGGATATACCCGAAAATATATTTTTTGGTCTACCGTTTGTATGTTTACATTGCTGGCGGGGACAATGGCGCTTATTGATACCATAATCGGCAACTCCCTTCATTACTTCAATGATAACTATTTTACCCTGTACGGCAGCCTTTACGGGTACGGAAATGTTTTTACAAACTGGTTATGGCTTACTGCTTTATATCTGATGTTTTGCAGTCTTTTCTATTTAGCAGTTTTAGTTATCAACAGAGTTGGGAAAACAGTTTCTCTTTTAATTGGAGTTGGAATTTCCGGAATAATTCTTCTTGTTACGGCGTTGTTCCGGTTTGTATTCACAGATGAGATTGTAAGCAAGGCTGCGGAATTGACGATGAAAGCAATGGGGTTTATGAGTGACGGTACAACAAATTTTTTCTTCCCAATCCTGTCATTTCTTGTAATCGGAGCGATTTTTGGAATCGGCTCGTATACTGTAATCCGCCGTACAGAGTTAAAATAAAAGCATAAAAAAGAACGGCGGAGAAAAATACATTTTTCTCCGCCGCAGTCTGTCGAACAGCCTCGAATTTGAATTTTTTCGCGGCGTTCAGCCGCATTCTGTTTTTCCGCAGACAGGTGAGGCGGAAAAACTCACTGTAAGCGAAAATCTGCTTATCTGCGATGAAATTTATGGCGGCATTTAAAACCGCCTGTACCGCTGCTGTCCGCAATATAGCTGTCAAAACTCACTGCGGCAAACAGCCTTTTTCATTTTTCCTGTGCCTGCCAGACCATATTATATTCTGCCTCTTCCACGGCCTTGTCGGAGTCTTCGGATATTATCGCAAAGCCCTCTCTGATATAAAACGCAGCAGCCCGCCCGTTCTTTTGATATACGTCTAACGACAAAGAGGAATACTTCTGCTTTGCATAATCCAAAAGCTGCTTTCCTATTCCGAGCGAGCGGTATTTTCTGTCAACAAAAATTCCCGCGATATAGCCTTTGACAATACCGATAAAGCCCTGTATTTCTCCGTTTGCCTCACAGACAAAGACATCAGCCTGCAAAATCTGCTCTTCTACCGCTGAATAATTTGATTTCCAGTAAGCTTCAGGTATGAAGGGGTGCGCGTCCACATTTCCGTTCAGCCATATTTTCATCGCTTGTCCGCTATCAGCTTTTTGAAATTTTCTGATCATATTTATTTTCCCAAGCCGCCTTACCCTGCTCATAGTTTTTATCAAGTGTAGCACAGAGAAGCCGGAAAGTCAAATCCGTAGCTTAAAAGCGGCTTGACGCCGCCGGAAATAATTTTATGCCATAGTATCAAGCATTTTTAAGGTCACCTCATAGCGGCAGGGAAGACCTTTTTTAAAGCGCAGAAATTCGTCGGATATGTATTCCGCCATTCTGTGAACCTCGCTTCCGCTGCTGCCTGCAATATGCGGTGTCAAAATACAGTTTTCAAGCGAGTAAAACGGGCTGTGGCTTACGGGCGGCTCAGGGTCGGTCACGTCGAGCACGGCCGTAAGGTCGGGGCGGTTTTCAAGCGCCTTTGCCAGGTCGCTTTCAACCACCTGCGCCCCTCTTCCGGTGTTGATAAACACGCTGTAGGGCGGCATTGAGCTGAACAGACCGTAATCAAGCATACCTTTTGTCTGTTCGTTGTTGGCAAGATGATTGGATACGACAGAGCAGTTTCTGAACAGCTCGTCAAGACCGCATTTTTTAACTCCAAGCTCCCCGGCGGTCTTGTCAGGCAAAAAAGGGTCAAATACCAGAATTTCAAGCCGGTGATTTTTAAGCGCTTGTATAACAAGTTTTCCTATCATTCCCGCGCCTATAATACCGACCTTAGCGCCGTAATTGCCGATGTAATGCTCAAAGGCTTCTCTCGCTGCGGGAACGTCTCCGCCGCTCATTTTCTGCGCAGTTTTGAAAAAACCCTTGTTCGCGAGTATTATCTGAGCCGCGGTATATTCTGCAACGGGTACTGCGTTTGCCGCCCATGCGCTGAATACCTTTATTCCGCGCTCAAGAAACGGACGGGCGAAGGACTGCACGCTTCCGGCGGCATAAAAAACGCATTTGAGCTGCGGGAAATATTCGGTTATTTCGTCAGCCGTCAAAACGGGCATGCCCCAGCTTGAAAATATATATTCGGTTTCCTTAAACCTTTCAGGCGTTTCGGTTACGTCCCGTTTTGTATAAACCCTTGTATCAAGCGACGCCTCGGCTTCAAGAAGCGATACGGTGCTTTGGGCGTAAACTTTGCCTATATTATCTGCCTGCTCACAGAGAAAAACCGATTTCATTATAAGCCCTCCGTTATTTCCTTCAGCGCCCCCGCTTCGTCCGCGAGCGACTCTATCCGTCCGTCCGGCATAAATTCAAGCAGAACGGTTCTCCCCGGGAACAGACTCAGATAGCTCTGCCAGGTCTGCTTTGCCAAAGCGAGAGGCAATTTTTTATCGCCCTGCCAGTTAAAGGCGTGAACTATTTCGGTTTGGCGGCATACCGCCCTTGCGTATTCATAATTTTCGGTCTCCGATTTGTACTGATTGGGCTGCCAGTACATTCCGAACGCCGGAGAATTGACGCTTTCAAGCAATTCGAGCGTTTCCGCGGGCGTGTCGGTAAATGTATTGATGTGGCACTCAAGGCAAAGCTTCACGCTTTCCTTTTCCGCCGCGCGCGCCAAACGCCGGCAGTCTTCAAAAAGGGCTTTTTTTTCGTCGGCAGTGTATTCGAGTGCGCTTTTGCCGCCGCACCACAGCCTTAATATTTTTGCGCCCAGAAGCTTTGCTGCGCCTATATACCGGAATATCTCTTCGGGACTGTTTTCGCCTATCCTGAAGTATGTTCCGTAGGAACAGCAGTTTATTCCAGCCCCGTCGCATTCGGCTTTAATGCTTTTTAGCCGGCCGGCGTCACCGCAGGGGGCGTGTACATCGCTGCCCCATTCAATACAGGACAAGCCGCACCGTGCCGCCGCCCTTATAATTTCGGAAGGGGAGCGGTCTCTGAAAGATACCGAAACCAGACCGAGTTCGAGCATAGTTTTCACCCTCAGTATATATTTTTATTCTCGCGGTAGTCCCGCCATACGTTTTCAAAAAATCCGTCCTCACGCGGTATCGGGCGTACGTCGCGCCACAAAGCGGTGAATTTTTCACCGTCATATTTAATTTCCTGTATCCTGCCGGCGGTTGCGCCGTCGTCGGGAATATAGCGGAAGCGTTCTTCAAGCCCTTCTGCCTTAACGCCTGAGGAACTGCGGTACAGCGCCGACCCGCGCGACGCGGCGGAGCATTTTTCAAAATCGAGCATCGCGGTAAGCACAGCCGCCTGCACCGTAAGCATATCCTTAAGCTTATAAAGCTTGTAAAAATGCTTTCTGTCCTTAACGCCGGCAGTTGAGCCGAGACCGGAAAGATCGCGCAGAATTTCCTTTAAAGCGTTTTCCATTTCCGCTTTTTCACGAACGGCGCCTCCGCAGTCGCTCATACGCCGCGCGGCTTTTTTTATAAGCTCGTCGGCGTTGCCGCTGTTTCTTTGAGCGGCTTCGCAGAAAGCGCGGTGCTTTTTCACTGCTCTGTCCGCGCCGGCGTTTAAAATCCCGCGGTCGGGAAGACGGCGGTTGCTTTGCGAAATAAACTGCGCGGCGCGCAGTGAGCCTGCCTGACCGGCGTTAAGCGCGCTGCCTCCGGGGCGGGATATTCCATGGGTTCCGGCACATTCGCCGGCGGCGAAAAGCCCTTTAACGGGGGTTTCCCACCAAAGGTTTACCGAAACCCCGCCGTTGTTGTGCTGGGCGCATAGGGCGATTTCAAGAAGCTCATGCGTAATATCAACTCCCTTGTTTTTGTAAAGCTCGACGGCGGGAGCATTCATTTTTAAAAGTCTTTCCGCAGGCGTGCCGAAGCAGGCGTCCGCCCTGCCGAGATATGAAAAAGCCTCCGGCGAGAGTCTGTCAAACTCAATGTTTTCAAGCCCGAATGGATTTTTTGTGAAGTCAAGGTATACTTTTCTGCCGCGGAGCACGCGTTCCCTGTATACAAGAAGGTCTATAACAGATGAGCCGTCCACGGCGCGGCGGTTGTCGAAGGGCCACTGATACCCTTTTAAAAATACGGCTGACATAGCGGCGTAGACGTCGCCGTAAAATTCGGCGAGAAATTCACGCTCGGTTCCGGCGCTGTCGACCGAGACAAACCTCGGAAGCACCTGCATATAGGTGCCTGACACGTTCCACCGCGGATTTACCGACGCTAAGCCGTACTGCCACTCGGTCATATTCTGAAGCGGTGCGCCCGCATCAATCGCTAAACCGGTAGAGCCGGTATGCCCGTGAGGATAGACGCTGTCAGCATAAATTCCTGCGGGTCCTCCGGTAGCCAAAACAATATCGGTGCAGAAAAAGACCTCAAAATCACCGCTTTTTTTATTAAGGCAGACAAGTCCGCATACGCTGTTTTCAGTTTTCAGTATTTCCACCGCGAGCAGACCGTCAAATAGGTCGATTTTAAGCTCCTCAGCTTTTTTCTGAAGCGCTTCGGTCATAAATCTGGAGGTCAGCGGTCCTGCGGAGGTGGCTCTTTCATAGGGGTCATGATCGGTTTTATAGCCGACATATTCTCCGTAGCGGTTTACGGGAAATTCCACGCCCAGCTCGCACAGATTGATAAAGCATCTTGCCGAAAGCGCCGCCTCGCATAAGGCGTTGTCGCCGTCAACCGAGCCGCAGGCAAAAAGATCCTCCGCCATTTTTGAGACGCTGTCGGGATTTTCGCCTCCGAGTCCCAGCTTGTAATAGGTCTGCTTGTCGCTTCCGGTATTGCGCGAGGTGCCGCAGAGTACGTCCTCGGTTACAATCGCTACGCTTTTTTTGTTGAACTGCTTTATCCGGCAGGCGGCATTGTAGCCCGCCGCCCCGGTTCCTACGACTACCGCGTCAAAAAAATGTTTTTCGTATTCCATAGCTGCTCCTTAAAGGCGGCGTATATGGAAGCCGCCGTCAACGTCTATTGACTGTCCCGTTACATAAGGCAGGGAGCCGCCGCACAGCGCGAGCACCGCCGCCGCTATATCCTCCGGCTGACCCCATCTTTTGATGGGAAGTATGCCCTCGCCGAATATGAGATTATCGTATTTTTCCTTAACGGTTTCGGTCATGCCTGTCTCGATTATACCGGGACGGATTTCGTTTACGGCGATGCCGTATTCGGCAAGGCGGTCGGCAAACAGCGTGGTAACCATGCTTACGCCCGCCTTTGAAATGCAGTATTCGCCGCGGCTTACAGAGCTTGTGTAGGCGGACATGGAGGAGATGTTTACTATCGCGCCCCTGCTTTCACCCTTGTTTTTAATCATTTGCCGGGCGACGGTCTGGGTCAGGAAAAGCGTGCCTTTTGTATTTATGTTCATAACAAAATCATAGCTTTCCTCGGTCATTTCGAGCAAATCCGTTCTGATTTTAGGAGCTACGCCCGCCACGTTTACGAGAACGTCTACTCTTCCGTATTTTTCAAGCGTCTTGTCAAGAAAAGCCTGCCTGTCTGCCGCGCGGCTTAAATCGCCGCTGAAATATGTAAAGTCTCCGTCCGGTATCCGGCTTAATTCCGGCATTATGTCCATACCGGTTACCGAAAAGCCGTTGTCAAGCAGCTTTTTTGCTGTTGCAAAGCCGATTCCGCCGGCTACTCCGGTGATCATTGCTGATTTTTTCATTGCTTTTTACCTCCGCATAAATTTTTATATATCGGCATATAAACTCCGGAATCGCGTATAACGCAGCCCGGAGTTCCGCCTGCACGCATTATTTCGGTGCATTTTGAGCAGGCGATGCAGATTTTTCCGGCGCTCATTCCGCCTTTATTTATTATATCGGATGCAAAATCGGGGTAAGCAAATGCCGTCCTTCCGAAGCCCGCTATGTCAAAACCGCCGTTTTTTATAAACGCGGCGGCGACATTCGGCGCCGCTGTGCCGAGGTAAGTAAGCGCGGAGCAGATAAGCTTCATACCTGGAACGGCTTTTTTAAGCCGCTCTGTTCCGAAAAGCACCCGCGCCACGCCGCTCAGCGGTTCCTCTGGCGGAGTATACGGACCCGCCGCGAAGGGGCGGTTTACATGCGGATTGAAATAAGGATTGCCCATTGTGATGTTAAGCAGGCGCACGCCCAGTCCGTAAAGCTCTTTTATGAGCCATTCCGGCTCTTTTGGGTCGAACTCAAGGCTGCCATTATCTGAAACGCCGAAGCCGTAAGGATATTTGAACCCGTCGTACACGTTAAGCCGTGACGTCACTATAAAATCCTGCCCGCATACCTCCGAGGCGCCCGCTATGCTTTCACGGAGCAGGCGCGTCCTGTTTTCAAGGCTTCCGCCGTATCTGCCCTTTCTGTTATAAGCGGAGAGCAGCTCGGAGTTAAGGTATCTGTGACAGCATTTGATGTCAACCCCGTCAAAGCCAGCCCTCTCTGCCAGCGCCGCCGCGTTTATGAGGGCTTCCTTTACGCGGTCAAGATACTCGTCGGAAACGATTGCCTCCTTCGGTATTGGCGCGTCCTTTTCAAATATCGGATTGTTATAGGCTATAAGCGGGCGCGGACTGCCGTGCGGTTTGCTGTAGCGTCCCGAATGGGTAGCCTGCATTATCACTATAGGCGCGTATCCGTTCTGCTTTAAGCCCGTGCTTTTAATCTCCTCGACCTGACGCTTGAAATCGTCAAGATTGCTTTCGTTTATGTAAAGCTGACGGGGATTGGCGCGCCCCTCCTCCATAACGGCGGTTGCCTCAAACCAGATTGTACCCGCGCCGCCTTTAGCAAAGCGTCCGTACCTGCGCGCCGTCAGCTCGCCCGGTGAGCCGTCCGCCGTTGAGTCGCAGCCCTCCATAGCCTGACACGCCAGCCTGTTGGGAAAAACGGTGCTTCCTACCGTAAGCTTTTCCGAGAGGACCGAAAGCTCTTCGGTATAAGGGAGGTTTGTTTTCAGGTCCGCGTTTTGCCGTTTAAATTCATTGTTATTTGTATACACTCTGCTCATACACATACCGCCTTAGGTAAATAATATTAAGCGCCGCTTTTATAATTCAATTCTACAGCAAAACAGAGTTTTTTCTATATAATAAGTGTTTTAAATTATGTAAATCTTGCTTTTTTTGTAACGATAGGGTAAAATGGGGAAGAGGTGACGTAATGTCCGGAATAGTTTTATCGGTTAAATATTCGGAGGATTTCGGCGGCAAAGCCTCCCACTTTCACGACTGCAATCAGCTTTTGTTCATAAAGGAGGGCGCGGCAAGCATCACGGTAAACGGCAGGACGGTTGAAGCGCCCGCCGGCTCGCTCGTGCTTACAAACAGGTTTGAGCGCCATTCCATAACGCCGCTCGGCGGCAGTTACAAAAGATATGTGCTTCGCGTGTCTCCGGCGGCGGTGTCGCTTAAAGAGACCGATGAAATGCTGCTTTCGGTGCTTATAAACCGGCCTGAGGGCTTCCGCAGCGTGATAGATATATCTGATATTGCCGGAGAATATTGCCTTATACTTGAAAAAATGACTGAGGAATACGGGAACGGAGGGGAGCTTTGCGGCTATATGCTTGAGCTGTTTCTGTACCGTTTGCTCGCCCTGCTGTACAGAAAGGCGCCCGAAATTTTTTCGGAGCATGAAAAGGGGCTTTCCGAAACCGTTCGGAAAATAAAAACGGAATTTTCCGAAAATTACGCGGCTGAATACTCGCTCGGCTCGCTGGCCGCAGAGCATCATATCAGCGCGTCTTATCTTGCGCACGCATTTAAAAAAATAACCGGCACTCCGGTTATGAATTATCTGTATCTCTGCCGCGTCGCGGCGGCAAAAAAAATGCTCGCCGGCTCCGACGCAGATATAGGTGCTGTTGTGGAGAAATGCGGTTTCAGCGACCACAGCAATTTCTGCCGTCTTTTTAAAAAAAGCAGCGGCATGACTCCTACGCAGTTCAGAAACAGGTACCGATAAAAGGGTGATAAAATGAAAACAGATTTAATTACCGTACCGAATATCGGAAAAAATATTAAGGATGACTTGCTGAAAATAGGAATTACCTGCGCCGAGGATTTAAGGGGAAAAGACCCTCAGCGGCTTTATGAGGAGGACTGCAAAAGAAAAGGCTATGAAGAGGACAAATGCCAGCTTTATGTTTTCAGGGCGGCGGTTTACTATGCGGATAATGAACGGCACGACAGCGAGAAGCTTAAATGGTGGTATTGGAAGGATAAGCAGTATCCGGAAAAATAAAATATAAAAGCGAATGATTTGACTGAAGAAACCGTGAACCGCCGGGCTGAAGCTCCGGCAGCTTACGGTTTCTTTTTTTCCATTATATAATTTGTAAGAAGCACGCCGCGCCGCATAACATGCTGTTCCTTTATAACCGTGTAGCCTCTTTTTTCAAAAAAAGGCTTAGCCGTGACAGAGGCGTGTACAGTGATTTTTACGGCGGCGGATTTCGCTTCAAGCCTATTGCATAAGGCGGAGGCTATCCCCATATTCTGATAATCCTTATGAACATACAGCATATCAAGATAGCCTGTTTTATCAATATTTCCGAAGCCGGCGGTTTTGCCGTCTGCCAGCGCGACAAGGGTAAGCTTCTCTTTAAAAGAGCGGTTCCATTTCTTTAAATCCGCGTTTTCCGGCGCCCAGGCGTCAAGCTGGTCGGCGCTGTAATCCTTTGCCGCAACAAAGTGTACCGTATCGTAAAAAAGCCGGTAAAGCTCTCCGCAGTCCGACGGAATATATTTTCTGATCTCAGTTTTCATTAAGCGTCACCCCGCAACGGTATATCTGGCAAATCTTTTGCGCCGTTTTAAAGGAAAAGGTAAAAATATCAGCCGGCGTTCTTCTTATACTCGGTCTGCGGGCTGATTCTTCCGTTTCCGACAAAAAAGGTTATATCGCCGTCGGTATCGGTGCGGTAAATTTCCGCGCCGGCGGCTTCAAGCGCCGATGTAATCTCCCCGCTCGGATGGGAGTATATATTGTTTTCTCCTACCGATATGGCGGCGTATTCGGGGCTTGCGGCGTTTAAAAAAGCGTCCGAGCTTGAACCGCTGCTGCCGTGATGACCGACCTTTAATACGTCGCAGTCGACATTTATGCCCTCATCAATCAGCTTTTTTTCCGCTTTATCGCCGGCGTCTCCGGTAAAAAGAAACTTTAGTCCGTCAATTTCTGCCATTGCTATTACCGACCTGTCGTTTTCGTCGGACATATCCCCGTAATACGCGAGTACGGTTATTTCAAATTCCCCGATTTCAAGGTTCATTCCCTGAACCGCCGTGTAAATCCGACCTCCGTCCTCCGCGATGGTCCGCTTAGCGCCCTCGGCACCGAGGGCGGCTTCCTCGCCGGAGAAAAGCTCGGGAATTATCAGGTTATCTATCTTGTGACGCTTTGCTATTTCCTCAAGACCGCCCGCGTGATCGTCGTGGAGATGGGTTATTATCACCGCGTCGACGCTTTTTATGCCGCAGGCTTCAAGCTCAAGGCATATATCCTCCGCCGAAGCCGGAAGACCGGCGTCTATCAGCAGTGAGCAGCCGTTTGAATATACAAGCATGCAGTCCGCCTGACCTACGTTGATAACCTTTACAAAATCCGCCGAGGTATCAAAAGCCGCGGCGGGAGCGAATACCTGCTGCAATTTGCGCGAAAAGGCTTCCCCGTAAAAGAGCGCTGTGAAGACAGCAGCAGCAAGCACCGCAGCCGCGGCGAGAATTATGCCGCGCTTATTCCTGCTCCTGTTCATCGCCGCCTCCGGCCTCCCGCTCCATAAGCTGATCCTTAGTGATAAGCACCTTGCGGGGCTTGGAGCCCTCGTAGGGACCGACGATTCCGCGCTGTTCCATTTCGTCCACTATTCTGGCGGCTCTGGCGTAGCCGAGCTTTAATTTGCGCTGTAAAAGCGAGGTGGAGGCCTGACCTGCTTCAACGACTACCCTTACGGCGTCGTTAAGCATCGGGTCTTCATCGGGACCGTCCTCGGCAAGTCCGGTTTTCTGCTTTTTCTCAACCGCCGCCTGTCTTTCGATTTCGACCATAACGTTATCGTCGTAATCGGCAGTATGGTCTCCTTTTATGTATTCGACTACCGCCTCAACCTCTTCGTCGCTCACAAAGCATCCCTGAATGCGCTTGGGCTTTGCAGAACCGACGGGGCTGAAAAGCATATCGCCGCGCCCAAGAAGCTTTTCGGCACCGGCAGAATCAAGAATGGTGCGGCTGTCAATCTGAGAGGAAACCGCAAATGCGATTCTTGTAGGTATATTTGCCTTTATAACTCCGGTGACTACGTCTACCGACGGTCTCTGCGTGGCTATTATAAGGTGCATTCCGGCGGCGCGCGCCTTGGCGGCAATGCGGTTTATGGAATCCTCGACCTCGTTAGGTGCCGTCATCATAAGATCGGCAAGCTCGTCTATGATTATGACGATATGAGGCATTTTTTCAATTTCCGGATCGCCGAGATTTTCAACGAAACGGTTGTATCCGGCAAGGTCGCGCACGCCTCTGTCGGCAAACATTTTGTAGCGCTTTTCCATTTCGCTGACCGCCCAGCCGAGCGCGCCCGACGCCTTTCTCGGGTCGGTCACGACAGGCACCAGAAGGTGCGGAATGCCGTTGTATATGCCAAGCTCAACCACCTTTGGATCTATCATCAGAAGCTTTACTTCCTCCGGAGTGGCTTTGTAAAGAATGCTGATTATTATGGTGTTTATGCAAACCGATTTTCCCGAACCCGTAGCGCCTGCTATCAGTCCGTGCGGCATTTTGGCAATATCTGTTATAACGGCGTTTCCGCCGATGTCCCTGCCGAGGGCTACTGTCAGCTTGCTTTTGGCGGAGGTAAAGAGTGGAGCCTCAAGTATTCCGCGTACCCCCACCACCGCGCTCGCCTTGTTCGGGACTTCGATGCCCACCGCGGCTTTGTTGGGAATAGGCGCTTCTATACGCACTCCCGCGGTAGCGAGATTCAGGGCTATATCGTCGGCGAGATTGGTTATTTTGCTGATTTTTACCCCGGCACTGGGCTGAAGCTCATAGCGGGTCACGGTAGGTCCGCGGCTTATATCTACAATGCGGGTTTCCACCCCGAAGCTGCGCAGGGTTTCCACCAGGCGCTCTGCGGTGCCGTCAAGCTCCGCCGAGAGAGAGGCGGCGTTCTGCGGCTTTGTTTCTTTTAAAAGGCTGAGCGGAGGAAATTTGTAGCTGTCCGAGGCTGTCTCCGCCTCTTTTTCGAGATGCTCGGTAAATTTATCTGTTTCCTGCTTGAAATCAATTTTTTCCTGCGCGTTTTCGGCGGTTTTCTCCGCCTGAGCCTCGGCGCGCGCCGCCTTAAGCGCGCTGTCTATGTCCCGGCGCTCCTCCTTCGGAACTTCGGGCTCGGCTTTTTCCGCTGGCGGCTTGTCCTGCTCGTATGAGCTGTCGTAATAAGCGGAGATCACCTTGCGCTGCTTTTCGTCCAGAGTTTCCTTATTTAATTTCCGCTTTTCGGGAATATCGTCTACCGGAATATCCACATTAAAGCCCTTTACGACCTTAAGCCGCTTTCCGCCGCTGTTCTCCGGCTCATGCTCAATACGGTTCTGATACGCGTTTTCTGCCTGCTCGGATATGGATTTTACAGGTCTTGCCATAGTTTTGAAAAGCGAGATCAGCGTGGTTCCGGTTATTATCATAACGAAAACAAAAATGAGCAGAATAACTGTGATTGCGGCGCCTGTCTTCCCGAAGGCGAGATAGAGCGGCTGACCCGCGAGCGCACCCAGAAAGCCGCCGCTTTTAAGCTGTATGCCGGATTTATACGCCTGAACAAGATGCTCCCAGAATGAAAGCGCTTCATTGTGCTTTACAAATATGTCCACCGCGGCGCCGACCAGCACTGCGAGGACGCCTGATTCGATTATTTTGGCGCTTATTGAGCCTCCGGTTTTGTCCGCGGCTACAAGTATCGCTACCGCGCCTAAAAGGAACGGATAAAAATACGCCGTGACTCCGAAAATCCCGAATATCGCGTTATGTACGGCGCGCCAGACGTTCTGCCCGGGAATAAACACCACGCACAGCAGGAACACCGCGACGGCGAACCATACGACAGACCAAAGCTGTCTTCTGCCCGCCGATACTTCCCGCGCCGCGGGTTTCTTCCGTGTTTTGGCGGAGGCGCCTGCGCGCGATCCGCTGCTTTTTTTTGCCGCTGCCATTTTTCAGTCTCCTTAATATGTATTGCTTGTTCAAACTTAAGAAAATAATGCGATGTTCTTAAAGAAAGTTTAATATGTATGCCGGTTTAAATTTAATAAAATTCCGATATAATAGTATAAGGAAAAGGGGAAACGGTATGTAAGCCGGATTGACCGGCCAAAGCCTTAAGGTCACGCGCTTATGCCTGCCGGCGGGCGCGACGCGGCATCATTTTCTTTCTATAAGACTGTAAAGCCCTTCAATAACGGTGTTAAGGTCGCCGATATTGTCAATAAGCCCTTCGCTTACCGCTTTCTCGCCCGAAAGCACCGATCCGACGTCGGTCACCATTTCACCGGTATTCATCATAAGCTCTGTAAATCGCTGAGCGGAGATTCCGGAGTTTCTGACCACAAAGTCAGTAATGCGCGCCTGCATACGGGCGAAATGATTCATCATCTGAGGCACGCCGATGACAAGACCGGTGGTTCTTACAGGGTGGATGGTCATTGTGGCTGAAGGAGCGATATAGGAGCGCTTTGCCGAAACGGCGAGCGGCACGCCTATGGAATGTCCTCCGCCCAGAACAAAGGAAACGGTGGGCTTCTTCATTCCCGATATAAGCTCGGCTATCGCGAGCCCCGCTTCTACGTCTCCGCCCACGGTGTTGAGAATTATCAGCAGCCCCTCTATTTCCCGGCTTTCCTCAATAGCCACAAGCTGCGGTATCACATGCTCGTATTTGGTGGTTTTGTTCTGCTCGGGAAGCACATTGTGCCCCTCGATTTCGCCTATAATGGTAAGGCAGTAAATTTTATGCCTGCCGTCAAAGGCGGCGACAGAGCCGTTCTCCTTGATTTCGTCAAGAGAGGTCTCCTCTATACCGTCATTCTTTTTATCGTTTGCTTCATTGTTGTTTTTCATTTTTTCCCCTCCCGGATTATTATGGGGAAAAAAACGTAAACAATACATATTATACTGTTTTTTGAGCCGACTTTCAAGTGCTGCGGAGATTTATTTGCACTGTTTTTGCCATGGTGGGATTTTTTTATTGATACCTTTGAGTTTTTGTGTTATTATATTAGAAATCGCACAAAATTCAACGATAGGATGATAGAATGAAACTCTTGTCGAGCATAGTCTATGTCGCAATAATAGGCATTCTTGCTCATTATATCGGAGAATCACTGCCGCGCCGCTGGTTCAGCGAAAAAAGATTTCCGTACGTTATATTCGTCTGGGAAAAAAACGGAAAGCTTTATGAAAAAATAGGGATAAAGCGCTGGAAGACAAAGCTTCCGGATATGAGCCGCGTTATGCGCGATATGCTGCCGAAAAAAGTGACGACTGAAAATACGAGTGAAAGCGTTACCGCGCTTATAAAAGAGACCTGCGTTGCGGAATGCGTTCATTACTGGCTTTGTGTCTTTTCTTTGGGAATATATTTTATATGGAAAAATGAAACCGGAGTAATACTGATGGCTGTCTTTATTGTATGCAACATACCGTTTATTCTGATTCAGCGGTATAACAGACCGCATTTAATAAGATTTCGTGACAGACTCTTAAAACGTGAGGAGAGAGAAAAGTGCGCTTCCTGATTCTGTCCTGCAATACCGGAGAGGGGCATAATTCCGCCGCAAAGGCGGTCAAGGACTGCTTTGAAAGACAGGGGCATACCTGCGAGATAAAGGATGCGCTGGCGTTCTGGTCTCCGGAAAAATCCAAGCTTATAAGCAAGGGTCACGTTTTTATTTACCGCAAGATGCCGAGGCTGTTCGGCGTAAGCTACCGCTATGAGGAAAACCACCCGCCGAAGGACGGCGACGAATCTTTTATTTACGAGCTGGTGATAAAGGGCTGTGAGGCGCTTGAAAAATTTCTGAAGCTTAACAGCTACGATGCGGTGATATGCACCCATGTTTTTTCTGCTATGATGATGACCGAGCTTAAAAAGCGGCGCAAAAGCATTGTAAAGACGTATTTTATAGCCACCGATTATACCTGCTCGCCCGGAGTGAACCAGACATCGCTTGACGCGTATTTTATTCCGCATAAAAAGCTTATGGCGGAGTTCGCTTCAAACGGCATACCGGCGGCAAAGCTTGTTCCGACAGGCATTCCGGTAAAGCTGGATTTTTACGAAAGCGTCCCCCCCGAAAAGGCAAGGGCTTCGCTTTCGCTGCCGCGGGATAAAAAAATCGTGCTTCTTATGTGCGGCAGCATGGGCTGCGGTCCGATAAAGACCCTTGCGGAGTATCTGCCGTGTCAGATGCCGTCGGATTCGGTGCTGGTGGTCATATGCGGCAACAATGTGCGTCTTTATAAATCGCTTACGAAATATCCTCTGCCGCATAACGTCAGGGTGATAGGCTATACAAACCGTATGCCGCTTTATATGGATGCGGCGGATATGATTCTTACAAAGCCCGGAGGCTTGAGCACCACCGAGGCCGCGGTAAAAGCGCTTCCGATGATATTCATTGATGCGGTGCCGGGCTGTGAAACCCGCAATTACGAGTTTTTTATCAAAAACGGCTGCGCCGATATGCGTGAATCTCCACTGGAGCTTTGTGACGCCGTGTGCGATTATCTTGAAAATGACGTGCTGCTTAAAAAAATGTCCGATAATTTAGCGGCTGAATTTAAAGGCTGCGCCGCCTCGGAAATACGCGATTATGTACTTAAGGATGTAGACTTATTATATGGTAGATTATAGAAAATTAAGACCCGGCAATATCGCTTCGCCTGAGTTCCAGCATTTGCTTCTGCTCATTTACTGGCCCCTTTACGGGCTTACCTTCCTGCTTCTGGAACGGGGACTGACGCTCACATATCATCCGGTGGAATCGCCTCTCGACGCAAAAATCCCTTTTTGCGAATACTTTGTTTTTCCGTATTACTTCTGGTTCGTCTTTCTTGTCGGCATTCATGTTTATACGCTGTTTTTTGACGTTCCGGCGTTTAAAAAGCTGATGTATTTTATAATGATTACATATACGCTGACTACCGTAATTTACATTGTGTATCCTACCAGTCAGGAGCTGCGCCCCACCGAGTTTGAACGGGATAATTTCTGTGTTGACATTGTAAAGGGATTGTACGCGTTCGACACGAATACAAACGTCTGCCCCTCGCTGCATGTGATAGGCTCGTTTGCGGTGCTGTTCACAAGCTGGCAGTGCGGGCGCTTTAAAAATCTGAGATGGCAGCTTTTCTTTATAACGTCTACCGTTCTGATCAGTGCATCAACGGTTTATCTGAAGCAGCATTCGATAATTGATGTCTGGGCTGCTCTGATTGTATGCGCGGCGGCGTTTCCGTTCGCGTATCTGCTTCCCGGCAGAAAGCGCGGGGCAAAACGCAGTCCCGTTAAAATAACCTGATGTTTTTCAGCTCCCTGTTTTAAGCAGGGAGTTTTTGTTATTCACAGTTTGTTAAAAAAGTGTTGTGTTTTGCGGCAATTTGTGATATTATTGCTTTGTGCATTAAAAAGACCTTCAAAATACCGCTTTAATTATTCTGCCCTCACGGGTAAAAACACGGCGGAGAAACGGAGTTTTAGAGGATGAGAGCTGACGGCAAGCGTCTTAAAAATACAGACCCCATGTATACAGTGGCGGCTTACATAATGAACAAGCGGGTTGACTCGATGAATATGGTTACGCTGGATATTCCGTATGATCCGATTCAGAATTATCTTAACGAAAAGCGCAAGCAGGGAATGGCGCTCAGTCATATGGGAGTAATCATTGCGGCGTATCTGCGCACCGCGGCGGAGTTTCCGTTGCTTAACCGTTTCATAATGAACTGCAAGCCCTACGCAAGAAATGAATTTTCCGTGGCAATGGTGGTTTTAAAGTCGGGCGAGCTTGACAACGGCACTATGTCAAAAATGTATTTTAAAATGACTGATACGGTTTTTGACGTAAATAATAAAATTGATAAATATGTCACCGAAAACCGTGAAACGCCCGAGAAAAACGGTACGGAGAAAATGATAAAGATACTTTTAGGCACCCCGGGTGTGCTGAGAATAGGTGTCGGGCTGTTCAGATTTATGGATAAGCACGGTCTTTTGCCTAAAAAACTTATCGACGCGTCACCGTTCCATAACAGTCTGTGTATTTCCAATTTGGCGTCGATACGCACAAATCATATATATCACCACTGCTATGAGTTCGGCACAACCAGCGTTTTCATCACCATGGGAAATCTGCGCGAAGTGCCCAAGCGCCACAGCGGAGAGATAATTTTTGAAAGGTGCATACCGCTCGGCGTGGTAATGGATGAGAGAATATGCTCCGGCGGTTATTTCGCACTGGCGTTCAGGCGTATGAAGCAGTATCTGCGCAAGCCTGAGCTGCTTGAAAATCCGCCTGAGGTCGTAAACGAGGATCCCGGTAAATAAAGACTTGATTTTAGGAAAAAATTGATATACAATATATTAAGATTTTTTAATACGGAGGAATAGGAATGTTAGTATCTGCAAAGGAAATGCTTACAAAGGCCAAGGCGGGTAAATACGCGGTCGGTCAGTTCAACATCAACAATCTTGAGTGGACCAAGGCGATCCTTCAGACCGCCGAGGAGCTTAAGTCTCCCGTAATACTCGGCGTTTCCGAGGGCGCGGGCAAATATATGTGCGGGTATAAAACGGTTGTCGGCATGGTAAACGGGATGCTTGAGGAAATGGGAATTACCGTTCCGGTTGCTCTTCACCTTGACCACGGCAGCTATGAGGGCGCTAAAAAGTGCATCGAGGCGGGCTTCTCATCGGTTATGTTTGACGGCTCTCATTACCCGATTGAGGAAAATATAGCCAAAACCAAGGAGCTTGTTGAAATCTGCGATAAGCTTGGTCTGTCGATCGAGGCGGAGGTCGGCGCTATCGGCGGCGAGGAAGACGGCGTCGTCGGCGGCGGCGAGGTGGCAGACCCCGAGGAGTGCAGAATGATCGCTGATTTAGGCGTTACCATGCTTGCGGCGGGAATCGGAAATATCCACGGCAAATATCCTGAAAACTGGACCGGTCTGCGTTTTGACACCCTTGAGGAAATACAGAAGCTTACCGGAACCATGCCGCTTGTTTTGCATGGCGGAACCGGGATTCCGGCGGATATGATTAAAAAGGCTATTTCGCTCGGCGTTTCAAAGATAAACGTAAATACCGAATGCCAGCTGGCTTTCGCCGCCGCAACCCGCAAGTATATCGAGGCAGGCAAAGACCTTGTCGGAAAAGGCTTTGATCCGAGAAAGCTGCTCGCCGACGGCACAGCCGCCATTAAGGACACTGTTAAGGAGAAAATGAAGCTGTTCGGCTCGGTCGGAAAGGCTTAAAATTTTTCTGAATAAGAATTTGAAGAAGGCAGGCCTTGTGTTATGCCTTCTTTTTATATCAGAGTTTTAACCCGCGAAGGTTTACAGCACGATAATTAAAGCTTCGCGAAAATATTTAAAACGCCTTATTCGGACCGCGAGGAGTCAGTATGAAAAAATGTCTTATTTTAATACCGGCCTATAACCCGAACAGCGGATTGATAGAATATATCGACGATTTGCTTTCCAAGGGCATACGGGATATTCTGGTCGTGAACGACGGAAGCCGAAAATCCTGCTCGGAAATATTTGAGACCGTGGCAGGTCGCCGCGGCTGTACGGTGCTTACGCATGCCGTAAATTCAGGAAAGGGCAGAGCGATGAAAAACGGCTTCAATTATTTTCTTAATCTTCCTGATCTTGAGGAGTATTCGGGCGTTATAACGGTCGATTCGGACGGTCAGCATTCGGCGGCTGATGTTTTAAGGCTTCAGAGCGCGATGATTGAAAATCCGGATTCGCTCGTTCTCGGCTGCCGGGATTTTGACAGCGATAATGTACCCTTTAAAAGCAGATACGGCAATAAAATAACACGTACGGCATTCCGCTTTCTTTACGGGATGAAAATAAGCGATACCCAGACTGGGCTGCGCGGTTACCCGACCGGGCTTATTTACTGCTTTATAGAGCTTTACGGCGAGCGCTTTGAGTATGAAACCAATATTCTGATAGAAGCCGCGGATAAAAAAATTCCGATAACCGAAATACCGATTGAGACGATATATGTCAACAACAACAGCGAAACTCATTTTCGTCCCCTGAAAGATTCCGTCGCTATCTACCGGCTGATTTTAGGCTCGTTTTTTAAGTATACATTTTCCTCTATACTTTCATTTATAATCGATATAGGACTGTTTCAGATTGCTCTCAGAATAATAAACCGTATAGCGGGACCGGATGCGGATTTTGCGATAACGCTTGCAACCGCGGTATCGAGAATCTGCTCCTCGCTGTTTAATTTTGCCGTCAACAGGCGCATAGTATTTAAAAGCGGAGGTAAAACCTCCGCCGTAATGCTGAAATATTATATTTTATGTATTTGCCAGGCGGCGCTTTCCGCCGGTATTGTGACGGCTGTGTGGAAGTTCTTTAATACCGAGGCGGTATTTACTAAGATAATAGTGGATATACTGCTCTTTATTCTAAGCTTTAAAATACAGAAAATATGGGTGTTTTCAAACCGAAAAGGTTCTAAGAAATCCTGAAAAAGCCTTTCACCGCCGGAAGCCTGCAGAATATTCAGGCAGCGCTTGCGGTCAGTGCGTCGGGAGAGACCTCAGTATAGCTTTCCGCGTCAGCGGGGGCGGTTATTTCCACCGGTTCGCCGACAGAGTTTATTTTAATATCCATATCCATACTGATTTCCACGGTTTCGGCGGTTTCTGAGCCGCTTTCCGCGGCACCGGTCCCGTCGGACGACATTATCGCTTTTACCGTTGCCTTAAGTGATTTCATATTGTAATCCTTGTCGATAACGGCGGAACCGCCGAATTCGGTAAACTCGTAGCTTATTCCGGAAGCGTTGCCAAGGCTGCCCAGGCTGTTTTTTAATATATCATTGTAAAGGCTTTCGTCAAAACTGAAGTTTATTATATTGTTATCTCCGTCCTTTGTGAGCTCAGCGTCTCTGATGATGTCGGCTGTCATAATCTCGTTTGCCGATGAGCTTCCCATTATTTCCTGCGCCTGCTCAGGGGTTACTGCGGACTTGTACTTTATTCCAGCCGTTTCGACGTAGATGGTATCTCCGATATAGGCGTAGTTTATCTCGGTTTCACCGGAGTTCGGCATGCTGATTTTTGAAGCCATTCCGAGCTTTACGTTTTCTTTGTCCGAAAGATCGCTCTTTGCTCTCATCGACATATTCATAGAGAGGCTTTCTCCCGCGGCTGACAGATTTATAACGCAGTCGATGTTCATATCCGCCGTTTCGGCGCCGCTCTGTTTCTCGGCGGCTTTGCGGTAAATTTCTTCTGCCGTAAGCGCTTTTTCGGCGCTGCCCGGAGCCGTGCAGGCGGCAAAGCTAAGCGTGAGCACCGCCGTTATAAGCAATGCTGCGAATTTTTTTATCATAATGTTCTCTCCTTAATTAAGATATTAAAATAATATCATATAAAAACGGATATTGCAAGCTATGTGTTTATTTTGCCGAATAAATTTAATTAGGTTGACAAAATGAGAATTTTGTTATATCATATTTTTGATAAACGGAGGGGATTGCAGTGTCTATTTTGATAACCGGAGGCGCCGGGTATATAGGCAGCCATACATGTATTGAAATGCTGAATGCCGGATTTGATATTGTCGTTATCGACAATCTCGACAACAGCAGCAGCGAGTCGCTTAAAAGGGTTGAAAAAATCACCGGAAAGAACGTAAAATTTTATAAGGAAGACGTACGAAACAGGGAAGCGCTCAAGAAAATTTTCTCTGAAAACAGTATCGAGGCGGTTATTCATTTCGCCGGTCTTAAAGCGGTGGGCGAGTCGGTACGTGAGCCGGTTATGTATTATGACAACAACCTTATCAGCACAATCGTTCTGATCGAGGTTATGAACGAGTTTGGCGTTAAGAAGATAGTATTTTCGTCTTCAGCCACAGTTTACGGTGTGGCTGAGGAAATGCCGCTGGTTGAGGGAATGCCCCTTGGTGCGATAAATCCATACGGCAGAACCAAGCTGTTTATTGAGAATATTTTAACCGACCTGTATACGGCGGACAACGGCTGGTGCGTGGCACTGTTGCGCTATTTCAATCCTATCGGCGCGCACAAAAGCGGTCTTATCGGTGAAGACCCTAAGGGAATACCCAACAATCTTATGCCGTATATTTCTCAGGTGGCGGTCGGCAAGCTCGAAAAACTGCATGTTTTCGGAAACGACTATAAAACGGTTGACGGCACCGGCGTGCGCGATTATATCCACGTCGTTGATTTGGCGGCGGGACACGTAAAGGCTATCGAATGGGCGCTCAGAAATACCGGCTGCGAGGCGTTCAACCTCGGCACCGGCAACGGAACGAGCGTTCTTCAGCTTAAGGACGCCTTTGAAAAAGCCTCCGGTATAAAAATACCGTATGTTATAGATCCGCGCCGCCCCGGCGACCCGGATGAGGTTTACGCCAACGCCGACAAGGCGAGGAATGTCCTCGGCTGGACTGCGGAATATGGAATTGAAGAAATGTGCGAGGATACGTGGCGCTGGCAGAAAAATAATCCCAACGGCTACGAACAGTAAAAAAACGCGGGCGGATTTCCGCCCGTAAATATATCCGCCTGTGGCGCAGCTGGATAACGCAGCAGATTCCGATTCTGAAGAACGGGGGTTCGAATCCCTTCGGGCGGGCCATAAGAGGGCACTAAAAAAGATGCCCAAGCGAAAAGCCTTGATTTATCAAGGCTTTTCGGCATTTTCAGGGCAAGTTTTTCAGCATAGATTCTATAGATGCCAAACGGCAAAAATCCTATACTGACAGGACTTGAACCCACAAATAGCAAAAATCACACCGAAAGGCGTATGGAAAGTTAAAATCCATACGCCTTTTTCTTTTGCCCAAAAGCACTATTCTCCTCTCTGTTTCCAT